>CAJUDN010000031.1:0-18122 GCA_910585355.1 uncultured Lachnospiraceae bacterium
GATATCGGCTCCATAATTGGCGGGGCTTTCTACTACGCCCAGGGAAGCAACGTCAGGAGAAACAATGAAAACAGCTCCGGTTTCGTGAGCCATGCGGCCGATTTCTTCCGCATTTTCTTCAAAAAAACCGAGATAGGACGGGTTTTCCAAAAAGACCGCGGCTGTTTTGTCTGACAGCATAGTACGCAGTTTCGCCAGGTCTGCCCGCCCGGTTTTTGGGTCACAGTCCATGATACGGATCTGTGCCACACCGCGGCAGTAGCTTTTCACCTGTGAGAGGATTTCAGGATTCATTGTGGCGGGAAGCAGCAGTTCCTTTCTCTGACTGCTTCTTCCAAGCCGCAGGGCCATCCGCAGGGAAGAGCAAACCGCCTGTCCGGCATCATAGGTGGTATAACTGATTACATCCAGGTCCAGAAGTTCTCCCATCATGCTCTGATATTCAAAAATGGCCTGCATTTTTCCATGGTCCGAGTAGGTATCGCCGCAATATGCAGTAAGAAACTCTGCCCGGCCTGCAATTTCATCACAAACAGCAGGAACAAAATGCCGGTAACATCCGGCTCCAAGAAAGTTCAGATACTCATTACAGGAATTGTTCTTTTCGAGAATAGATTCCAGGTGCGTTTTCAGGGCGTGTTCTCCGGGAATGGGTTCCGGCAGATTTAACGGCCTGTCAAGGCGGAGATCTTCTGGGATAACGCTGTTATATAAGTCTGAAACAGAAGAAATACCAAGGGCGTCCATCATTTCTTTTTTTGCCTTTGGGGCGCTGTTTGGCATATATGGATATACAAAGTCTTTTTTCATTGGCGCTACACTCTTTCTGAATTATATCCCATTGATTTCCCTGGCGAAGTGGCATGCGACAAAATGCTTTGGCATGATCTCCTCCAGAGCCGGCTCTTTTTGATGACACTGTTCTTTGGCATAAGGACATCTGGCGGCAAAACGGCATCCAGGCTTTGGATTTATGGGAGAGGACAGCTCTCCGCGCAGCAACTGGCGCTTTTTCTTTTCCGTTCCGTATACGGGGAGCGGGACCGCGGCTAAAAGCGCTTTGGTATATGGGTGGAGACGATTCAGGAAGATATCTTTATCGCTGGCTAATTCCACCATTTTTCCCAGATACATCACGAGAATTTCATCTGAAATATGTTTTACAACAGATAAGTTGTGGGTGATAAACAGGTAGGTGAGATTTCGCTCTTCCTGGAGGTCCTGCATTAAATTGAGGATCTGTGCCTGAATGGAGACATCCAGGGCGGAAACCGGTTCATCACAGACAATAAATTTTGGATTTAAAGCCAGCGCTCTGGCTACTCCAATGCGCTGGCGCCTCCCGCCGTCAAGCTCATGGGGATAGGAATTTGCCAGACGCCTTGCCAAGCCGACGGTGTCCATAAGCTCCAGAACCTGCTTTTCCAGATCCGCTTTGGAGGAAACCCGGCGGTAAATCTGGAGGGGTTCGGCGATGATTTCACTGACCGACTGCCGGGGATTCAGGGAAGCAAAGGGATCCTGAAAGATCATCTGCATATTCTGACGGACATTTTTAAGATCTGCCTTGGTGAGGTCGCTGATATCCTTTCCCTCAAAGAGAATCTGGCCGTCCGTTCGTTCCAAAAGATGCACTAACACACGGCCCAAGGTGGACTTACCGCATCCGGATTCGCCGACAACGCCAAGGGTTTTTCCTTCCTCAATGGAAAAACTGACCCCATCCACCGCATGGAGAGTTCCTTTTGGCGTTTTAAAATATTTTTTTATGTTTTTTGCTTCTAAAATAGCTGCCAAAATGTATTCCTCCTAATCGTTTATGTATTTTACGCAACGGACAATATGGCCGGGAGCCACCTCCACCGGAGAAAATTTTTCTTTCGTACAGCGGTCCTGGCAATCAGGACAGCGAAGACAGAAACTGCATCCTTTCGGAAGATTGGTCGGATCCGGCATGAGACCCTTGATGGGTTTTAGCCGCCGTACATCCTCGTTAAAGTTGGGAATGGAACCAAAGAGTCCGATGCTGTACGGATGCATGGTGTGATTGTAGATATGATCCAGGGTGCCATATTCTACGATTTCTCCGGCATACATAATGGCGGCTTTGTCGCAGATATCGGCAACAACCCCAAGATCGTGGGTAATCAGGATCAATGTGGTTTTAAGTTCTTTAATAATGCGTTCAATCATCTCAAGGACCTGCGCCTGTATGGTTACATCCAAAGCTGTGGTGGGCTCGTCAGCGATCAGAAGAGAAGGATTTCTTGCCAGGGCGATGGCGATGATAACACGCTGCTTCATTCCGCCGGAGAACTGATGTGGATAATCAGAGTATCTTTCTCCCGGAATTCCCACCATTTCTAGCATTTTCTTTGCCCTTTGGGTGGCTTCCAGACGTGATACCTTTTCGTGCAGATGGATGACCTCACAGATCTGGTCACCGACAGTAATCACAGGATTCAGGGCTGTCATGGGATCCTGGAAAATCATGGATATCTTTTCTCCGCGGAGCTTTCTTAATTCGCTCTGAGAAAGCTTTGTTAAATCTCTGCCCTCAAAGATAATTTCACCGCTTTTAATTCTTCCCGGAGGGGAAGTGATAAGCTGCATAATGGACAGGGCTGTGGTGGTCTTTCCAGCTCCCGTTTCGCCCACCAGACCAAGAGCTTCTCCTCTTTCCAGGGTAAAGCTTAAATTATTCACCGCCTGAACAATGGATTTGCCGGAAGTATATTCTACGGTTAAATTGCGAACTTCTAAGATAGGTTCTGCCATAATTTCCCTCCTTAAACCTTCAGTTTTGGATCCAGGGCGTCGCGAAGGCCATCCCCCAGAATATTGAAGGCGAATACAGTAATCATAATCATCATGCCCGGGAAGGTTACAACCGGCCAGAAGTCGCGGATATAAGCGCGTCCGGCAGAAAGCATGGACCCCCATTCCGGTGTGGGCGGGGTGATACCAAGTCCCAGGAAGCTTAAGGAAGCAGCAGAAAGAATTGCGATTGCAATACTCATGGTGGCTTGAACGATGATGGGAGCCAGACAGTTGGGCAGTATATGCTTCACGATTAGGCGGAAGTCGCTGGCGCCGATGGAACGGGCTGCTTCAATATATTCCATCTGCTTTACCGACAGAATGGAGGCCCGGACAATTCTTGCGTACCCGGGAATAGCGCCGATTCCCACGGCTACAATCAGATTTCCCAGGCCGGGACCCAGGGCGGCGGCGATGGAGAGGGCAAGAAGAATATTCGGAATTGCCAGAACTACGTCGACGATTCTCATGATGATATTATCGGCAAGCTGGCCGTAAAATCCGGCGATACATCCCAAGACAACTCCTGCCAGGCAGGAAAAAGATACGGAAATCAATCCCACCGCCAGGGAATAGCGGGAGCCATAAATCAGACGGCTTAAAATGTCCCTCCCATAATCGTCAGTTCCAAAAAGAAATTCTTTACAGGGATAGGTAAACTGACGGGACAGATCTTGGTCGTCTGGTCCATAGGGAGCGATCTGCTCGGCGAATATGGCCATCAGTATCAGAAGGACAATGACACCGAGGCTTAAAATTGCCATTTTGTTTTTAGCAAATCTTCCCATGATTTCTTTCATCTGGCTCTGCTTTTTTATAACAATTTCAGCTTGTGTTTTCTCAGGCATTTGTCACAGCCCCCTTTCCGGCAGTCTGGGTTTTCTTGGGTTTGATATACTGAGACCGGATCCGCGGATCCACAAAAGCGTACAGGATATCAATAATCAGATTGACAATGGAGGTGGAGAAAGCGATTAACAGTACTCCGCCCTGGACAATCGGATAGTTTTGCAGTTTAATGGCATCCACCATGAGCTTTCCGATCCCGGCGATGGAGAATACGGTTTCCGCCATAACGGCGCCGCCCATCAGACGTCCGAACTGGAGGCCGGCGACGGTAATAATGGGAATCAGAGCGTTGGGAAGGGCGTGGCGGAGAATAACGAACAGTTCCTTCTGGCCTTTTGCCCGGGCGGTACGAATGTAGTCCTGACGTACGACTTCCAGCATACTGGATCGGGTCATCCGCATGATGGTGGCGGTTGAGTTCATCCCCAGGGAAATAATGGGGAGAATCCAGTGCAAGGGGGTGGACAGTCCTGACGGAGGTAGTATTTTCCAGTTGACTGCAAAGATGATGATCAGCATCAGAGCCAGCCAGAAGTTGGGAATGGATACTCCCAGAAGAGAGAATGAGGTGGCCAGATTATCAAAAATGGAATACTGTTTTGTGGCTGAAATAATTCCCATGGTTACGCCAAAACACAGAGAAAGCAAGACTCCGGCTCCGGCCAGCTTGACAGTAGTTGGGAAACGGTCCAGCAGTTCCTCGGTCACCGGACGCTTTGTGGAATAGGAGGTTCCCAGGTTCCCGCAAAGAACCCCTTTCATATAATTGATATATTGAACCAGATAGGGTTCGTTTAATTTCAGGTCATTCCGGAGCTGTTCCTTTTGTTCAATGGTAGCGCTGTCGCCTAACAGCATGTCCGCCGCGTCACCGGGGGTAAAGTACATCATGGTAAAGATAATCAATGAAACCCCCAACAGAACCGGAATCATCATAAGAATACGTTTTCCGATAAAACGAAGCAATTTTGTAACTCCTTTCTTCTATATAGAATGGATGCGCCCCGGTAAAAACCGGGACACATCAAGAAGATTTACGGATTGCACCTATTCAGCATATCTATTCAGCGACGCTGATTTTCTCCATTTCAAGGTAGTTCATGGTATCAAATTCAAAGCCCTCCACCTTGTCAGAAAGTGCATAGATGGTCTTTTTAAACGCAATTGGAAGACTCCATTTTGCTTCCCACAGGTAATCACAGATTTCATGATAGGCAGCGGCGCGTTCGTTTACATCATAGATGCCTTTGGCATCTGCCAGCATCTTATCCAGTTCGGCATTGTTGGAGTTTAAGCGGTCGCCGAATGCAGAGTCATAAATAATCAGTGTGCTGGCGGGATCAGAAGCGCTTCCGTTTCGGATACCAACCTGAAGCGTATTGCCCTGAGCCAGATAAGCAGCTACTTCAGCAGTGGAGACGTTGGTTTCTACTCCGATCTGTTTCCACATGTTTTGAATGGCTTCTGTGATTCTCTGCATTTCTTCTAACGGCTGTACAACGAAATTGATGGTCAGGCCGTCTGCATATCCTGCTTCTGCCAACAGAGCCTTGGCTTTTTCTACATCGTAAAGGTTAGGATCGTAGGTTTTTGCTCCCAGGAGTGTTGTAGGCATGATGCTGTCAGCCACTGTCGCGGTTCCTTTGTATACGGCATTGACAATAGCTTCACGATCGATGGCGGCTACCAGAGCCTGACGGACGCGGATATCAGATAAAACAGGGTCCTGCATGTTGAACGTAACTGTGGTGTACTGGTAACCAGTCCCCATTTCCACATGGAGCCCTTCCGCCTCCTCAAGACGGGCTACCTCGCTGGCCAGAACGTTTAAGCAGATATCGGCATTTCCGGTTTCCATCTCAATGACACGGTTGGCGGATTCTGTGATGATCTTGAATACGATGTTGGGAGTTTTCGGGGCCTCTCCCCAGTAGTCTTCATTGGCGACCAGGTGGAGCTCCGTTCCGGTCTGCCATTCTTCAAGCTTATAGGGGCCCGTACCTACGGGAGCATGGCCGTAAGCGTCTTCTCCCAGCTCTTCCACAGCGCGCTTGCAGACAATGCCGCCGCGCTGCCCGTTTAAGGTGTCAAAAATGGATGCATCCGGAGATTTTAATTTTATCTCAACAGTTAAATCGTCAATGACTTTTGTATTTTCCCCGTCAAAGGATTTATAAGTAGAGGAACTTCCGGGATTGGTGCAGGCACGGGCGATGGTGTAGCGGACGTCCTCGGCAGTGAGCGTATCTCCATTATGGAACTTAACGCCTTCACGAAGATAGAAACGGAATGTAGTATCGTCAATCTGTTCCCACTTTTCGGCGAGTGCAGGCACCGGAGATTTATTTTCATCCAGTGTAATCAGGGTGTCATAAATCTGAACGGTTACCGCTCCGCAGGACATCTTTCCCTGTGCCTGGGGATCCAGAGTTGTGGGCTCTTCCCAGTGGGCGATGGTCAGTGTGTCCTTGTAGGCCGGAGTGGTACCGGTACTGGCACTGGGGTCGGTGCTGGTGCTGTCAGCATTGGCCGGGGCATCGGCGGAGCCGTTCGGGCTGCTTTTTTGTCCGCACCCCGCTGCCAGAAGAGATGTCATGGTCAATGCCAGAAACAGGGACATGATACGTGATACTTTCCTTCTTTTCATAGGTAGATATCCTCCTTTTTATGATCGGCCTTATGGCCAAATTATTTATTGAATTTTCTTAACTCAGCAATGGTATCTGTCAATCCAACGGTAAAGAGCTGGTCTACATTCCATAAGGGGTCGCCGCCGGAACGGAAATGCTCCCGTAAGGTCAGTTCTCTGGCAACAGATTCTTCCGCTTTTTTCAGTGCATCTTCATATCCGTCCGGAGGCAGTACTACTACTCCGTCGGCATCACCGAATACGTAGTCGCCAGGGTTTACATGGGCTCCGGCACAGACAACGGGAATCTGCACTTCTCCAGTAGCCCCGTAAATCATAGTGGTAACGGCGGAGATTCCGGTGCAGAAAACGGGCATATCCAGTTTTTCGATGGCCCGGGAATCTGTTGCGGGACCGTCAATGACGATTCCTGCCATGCCGCGGCTTTGTGCATAGGTTGCGACCATTTCCCCACAACAGGCAAAGGTATTATCTCCACAACGGTCTACCACAATGACGGAACCTTTGGGCGCATGCTTGATTCCATAATAGAGAGCACAGGAATCGCGTCCGGAAATCCGTACCGTGTAGGCGGGACCGATCATTCGGTCATCGTCCCGGCGAATGGGTTTCATTTCCGGCTTCATATACCCTCCTCCGATATAGTGGCCAACCGTGGCAGGATCCACAGCCAGAAAACGTTTGATGAGCGCTTCATCCATGTTCATGTTGTATAGCTCCTTTCATTAAATAAGTTTTTAATTTCTGAATTGACAGTTGCAAATAAGAGATGTAGAATATTAATATATTAGTATAATACTATTTTCTAAAAGATTTTTCAACAATTAAATGTTATTTTTTAGAGATTTTTTGAAATAATGCCACAAAAAAGTAATGGAAGAGCGATTATTGGCAATTTTGCTTTTAATCATAAGAAAAGGAGGAAGAAAACATGGAAGGAACAAAGTGGATTAAGCTGATGAGCACAGCAGAATTCGCAAAAAAGAAGATCGGATGTGATACGGTCATTATTCCGGTCGGCGCCACAGAGGGTTATGGACCTCACTTGCCAATGGGGTCCGATATTCTGGTCGCACAGAAAGTAGCGGAAATGACAGCGGAAAAGGTCAATGCAATGATTGGGCCCTCTCTGGAAGTGGGAGAATCCTATTCTCTGGGAAATTTTCCGGGAACCATATGTATCTGCCCGGAGACATGGACACTGGTTTTTCAGGATATTATGGAATCTCTGATTAAATGGGGATTTAAGAATTTCATGATTATTAACGGTCATGCGGGAAATGTTCCGCTGATTGGCCATGTGATCCGCAAAATGCAGGATGAGTATGGAATCAAGGGAGCCCAGATTGACTGGTGGCGGTTTACACAGGGAAAAGGTACAGGAATTCTTGAAAACACCGGATGGATGGCGCATGGGCATGCCAGTGAATGCGGTACTTCCGTGCTTCTTTATTTATATCCTGAATATGTGGATATGGAAAAAGCAGGAAATGCCGGCCCGGCCCGTGAAGGTTTTGTTCGGGATTCCGATATTGTGACCTATGTGCCTTTTGATAAGACGGCTCCAAACGCATTGCTGGGGGATGCCACCATTGGCACTGCTGAAAAGGGAGAAAAGATTGTAAAGCGGTGTGTGGACAGAATTGTGGAATATATGAAAACAGAGTTTGGAGTTACAGTTTAAATGCTAAGGAGGTTAATATGAAACAGAATTATCTTGCAGGTGTGGTTCAGCTGGACCCGAGAGAAAATTATGAGGAGAATTTAAAGGCAGCAAAGGAGCTGATTGAAATGGGAGCGGCCCGCGGGGCGAAGCTTCTGATTCTGCCGGAAGTGTGGACTTATCAGGGTCCTACCCCTATTGAGTACGCGGAGGATATTCCCGGCGGAAAATGTTTCGAATTGCTGTCCCGCTTGGCTGCGAAACATAAAATCTGGATTCATGGCGGCAGCATCACTGAGCGGATTCCGGGAGATTCTGTAAAAACATATAACACCACCATGATTCTTACGCCGGAAGGAACACTCGCCGCCAAATACAGAAAGGTGCATACCTTTGACGTAGATGTGGAAGGTGCGGGCTCTTACCGTGAGTCTGACCGTAAGAGAGCAGGGGAAGAAGTCGGTACATGCGATATGGGAGATATGGGAAAGCTGGGACTTTCTATCTGTTATGATGTGCGTTTTCCGGAGCTGTTCCGCCTTCAGGCTCTGGAAGGTGCTGATATCCTGACACTGCCGGCTGCTTTTCTTCTTATGACAGGAAAAGATCATTGGGAGCCGCTGATACGCGCCCGCGCCATTGAAAACGGGTGTTATATGCTGGCATGCGGACAGTGTGGCAAAAAGCCCAATGCCCATATGTACGGGCATTCCATGATTGTTGACCCATGGGGACGGGTAATTGCCATGATGGGCGAGGAACCTGGTGTGGCGATTGCTGAAATTGACTTTTCCTATCTGGAAAAAGCAAGGAACCAGCTTTACACGCTAAAGAACCGGAAGGAGAATGTGTATACCTTGAAAAAGGCATATTAGAGCAAAACCGTAAGGGAGGTTTTGCTTGACATAAACGGAAAATACGTTGTAAGATAATTAATAGACTTGCTGGGAATCATTTCCAACAGGGATTTTAAGTACTTTGAGGAAGGAATTCTGGGAAAGAGAATGGCGGTAAGAGGAGCGGATGTGTACGGCATCCTTAAAAATAAAATCGTAAGTCTGGAATTCTATCCAGGTGAGATGCTCAAGGAGTCTTTCCTGGCGGAACAGCTTTATGTCAGCAGAACCCCCGTGAGGGAAGCACTGATTCTCCTGGCGAATGAAAAGCTGGTGGAAATCTACCCACAGCGGGGGACCTACGTTTCCAAAATTGATATAGAATATGTACGTCAGCTAATGAAAATGCGGCATGTGATCGAACTGGATATTTTCCTTGAACTGTGTAGGAAAAAACCGCAGATTCAGAAGAATTTTATTGAAAATATGTTTTCCCTTTCGCTGGCAATTCAGGATAAGAATATTGCGGACTATCTGAGAATTGACGGCGAGTTTCACCGAATGCTCTTTTCCTGCGCCGGATATCCGGTCATCTGGGATAAGCTATGCCGGTCTCATAATACCCGGTACAGACTTTTGGATATTTCATCGTTTAGCGAAAAAATGCAGGATACTTTTGATGAACACAAGAAAATTCTGGAATGCATTGTAAGCGGAGATGAGCAGGGACTTAAAGACACCATGGAACGGCATAATGACCCTAATATTGCCAGGCAAAAAAAACTTATGGAGATGTATCCCGATTATTTTGGAAGTCTGGATCCCTCTCAGAATCAACAGCCGGATTTAGCTGTTTTGTGATAGTAACAGTTTAGCGGGGACCCGAACGGTTACCTGTTAGAAAACAGAAAAGAGTGAACAAAGCAGAGAACCTATGGATTTTCTGCTTTTTTTATGATATCATTAACGGGAGTAGCCGGGACAAAAAGCGGTCCGGGTTATCAGACATATAGTATTATATGAATCCGAGAGGAGTTACGTATGTATCATATAGATTTTAAAAAGCCAAACCATGTTCACTTTATCGGTATTGGCGGTATCAGCATGAGCGGTCTGGCAGAGATACTCTTAGAGCGCGGCTTTACAGTTTCCGGTTCTGATTCCCATGAGTCAGAGCTTACAGAAAAGCTGAAAGCCCATGGAGCAAAGATTTTTTACGGCCAGAGGGCAGAAAATATTATAGAAGGAATTGATGCGGCAGTGTATACGGCAGCGGTTCATGCTGACAATCCTGAACTTGCGGAGGCTGTGAAACAGGGACTTCCGGTTCTTACCAGAGCTGAGCTTCTCGGACAGATCATGAGAAATTACGGGCAGTCTATCGCTGTGGCGGGAACCCATGGTAAGACCACAACCACGTCCATGTTATCGGAAATTCTTATGGATGCGAAATTAGATCCGACTGTTTCTGTCGGCGGAATGCTGGATGCAATCGGCGGAAATATTCGGGTGGGCGGTTCGGATCTTTTTGTGACGGAGGCCTGCGAGTACACCAACAGCTTCTTATCGTTTTTTCCCACCATGGAGATTATTTTGAACGTAGAGGCGGATCATCTTGATTTCTTCAAGGATATTAATGAAATTCGCGATTCTTTCCGGCGGTTTGTGAAGATTCTCCCGGCGGACGGGGTGCTGATTATCAATAGCGATATTAAAGACTATGAGGAAATCTTTAAAGGAATCCCGTGCCGCGTGATTACCGTGGGGAGCGATGCAAAAAAGAGCCATTACAGCGCGGCAGATATTGTCTTCGATCATAATGCCTGCGCTTCCTTTACGCTTTTGGTGGATGGAATCGGGAAGGACAAAATTACCCTTGGGGCGCCCGGCATCCATAACGTATATAATTCCCTGGCGGCCATCGCTGCCGCCCATGAGCTGGGCATTGAAAATGAGCGAATCAGGGCAGGCCTTCTGGCGTTTTCCGGAACCCACCGCAGATTTGAGAAAAAGGGAGAACTTCGGGGGATAACCATTATTGACGATTACGCCCATCATCCCCAGGAAATTGTGGCAACTCTGTCAACGGCACAGAATTATCCCCATAGGGAGGTATGGTGCGTCTTCCAGCCCCATACCTACACGAGGACCAGAGCGTTTATGAATGATTTTGCCAGGGCGCTTTCCATGGCGGATCATGTGGTTCTTGCTGATATCTATCCGGCCAGGGAGACGGATACTTTGGGGATAAGTTCCGGAATGCTTGCAGAAAAAATAGCAGCCCTGGGCACAGACAGCCATTATTTCCCGGGTTTTGAAGAAATTGAAAAATTTCTTTTGGAAAAATGTGTCAACGGCGATTTGTTGATAACTATGGGGGCCGGAGATATTGTAAAAGTAGGGGAAAAGCTGTTGGGACAGTAAGTTATCCACATTATCCACATAGTTTTCAACAGTTATCCGGCGAAAACTATGTGGATTTTTTGATTAACATAACTGAAATCCAATAATTGGGAAAAACCCTGGAAATGAAAGGCATTCGACAGGATTCGCGGTGGTTTTCCCCTCTTATGTCACATATTTATCCTCGTTATCCACATTATCCACAATAAGAATTGTGGATAATTCCGGCTATTTTATTTTCTGGAAACCTGTGTTATTATGGGGACAGGAAGGAAGTCAAGGTGAGGAAAGATGAATCTGGGGCTGAAAAACAGGATGTCCGTCTGCGTGACAGCGGTATCAAACGAATTTATTGACAATTACATGGCGGCAGCCAATGGGGAATATGTGAAGGTGTTTTTGTATCTTTTGCGTCATGAGGGAGAGGAAATTACTGTTTCTTCCATCGCGGATGCCCTAAATCACACGGATGCCGATGTGAAGCGGGCGATTGCTTACTGGGGGGATGCCGGAATCCTTCAACAGGAGCGTACAAAGACTGCTGATCCTGTGGAAGCGGCGGCCAGGGAAACTCTGGCAGCGTCCCAGGCGGAACTGATCGCTCCTGCTCTGGAAATTCCCGAGCCGGGCGACAGCTATGAATGTCTGGAGCGGCTCTCGAAGGACGAAGAGTTTTCGGCTCTTCTATATGCGGTGCAGCAGTATATGGGAAAAACTTTTACCCAGATTGAGTGCGAAAAATTTGCGTATTTTTACGATGGTCTTAAAATGTCCGCTGATCTTTTGGAGTATCTGGCAGAGTATTGTGCGGGCGGCGGCCATGGAAGTATCCGTTATATTGAAAAGGTGGCCTTAAACTGGTATCAGATGGGAATTAAGACCAGGGAGGAGGCCAGAGACTATACCCTGCGTTTTTCCAGAGACGTGTCGGCGGTGATGAAGGCCTTTGGCATTGTCAATCGCAATCCCGGTACTGCCGAACTGGAGTTTATGAGAAAATGGTTCCGGGAGTATGGGTTTGACAGCAGTCTGGTTACAGAGGCCTGTAACAGGACCATAAGGTCCACAGGAACGGCCAGCTTTCCCTATGCCGATAAAATCTTATCCGGCTGGAGGGAAAGCGGCGTGAGGGTTCTGCGGGATGTGGAGGAGCTGGACAAACGGAGAAAGGTATCTAGGACTCAGGGCCAGAGCAGGGAGACAGGAAAGAAAACCGCGTCTCTTAACCGGTTTAAGAATTTTGAGGAGAGATCCTATAACTACGAGGATTATATCTGGGAAGGGATGAGAAAGCGGCAGCAGAAGGGAGGAACCGGAGATGGCGCTGAGTAATTCACAGTTTGACGCGATTATGCGGGTGTACAATAAACGCCAGTTCCAGAACAAACGGGAGCAGGATAAAAGAATCCGGGAAATCTATGAAAAAATTCCGCAGATTGAGGCTTTAAATGACGAGATTGCCGCGGCCATGGCTGAGGCGGGAAGAAAGAATCTGATGGGCGATACAGAAAGCGCCAGGGCGCTGAAAGAGGAGGCTGCTCTATTAAGAAAACAGAGAATTCAGTATCTGGAGCGGAACGGGTATCCAAAAAATTATATGGACATGCAGTATCATTGCGGCCTCTGTAAGGATACGGGACGGGTGGATGGAAGAAAATGCCGCTGCTTTAAGCAGATGGAAATTGAAGTCTTATATGATCAGTCCAATATCAGGGAAATACTGGAAAGGGAGAATTTTGACACCCTATCCATGGCATATTATGACAGAGAGAAGATCGATGAAAAAAGTAAAATGACCGTCTATGATTATATGTCTGTGGTCATTGAGGAATGCAGAACGTTTGTGGACCGCTTCGGAGAGGAAAAGGGAAGCATTCTGTTCACAGGGAATACAGGATGCGGAAAGACCTTTTTAAGCAACTGTATTGCCAGAGAGCTGATACAAAAGTGCTGCTCGGTTATATATCTGACGGCTACGGATATGTTTGATATTTTCTCAGAGAGCCGGTTTAACGGCAGAGACGAGGAGGAAGCAAAGGACAGAGCCGCCTATATTTTAGAATGTGATCTGCTGATTGTGGACGATTTGGGCACAGAGCTCATTAATACCTTCACGGCGTCCCAGCTTTTTTACTGTATCAATGAGCGTCTGAACAGGAAGAAAGGTACCATCATTTCTACTAACCTGAGCCTGAACAGGATGCGTGATGAATTTACGGAGCGCGTCACTTCCCGGATTATGAGCCAGTATAAGATTCTTCCGCTTTTGGGCGAGGACTTAAGGCTTGTGAAAAAGGGCTTCGGGAAACCGGGTTGACTTGGCAGATGGAAGGTGTTATAAAGGTAATGAAAGCGGCAGTGGCAACCCAATAAGTACTCTCGGAAACTTTATCTGCACCCGCCTTTTCGGCCGGTTTTCCGGGGGCGCTCTTAATGCGATATGGAGGAAGAATATGCTGTACGAAGAGAAAGAGATTGAGACAATCCCGGTGGGACCTTTAGGGCTGATTCCCTTGAAGAGCTGCGAAGGCCTGGGAAAGAAAGTCGATGCCTGGCTGGCCGACTGGAGAAACGAAAGGGAAAGCGAACATAAAACAACCATCGCTTTTGCCGGCTACCAGAGAGATTCTTATATTATAGGATCAAGAACCCCGCGGTTTGGCTCTGGTGAGGCAAAGGGGGAGATTCTGGAATCCGTCCGCGGAGATGACCTGTATATCATGGTAGATGTATGCAATTACAGCCTGACTTATTCCCTGAATGGAATGGTAAACCACATGTCACCGGACGACCATTACCAGGATTTAAAGCGTGTGATTGCCGCTGTGGGAGGAAAGGCGAGACGCATCAATGTGATTATGCCGTTCCTTTATGAGAGCCGTCAGCATAAGAGAACAGGAAGAGAATCTCTGGACTGTTCTCTGGTTCTCCGTGAGCTGGTGAGTATGGGAGTGGAAAATATCATTACCTTTGACGCCCATGATCCAAGGGTGCAGAATGCGATTCCGCTAAAGGGATTTGAGACCGTGCAGCCCACCTATCAGTTCATCAAACACCTGCTGATGCATGAAAAGGATCTTCAGATCGACAGTAACCATATGATGGTCATCAGCCCGGACGAAGGAGGAATGAACAGAGCTGTGTTCTTTGCAAACGTCCTGGGACTGGACTTGGGTATGTTCTATAAACGCCGTGACTACACCAGGGTGGTCAATGGACGAAATCCCATTGTGGCCCATGAATTTCTGGGAACCAGTGTGGAGGGAAAAGACGTGATCATTGTGGATGATATGATTTCTTCTGGTGAAAGCATGCTGGATACTGCCAAGGAATTAAAGCGAAGAAAGGCCAGAAAAGTATTTGTATGCACTACTTTTGGGCTTTTTACCGGCGGCCTTAAGAAGTTTGATGAATATTATGAGAACGGAATCATTGACAGGGTTCTGACCACAAATCTGGTTTACCAGACACCGGAGCTCTTATCCAGGCCTTACTATATTGATGTTGACATGAGCAAATACATTGCCCTGATTATTGATAACCTGAACCATGACTCTTCCTTAAGCGAGCTTCTGAACCCCACCGGGCGCATTAACCGCCTGTTAGAGAAGTACCGCGCCGGAGAGCGATGAAGCGTCTCGCGGGAACAACAGTAACTGTAAGGACTCCGGCCTGAATCCGGCCGGGAAATGGCAGGGGGAATTTTTTTGGAAATGAAAGCGGATCTTTCTCTTCAGACAAAACAGGTCTTATCACAGGTGCAGATGCAGTCATTAAACATTCTTAGTATGTCCATGACAGAGCTTCGTGAATTTTTACAGAATGAAGAGATTGAAAATCCCTTGATGGAATATTCAGCGGAAAAACAGGATATTGATGTCCCGGTTACTTACCGGGAGTATGACCGTTTTTATAACCGGGGGGCAAGAGATGATGATGGCGAGGGCGAGCTTTACCAGGTGGAGAATGGCCCGCCTTCCGTTGAAGATATGGTAAACATGCAGCTATCCTGGGATTGCTTCGGAGAAAAGGAAAAGCAGATTGTGAATTTCTGCATCCATTCTTTGGAACAGAGCGGATATCTGCCGGTTCCGGCAAAAGAAATTGCAGGGGCGCTGGGGACGGAGATTTCCGTTGTGGAGGACGTACTCTCAGAGCTTAAAACCCTGGAGCCCAAAGGTATTTTTGCCTCCGGTCTGGAAGAATGCCTTCTGCTTCAGATTAAAGGAATGGAGCGGGAGAGGGATCTGGAAAAGATTATCCGTTTTCATTTAAACGACGTGGCGGAGGGAAGAATAAGCAATATTTCCAGAAAGACTAAACTCTCTTCTATGGAAGTAAGAAAGCTGATTCATATCATTAAAGAATTAAATCCGCGGCCTTTAAACGGCTATGGAGGGGACAGGGTTCAGTATGTTCTGCCGGATATCATTATAGACTACCAGGATGGACAATGGGCCATCAGCCTTAATGATAAATGGACCGGAAATATTGGAGTTAACGAATTTTACGTCCATATGATGGAAACGGCGCAGGATGAAGAGCTTCGAACATATTTTGAAGAAAAGCTGCGTCGTGCCCGGTTTATTGTGAGTGCGGTGGAACAGCGCCGCAAGACCCTGGAGGGAATCGCTGAGGGAATTTTAAGAAGGCAGGCCGGCTATTTCCTTGGGAAGGAGCCTTTAAAGCCCATGACTCTGGAGGAAATTGCCGGGGAACGGGAAATACATAAATCAACGGTAAGCCGCGCTATCCGCGATAAATATGTTCTGGTGCCTGCGGGCTGTCTTCTGATTCGTGATTTATTTACCGCAGGAATTGCATCCGGTGAAGGCGGCAGTGAGGATGTGAGCCGGAATACAGTAAAGACTCAGCTGAAAAAACTTGTGGATCAGGAAAGTAAGCAAAAACCGTTCAGTGATGAACAGCTTGCAGGGCTGCTTGGAGAAATCGGTATGCAAATATCCAGGCGGACCGTCGCAAAATACAGAATGGAAATGGGAATCGGAAGCGCTTTCCAGAGACGGGAAGAACACGAATAGATACATTACAAAACTTGAATGGGCCGGAGGTTTTCATGTCATTTGTTTATAAAAGTCTCCTGCCGACACCGGAGGAAATTAAAGCGGAATTTCCGCTGGCTCCTGAGTTCGTGCAGGCGAAGGCAGAAAAAGATAAGGAAATTGCAGATGTTTTTATGGGAAAGAGCACCAAATTTCTGGTGATTATCGGACCATGTTCGGCGGACCGGGAGGATGCTGTCTGCGAATATATAGGACGGCTTGCCAGGGTTCATGAGCAGGTAAAAGACAAGCTGATACTGATACCGCGGGTATATACGAATAAGCCGCGAACCACCGGGGGTGGTTACAAGGGAATGCTGCATCAGCCTGATCCGGAGAAAAAGCCCAATATGTACGAGGGGCTGGTGGCTATTCGGAAACTCCATATGAAGGTGATTCAGGATTACGGCTTTACCACGGCTGATGAGATGCTGTATCCGGAAAATTTGAGTTACCTGTCTGATGTGCTTTCCTATATTGCCATCGGCGCCCGCTCTGTGGAGAATCAACAGCACCGCCTGGCCTCCAGCGGCGTGGATGTTCCTGTGGGAATGAAGAATCCTACCAGTGGAGATTTGAGTGTGATGTTAAATGCTGTTTATGCAGCGCAGCATGGACATGACTTTATTTTCCGAACATGGGAGGTGGAGACAAAAGGAAATCCTCTGACCCATACCATTCTCCGCGGCGCGGTCAGTAAACATGGACAGTGTCTGCCAAACTATCATTATGAGGATCTGGAGCTGCTTTACAGTCTGTACCAGGAGAGGGACCTTCTGAATCCGGCCTGCATTGTGGATGCAAACCATTCTAACTCCAACAAAAGGTATGAAGAGCAGGTTCGAATCGTGAAAGAGGTGCTTCACAGCCGACGTCATTCCGCGGATATCCACGACTTTATTAAGGGAGTTATGGTGGAAAGTTATCTGGAATCGGGCTGCCAGAAAATCGGAGAGCATATTTACGGAAAATCCATCACGGATCCGTGTCTGGGCTGGAAGGAGTCTGAACAGTTAATTTATGACATTGCCGAGTCCATATAGTAACAGTTCAGACAGTTCTGCGCGTTCGCCGCGCCGACTTTACGAAAACGCAATGGTTGTGGAGATACGGCCTATCGCGAAGCGTTTTTAAAGGTTGTATGAGGTAACGGTTTCGGGCTACCTGTCTGCTGCTCCATATAGGTCTTGACAGAATCGGAAGAGTCTGTTAGGATAACGATGGTAGCAGGCGCTGAGCGTAACGGTACCAAAGCGAAAAAAGAAAGCGGAGGAAAAAGATGTACAATACATTTTCTTGCTAATTGAGAGGAGCATATTGGAGAAATAATGGGGGACCGCCCTGTTTTTTGGTATGCTCACGTGCAGGAAAATGTTTAAGTCTTTTGCCGATGCTGTATAGAGGAAAGATACGGAAAGTATGTCGTGTCATACCATGTGTTTGTACAGAAGGCCGCAGGAATTAAGCATTCCTGCGGCCTTTTCAAAATTATTACTGTTCACGGGAAGGGGCGTCTTCCGGTCCGTTTTTCCCCGTCCTGTAAACGGTAACTCAAAATTCATCATTCAAAATGAGGAGGTATGAGCATGGCATTTATAAATATTGTTGATTTGTCGTTTTCCTATGAGGGAAGCAGCGACATGATATTTGATCATGTATCCTTTCGGATGGATACGGACTGGAGACTTGGCTTCACCGGAAGAAACGGAAGAGGGAAAACTACATTTATGCGTCTTCTCCTGGACTCCGGACGGAGGGAAGAGGACCGCAGGTTTGAATACAACGGAACCATAGCCGCTCCGGTGGGGTTTGAATATTTCCCCTATGAGGTCATAAAT
>CAJUDN010000031.1:18132-31534 GCA_910585355.1 uncultured Lachnospiraceae bacterium
TACATTGGAGATCGCAGAGGAACTTCTGCCTGGTTCCACAGAGCCGGGGGAAATCTGGAAAATATTCCGGGAATTTTCCAAACTTGAGCTGGGAGAGGATGTGCTGTACCGTCCTTTTTCTACATTGAGTTACGGAGAGCGGACAAAGGCTCTTCTGGCGCTTCTCTTTCTGCGTAATGATAAGTTTTTGCTGATTGACGAACCCACCAATCATCTGGATATGAGGGCAAGGGAGCTTTTGGGGGAATATCTGAGGAAAAAATCGGGATTCCTTCTGGTATCCCATGACAGGAGACTTTTGGACGCCTGCACGGACCATACTCTGTCTATCAACAAAACAAATATTGAAATTCAGAAGGGAAATTTTTCCTCCTGGTGGGAGAATAAACGGCGCCAGGATGCCTGTGAACTGGCGGAAAATGAAAAACTTAAGAAGGATATCGGACGTCTAAAGGCCGCTGCCAGACAGTCCGGGGAATGGGCGGATCAGGTGGAGGCAACGAAAATCGGCCGCAAAAACGCGGAAAAATTTTCCACAACAGGAGGCATAGACACCAGGGCCTATATCGGAGAAAAGTCCAGGCGGATGCAGATGCGGAGGAAGAATCTGGAGCGGCGTCAGGAACGGGCTATAGAGGAAAAATCACAGCTTTTAAAGAATCTGGAAGAGATTCAGGACTTAAAGTTATTTCCCATGGAGTACCGGGCAGACCAGCTTGCAGAGTTTCGGGATGTCTCCATTGGATATGGAGAAAAAATTGTGGCCGAGGGAGTCAGTTTCCAGATTTGCCGTGGGGACAGGATTGCCCTGGCGGGAAGAAATGGGTGCGGAAAAAGCAGCGTCATAAGGCTTTTGCTGTCTTGTCTGGATTTGCATGCAGGAGAAAGGGCAGCTGATTTTGAAAATACTGTGTACGCGAGAGCGGATGTGACGGCGCTGACATACCATGGAAAGATTCATGCCGGAAGCGGGCTCGTGGTTTCCTACGTACCCCAGGATGCCGGATTCCTGAAGGGAAAGCTTACGGACTATGCAAAAGAAAAGGAAATTGACCCTGTGCTTTTAAACATGCTCCTGCGGAAAATGGATTTTTCACGGGTACAGCTTGAAAAGAGTATTGAAGATTTCAGCGAGGGGCAGAAAAAGAAGGTGCTTCTTGCTGCCAGCCTGGCAGCGCAGGCGCACCTTTATATCTGGGACGAACCCCTTAACTATATTGATGTATTTTCACGCATGCAGATCGAAGATCTGATTCTAAAGTATAAGCCAACGCTGGTGTTTGTGGAACATGACAGAGAATTTGTGGAACGGATTTCCACAAAACAGTTCAGCCTTGCGAAGATTTAAGGCGGAACTGTTACAATGAAGCCGCTTTAAAGATTGGTGGCTTTCGGCAGAGTAAAGATAAATTCGGAGCCGACTCCCACCGTGCTGACTACATCAATGTTTTCCCCATGGGCCTGGATAATCTCTTTTACAATGGAAAGTCCCAGGCCCGTACCTTTTTTATCACGTCCTCTGGAGATATCGGTTTTGTAAAAACGGTCCCAGATTTTTTTGATACTGTCTTTGGGGATTCCTGCTCCGGTGTCCTTAACGGAAACGAAGACCTTTTCGTATTTAATCAGGGTCTGGATGTAAATAACAGAATCGTCGCGGCTGAATTTGATGGCATTGTCGATCAGGTTATATAGGACCTGCTGTATCTTTCCAAGGTCGGCGTAAACCATCAGTACGTCTGTGGTGAAGGTCAGGTCCAAAACAATATTTCTGGCATTGCAGATTCCCTCAAAGGCGGCTGCTGTGTCCTTGATAACCCGATTAATGTCAAAGTTGCTGCGGGAGAGAAAACCTCTGCTGTCTAGGGAATTCAGAGTAAGCATTCCCTCAGTCAGTTTATTGAGGCGCTCCGTTTCCGAAATTACAATGTTAAAATATTTGCTGTAAAGCTCCTGCGGAATGGTTCCATCTAAAATCGCTTCCAGATACCCTTTAATAGAGGTCAGAGGGGAACGAAAATCATGGGATACATTGGCAATGAAGGATTTCTGATATTCCTCCATCTTGTTGAGCTCGCTGGACATATAATTTAGCGTGTTGGCCAGATATCCCATTTCGTCGGAGGTTTCCAGCTTAATCGGGTATGCCAGATTCCCATCGGCGTATTCCATGGCTCCGGCTGTGATCTTTTTTAATGGAAAGAAAACAGTTTTTGTGAACACCAGGAGGATAATCAGAGACAGGATGAAAAGGATGCCTGAGGTCACATAGACAATATTCAAGATCTGGTCCCGTTCTCTCTGTACCTGAGACATGGGCATATGGAGGACCACGTAGCCGTATGTGTTGAAATTCCCGGTGATAGGGGCCAGGACAGACAGAGTGTTTTCTTCAAACATGTCGAAAAACTTTCCCACCATATAAGAGTGGTTCCCGGCCGCTGTGGGATCAAAGCCCCCCACAACAGTCCCCACATGGGAGCCCGGAGAAGTTTCTGCCACCACAAAGCCGCGGTTATCCAACACCCAGGCGCTGGCATCCAGATAGGTGGCTACTGCCTGAAGCTGTGGACTGGCTGTGGAGAAATTTACATTTTTTCCCTGGTAGATGTCACTGTAGGAGGAGGCCAGAAGATTGGCCTCATCATACATGGCGTCAGATTTTTCTTCGATCAGGTACTGATAGGTCATCTGGGACGAGAGAGTGGCGATGGTGATAAAGCCCAGAAGCCCAAACAGAAGATACCCCAGGATAAATTTACTGTAAAGGGAGTGGGTCATCGTTTTACCTCAAATTTATAGCCAATTCCCCATACAGTGGAAATTGCCCAGCTGTCGTTGTCTTTGATTTTTTCCCGGAGCCTCTTGATGTGCACGTCCACGGTTCTTGTATCGCCGATATATTCATAGCCCCAGATATGGTCCAAAAGCTGCTCTCTTGTGAATACCTGATTGGGGGAGGATGCAAGGAAGTAGAGGAGCTCCAGTTCCTTTGGGGGCATATCCACCGAGCGCCCTTTATAGAGCACGGAATAGTTAGTCAGATTCACAATCAGATCGGGGTATTCCACAAATTCTCCCTGCTGTTTGCCGGAAACCGTAAGAGATGAGGAACCTGCCTGATAACGGCGCAGCACTGCCTTTACGCGGGCTACCAGTTCCTTGGAATCAAAAGGTTTTATCATGTAATCATCGGCGCCCAGTTCCAGTCCCAGGACTTTATCGAAGATTTCGCCCTTGGCCGATAGCATGATAATGGGAACCTGCGAGGAGGTGCGAAGCTCCCTGCACACCTGATAGCCGTCCATGCCTGGCAGCATCAGGTCCAGGAGTACCAGATTTGGTTTAAAAACCGGAAACTCCCGGAGCGCTGATTCTCCGTCACCCACAATTTTTGTTTCGTAACACTCTTTCATTAAATACAGAGAAATCAATTCAGCAATATTATCATCATCGTCCACAATCAAGATTCTCTGCTTATCAACCATGGAACTTCCTCCTCTTCCTACTCGAAATGCCCGATGCGCCGCCAGATTTTTGCGGTGCGTCTGACCGCTGGGCGCATGAAGGTTTACTTAAATGTAACAATGGTCACGCCGGTATCGCCTTCCCCAAAGTCTCCCAACCGGAATTCCCGTATATACTTCAACTTCTTTAGATGTCTGTGAACGCCGGCTTTCAGAGCTCCCGTTCCGCGGCCATGGACCACGCGGACAGACGGAAGATGGGCCAGGTAGGCGTCGTCCAGATATTTGTCCAGAACGGGAATGGCCTCGTCCACAGTCATTCCGATCAGATTGATTTCCGGAGAAACCGAGAAGGACTTGGACATTTTTATCTTCCCGCTTCCTGTCTTATTTTGTTTCACGGAATCCAGTCCCGGCCCGGAAACGGACGCTTCATCCAGAAGCTCCAGATCTTTTATATTGACCAGAGAACGGAGAATTCCCATCTGAACGTAAAGATCGCCTTTGGCATTGGGGAGAGAGCTTACAGTGCCTTTTAAGTTCATGGTGAGCACCTTTACTCCATCCCCGATTTTGATTTTCTTTGGAGAAATTGTCTTTTTCGGTCCCTTTTCATTTTTTATGGAAAGATTTTTATCCACTTTATCCAATTTTTCACGGAGTCTTGCCCGCTCTGCCTCCAGTTCCTTCCCGACTCCGGAGGACTGGGCCAGCTTATTGATCTGTCTGATGGTCTGATCAGCCGTTTCTTTTGCTTCACGCAGGATCCGCTGGGCCTCCTCGTTGGCATTGTGGATCAGCCTTTCTTTCCGCTCGTCCAGTCGTTCTTCTTTCTGCTCCAGATTTTTCTTTAAGCGGGTAATTTCCGCCTTATATTTAGCGATCTCCTCCCGTTCTTTCTCTATGGTGACGCGGCTGGATTCCAGACTTGCCAGAAGGTCCTCAAAAGCCTCATCATTGGATTCCAGATGTGTTTTGGCGTCGTCGATGATGTAATCAGGCAGGCCCAGTTTTTTAGAGATGGCAAAGGCATTGCTTTTTCCGGGGATACCGATCAGAAGGCGGTAGGTGGGCCGCAGAGTTTCCACATCAAATTCGCAGCAGGCGTTTTCCACGCCGACGGTGGTAAGCGCGTAGACCTTCAGTTCACTGTAATGGGTGGTGGCCATGGTACGACATTTCATGTTGTGGAGGAAGGACAGGATGGCAATGGCCAGCGCAGCTCCCTCTGTGGGGTCTGTTCCCGCCCCCAGCTCATCAAACAGGCATAAAGAGCGGCTGTCTGCCTGACCTAAAATGGATACAATGTTGGTCATGTGAGCGGAAAAAGTGCTCAGGCTCTGTTCAATACTCTGTTCGTCGCCGATGTCCGCAAAAACCTCATCAAAGACTGAAAGCTCAGAACCGTCAAAGGCGGGAATATGAAGACCGGACTGTCCCATGAGAGTGAAAAGTCCCACAGTTTTTAAGGACACAGTTTTACCTCCGGTATTGGGACCTGTGACAATTAAAAGATCAAAATCCCGTCCAAGGTACACGTTTATGGGAACTACCTTTTTGGGGTCTAAAAGCGGATGGCGTCCGTCTTTTATATGAATGTAACCGTGATGGTTAAATTTTGGCATGGTGCAGTTATAATGTCTGGAAAGAGAAGCCTTGGCAAAGATAAAATCCAGTTTGGACAGGATCGCGAAATCTGCTGCAAGCGGTTCTGTATAAGGGGCGAGCCCCAGGCTTAAGGAAGCCAGCACCATTTCAATTTCCTTCTGCTCCCGGATTTCCAGTTCCCGCAGCTCGTTATTGAGCTTTATGACGGCCATGGGCTCGATGAACAGAGTGGAGCCTGTGGCGGACTGGTCATGGACCATTCCCTGGAACTGTCCCTTATATTCTGACTTTACCGGAAGACAGTAGCGTCCGTCCCGCATGGTGATTACAGCATCCTGAAGCATGGTCCGGCTGGAATTTAAAATGGAGTTCAACTGCGTGTGGACGCGGTCATTGATAATCTTTATCTGGCGCCGGACGGACTTGAGTCCCGGACTTGCATCATCGGCAACTTCATCTTCGGAGAGAATACAGCGGGTAATTTCATTGTTAATGATGGTAATGGGATCAAGAGTCCGAAACATTTCATCCAGGGAATCGTCAGGAAGCTCTGATTCCGGGTGCCGTCCGTAATTTTTAGCCCTGGCCGCGCATGTTAAGAGCGCACTGATGGAAAGCAGCTCATGGATACTTAAGGAACTGCCGATTTCCAGACGTTTTAAAGAGTCCCTGATATCAGACACACCGGAAAAGGACAGGTTTCCTTTCTGGCGGACACGGGTCACTGCGTCCGCAGTTTCCGTCTGGTTCTGAACAATCTCATGAAAGTCGGAGGACGGAATGAGTTCCCGGCAAAACTTTTTGCCGGGTTCTGATGCGGCATAGTCTGTCAGTTTTTCTATGATTTTGTAATATTCTAAGGTTCGCAGTACTTTCTGGTTCATATAAATAATCCCTGTAACTGTTCAGCGTCCTCAAAGTTATGAGCAAAAATCCATTAAAAATCACTTGCGTGATAGGATTTTTGCCTTGTCATTTCGCTGAAAGTAAATGCGTCAGTGAAGTAAATACGAAAGACCGGCGGAACAGTTACTAATCCTTTCTACAATATGAAGTATAACACAAAGCTTTGGAATATCCTAGAGATATTTTTGTTGCATAATAGTGGCAAAAAAACTATAATGAGGGGGAGAGGAGATTTTGGATTTATGACCGATTCGCCAAATGAAAAGAGATTCATGAGGGAAAAAATAGTAAAGCCGCCAATGAGCAGGAGGCAGGTTGTCTGCCGGATTTTCTGCTTTCTTTTGGTTGCAGTCATTTTTGGTATCGTGGCAGCAGTGAGCTTTGTGATTTCCAGACCAATGGCGGAAAAACTCCTGGGAAAAGAAACAGAATCAGTCCCCATTCCCATTACCATTGAGCGGGATGACGAGCCAGGCATTACAACGACCCAGATAGAAACGATGGAGGAGACTTCGCCGGCGGAAAGCCAGGTTGAAGTAGCCAGGGAAGATGTGGAGGAGATTGTCAAAAGGGAAATTGAGAATTTCCCATGGACACCAGAAAAAATTGAAGAATACAATCAGGTACTGCGTGAAATCGGTCAGAACGCTGATAAGAGTATTGTAACGGTATCCTCTGTGAAACATCAGATGGACTGGTTCGATAATCCGGTGGAAAGCACTGGCCAGTATGCCGGAATGATTTTGGCGGCCAATGCCGGCGAGGTTGTGATACTTGCGGGAGAAGAGGCAGTGGAAAATGCGGATTCCCTGCGGATTGTGTTTGGCGACGGAAGCGTTGCGCCGGGGGCGCTGAAAGGGCGGGATATGGTCTGCGGTATGGTGACTCTGACCGTGAATACAGCTGACCTTTCAGATACCACCAGAGACTGGATTCAGGCCATTGATCTTGGAAATTCCTATACGGTCCGTGTTGGAGACATGATGGTTGCCGTGGGAAGCCCGGCAGGACACGTTCATTCTGTGAAACGCGGTATTGTGTCTTATGTGGCCCGGGGAGTCCAGACGGCCGATGGCAATACCAGGGTGTTGTATACAGATTTTGACTGTGATACGGAAAAGGGAACGTTTTTTCTGAATTTATCAGGCCAGCTTGTGGGCTGGGCCACGGACTTTTTTGGGGCTGAGGAGATGGACGGTGTGACTATGGTTATGCCGATTTCCGAATATAAGGATTGCCTCCAGAGACTCAGCAACGGAATTCCTATTCCTTATATAGGAATTAAGGGACAGGATGTAACCGAATCCATGCAGGAGGAGGGGATTCCACAGGGAGTTTATATCACCGAGTCCATTGCAGAGGGCCCGGCTTATCTTTCAGGAATTCAGAATGGTGACATCCTGACAAAAATCCAGGGAAAAGAGATCGCCTCTCTTCGCGATTTTCAGAACCTGCTTGAAAACATGAATACCGGGGAGCAGGTTACAGTTGTGATACAGCGAAAGGGAATTGATGAATATAAAGAAATTGAATATAGTGTATCAATAGGAGCCAGGTAATTCGCCTGGCTCGGCGCTTGAAGGGAGATAGGAGTTCATATGAAATTTATTGAAACATTTCGGGAAGGAATGCATGTATCAGACGTTTTTCTTTGCAAGACAAAACAAATTGCGCTTACAAAAAACGGGAAAGAATACGGTTCCATTACGCTGCAGGATAAAACAGGCACAGTAGATGCGAAAATCTGGGAGCTAAATTCTCCCGGTATCAGTGAATTTGCGGCCATGGACTATGTGTTTGTGGATGCGGATGTTACCGTATTTCAAGGTTCTTTTCAGCTTAATGTAAAACGAATTCGCAGGGCGGATGAGGGAGAGTACTATCCGGGGGATTATCTTCCGGTGACATCTAAGGATGTAAAAGCCATGCACCATGAGCTGACCCAGTATATTACCACCATCCGGAATGAATATTTAAGAAAGCTGGCAGCAGGATTTTTCGTCAGTGACGCGGCGTTTATAAAAGTGTTCTGTTCCCATTCCGCGGCCAAGAGCGTGCATCACGGTTTTGTGGGCGGTCTTTTGGAACATACTTTAAGCGTGGTAAAAATGTGCGACTATTTCAGCAGGCAGTATCCGGCTTTAAACAGGGATCTTCTTTTAACAGCCGCTATGTTCCATGATATTGGAAAGACAAAGGAGCTGTCTTCATTCCCGGAAAATGATTATACGGATGAGGGACAGCTGATCGGACATATTATGATTGGAGTTCAGATGGTGGAAGCAAAAATTACTTCTGTGCCGGGATTTCCGAAAAAGCTGGAAAACGAACTGATCCATTGTATCCTGGCCCATCACGGGGAGCTGGAATATGGCTCGCCCAAAAAGCCGGCCTTGATTGAGGCTCTGGCGCTGAATCTTGCAGATAATGCGGACGCAAAGCTGGAGACGATGACAGAAATTCTTAAAGGGGCCGGGGACAATATGGGATGGCTTGGTTATAACAGGTTCATGGAAAGCAATGTGAGACGGACCGGGGACAATTAGTACATCGTTCAATAAATAACTGGATTAGTCACGTAGGATGTTTTTTCGAGTGTGCAGGCCAAAAAACACAGACGTAGTGATGCTGCGCCGCGTTCATTTGAGCCCAATCTCCCTCGAAGTGAGACGCACAGAAACGCACAGCTGCCGGAAAGCAATTTTCAGACACACTCTAGCAATCTGTCCGCGCGGATTCGCCTGAACTTGTTGATCAGGGAAGGAATATGGGATAAGGAAAGAATCGTCTATGGAAATTAAAAAAAATGATAAATTTAAAATGACCATTGAGGATATGGGCGAGGATGGTTCCGGAATCGGAAAAACCGACGGATATACCTGGTTTGTAAAGGATGGACTCATAGGGGACGTAATTGAGGCGTCTGCGATGAAAATGAAAAAAAATTACGGGTTTGCCAGGCTGGTCCGGGTGATTGAGCCGGCGCCGGGACGCGTGAAAGCCAGATGTCCCGTGGCCCGGTCCTGCGGCGGATGCCAGATGCAGGAACTCTCATACAGGGAACAGCTAAAGTTCAAGGAGAGAAAGGTATATAATCATTTAAAACGGATTGGGGGACTGGAATACCTGTTTCTGCCAGGCCAGGAGAATGAGGCAAAGACCGTGGACGGAGCCGTTGTGATGGAGCCCATTATTGGTATGGAACAGCCCTGGAGATACCGGAATAAAGCCCAGTATCCTATTGGCGTGGGAAAGGACGGACTTCTCACAGCCGGTTTCTATGCCGGGCGTACCCATGCGCTGGTTCCCATACCGGAGCTTGACTGTGTGCTGGGGTGTGAGGAAAATCAGAGGCTTTTAAAAGTGGTGCTGGATTTTATGACGGAGTATCACATAAAACCATATATGGAAGAGGACCACAGAGGACTGGTGCGGCATGTGCTTTTGCGGAAGGGATTTGCAAGCGGGGAACGGATGGTATGCCTGGTGATAAACGGCGACCACATCCCCCATGCGGACGTGCTCACAAAGCGTTTGGTGAAGGCAGGAGCCGCCAGTGTTTCCCTCTCGGTAAACAAAGAGAAAACCAATGTGATCATGGGGGGTAAAATTATTAACCTTCATGGTCCGGGATATATTACAGACTGCATTGCAGGTATCGAATACAGAATTTCTCCCCTTTCGTTTTATCAGGTAAATCCAGTGCAGACAGAGCGGCTTTATAACACGGCGCTGGAGTTTGCGGACCTCCACGGAGGCGAGACGGTCTGGGACTTGTACTGCGGGATCGGCACGATTTCTTCTTTTCTTGCGAAAAAGGCAAAAAAGGTGTATGGCGTTGAAATTATTCCCCAGGCCATTGAGGACGCCAGAGAGAACGCAATGCGGAACGGGATTGAAAATGTGGAATTCTTTGTTGGAAAAGCCGAGGAAGTACTGCCGGAGCAGTATGAGAAGAACCATGTTCACGGGGACGTTATCGTGGTAGATCCGCCAAGAAAGGGCTGCGATGCGGTTTGCCTTGACACAATCATAAAAATGGAACCGGAAAAAGTGGTTTATGTGAGCTGTGATTCGTCCACGCTGGCGCGGGATGTAAAGATCCTTGGGGAGCATGGATATAAGGTGGAGCGCGTGAGGGCAGTGGATATGTTTCCGATGTCGACACATGTGGAAAGTATCGTGTTGCTTTCAAAACTTAAATCAAATAAGTTGAAGCATATTAATGTGGAATTAGAGATGGATGAATTTGATTTGACGGCGGCGGAGAGCAAAGCCACTTATGAAGAAATTAAGGATTATGTATTGAAACATAGCGGATTAAAGGTAAGTAATCTCTATATTGCACAGATAAAGCAGAAATATGGAATTATTGAGAGGGCAAATTATAACCTGCCAAAATCGGAAAATTTCAAACAGTCGAAATGTCCGCCAGAGAAAGAAGCGGCTATAAGGGAAGCGTTGGAGTATTTTAAGATGATATAGCGAGAAAGGTGAAAACGAAAGATGGCAAATTAATATGCGTCGAGTACAAGCTCGAATTCAGGAAATGTTTCAAGGTAAAGTTGACATGGCAGACTTTCCAAACGATACAAATAAGCATTTTGAAACAAGAGCTTTAGCTGCATTTGCATTAGTCATGAAATCTGGGCTTGAAGTGACACAGGCGAGTGTTTAAGTTACAGATGGTTACCATGATATGGGAATTGATGCGATATTTTTGGATGAAACACAGAAAAAGTTATTTCTTGTTCAAAGTAAATGGCGTGCAGATGGAGTGGGTTCTATTACTCAAGACGAAATGTCTAATTTTGCTCAAGGAGTACAGAGAGTGCTGGAGGAAGATTTGGCAGGTGCAAATGATAAAATAATTGCAAAGAGTATTGATATTGATGTGGCTTTAACGCAGATGGGATATCAAATACATGCCATATTTATACATACTGGAAATCAAAAGGCAAATGATTATGTATCACGCCCTATTCTACAATTGATGGAAAAAACAAATGATGAGATAAGTACTATTTTATTATTTGATGAATTTAATTTTAGGGATATATATTCTTTTCTGGCGAATGGGCAAAAGCAACCAGGCATTAATCTTGATGGTGTTATTCTATCCAATTGGGGAAAAGTAGATGCTCCTTTTGTTTCTTATTATGGAACTATTTCAGCAGCAACAGTAGGTGAATGGTATAAAAACTTTGGAAATGCTTTATTTGCAAAAAACATTCGATTTTATAAAGGAAATACAGATGTAAATGAGGGCATGAAAAAAGTCCTTTTGCAAGAACCAGAAAAATTTTACTATTACAATAACGGGATTAAACTATTATGTAAATCTATCAAGCGAAAAGCAAAGGACAGTACAACTAATGCGACAGGCTTGTTTGCATTGGAAGGAATTTCTCTTGTTAATGGAGCGCAGACAACAGGTACGATAGGCTCCTTGTTTTTAGATAATCCAGAACAGATTTCAAAAGCGATAGTCATGATTCAAATAATTGATTTGAGTAGTGTTGATTCAGAAACGACTACACAGATTACAAGACTATCTAATACGCAAAATAGAATTGAAAATAAAGATTTTGCAGCGCTTGATCCTGAACAGGATAGACTACGGACGGAGTTGACGTTTACTCATTATTCGTATCTCTATAAGAGTGGCGATAAAATTACAAATTTAGAGAGGCAAATTTCTTTTGATGAAGCGATTGTGGCATTAGCATGTTTAAATGCAGATATCTCTTATACAGTAATTGCTAAGGGTAATGTGGGAGCGTTATCTGAAGATATCACAAAAATGCCTTATAAAGCATTAGTGAATCGATCGACAAATTCGTATGCACTTTTAAATTCTGTTTTATATATGAGAGAAGTCGAGCGTTGTTTACAGGACAAGAAAGAGCAAGTAAATAGCAATAGAGAACGTTTGGTTTGCATTCATGCCAACAGATTTATTTTACATTTTATTTTAAAGGATAAAGGGAAAAGTGAGAATTTTAACATATCTGTGATAGATAAAGAGAGTATACAAAATGGGGTAATCTCCTTAGTTGATGTGCTTGTGGATCAAACAACACAATTCATAGATGAACTTTTTCCAGAGTCCTATCCTGCCAATATTTTTAAAAATTCAACGAAGTGTAAGCAACTTGAAGAAAAATTCAATACTATCATCCATGATTAAAGAATAGACAAAGGAGAGCGTTTATGGATAAACGAAAGCGTATGGGAAAAGATAAAGAAGGAGTGATTTTTCCAGTTGCTCCAAATCTTTCTGAAATGAGTGATAGTTATTTGCAATTTATAGAAGAAATCAAAAAAGATATTTAAAAGCAGAGAGTTTCTGTTGTAATGAATGCCAATAGAAGTATGATTTGCCTTTATTGGAATATTGGCAGGGCTATTTTGAAAAAACAAGAGGAAGAGGGATGGGGCACAAAGGTCATTGACCGTATGTCAAAGGATTTGAAAATTGCTTTTCCAGAAATGTCAGGCTTTTCTCCGCGCAATATTAAGTATATGTGCAAATTCGCGCAGTGTTGGTTGGATGAGAAAATAGTGCAACGGGTCGTTGCACAAATACCGTGGCGGACAAATATTACTCTAATGGATAAATTGAAAACACAAGAAGAACGCATATGGTATGCCGGTAAAACAATAGAAAATGGCTGGAGTAAAACAATACTTGAGTTACAGATACAAAGCAGATTAATGGAACGTACTGGAAAAACCGTCAACAATTTTCCTGCGGCACTGCCGCCGCTTGATTCTGATATGGCGAATCAGATATTTAAAGATCCTTATCTATTTGATTTTTTGGGAACCGATATGCCAAGACGTGAAGTGGAAATAGAACAGAAACTAACAGAGCATATTCAAAGCTTTCTGTTAGAATTGGGACAAGGATTTGCATTTGTTGGTCGGCAGGTTCATTTAGAGGTTGGAGGGCAGGATTTTTATTTGGATCTTTTGTTCTATCACTTGAAATTGCGTTGTTATGTTGTGGTAGAATTGAAAGTCTGTGATTTTGAACCAGGATTTATCAGCCAATTAAATATGTATCAGAATATAGTAAATGATATTTTGCGCCATCCTGATGATAAACCAACAATTGGACTTTTATTGGTTAAGGGTAAAAATAAAACGGTGGTAGAATACTCTTTGTCTGGTTATCAGAACCCGATTGGCGTAGCAGAGTGGCAAAATCAGCTTACGCAATCTTTGCCAGAGGAGCTGCAGAGTAGTTTGCCTTCTATTGAGGAAATAGAAAGAGAATTGGAATAACGGCAAATATTGAAAGAAAAAGTGCAACGGCCGTTGCACAAATGGGATAATAGCTGTGATTAATGGTCAGTGGCTTTAATCAATTCGGTTTAAGCTGCCGATTATTGAAAATGATTTAAGTATAGGTTTGG
>CAJUDN010000032.1:0-4151 GCA_910585355.1 uncultured Lachnospiraceae bacterium
TCACTTCATAATAGAAGTGACAGATATGTTAAATATCAATGATACAATACACTAGCGCAGGGCTGTATTCGTGTACTGTTTGCGTTATACCTGGCAAAACTCCGCAGGATGGCACCCTGCTCTGTCGGGCATATTCACTCATCGACAAGGCAGTTTTCGACGGTGCGGGTGGTCGCGCCTAAAAAATCAAACGCAGAAGACGGGCGAATGGACATGGTGGTTTGGCTGAAAGGAAACGTACCTGCGTACCGATATCTGTGAGGATACGAAGCAATCACAAAACGAAAAGAATGGAGGAGCGGAGGATGGATACATACAAAATCGCAGTGATTCCCGGAGACGGCGTGGGACCTGAGGTTCTTCGTGAGGGAATGAGAGTGTTAAAACGGGTATCGGAGCTTTCCGGCCGGTTTCAGTTTGAAGATACCTGGTTTCCCTGGGGCTGTGAATATTATCTGAAAAATGGCCGGATGATGCCGGAAGACGGAATCGAAATTTTAAAGGACTATGACGCCATTTATCTGGGAGCGGTGGGGTACCCCGGAGTGCCGGACCATATTTCCCTCTGGGATCTTTTGCTGACGATCCGTAAGAATTTTGACCAGTATGTGAATCTGCGTCCTGTGAAGCTTTTAAAGGGCGCCCCCTGTCCCTTAAAAGATGTGGACCGGAAAGATATCAACATAACCTTTATCAGGGAAAACAGCGAGGGCGAATATGCCGGAAGCGGAAGTTGGCTGTTTAAAAATAGGCCCAATGAGGTGGTCATTCAGGATGGAGTTTTTTCCAGAGTGGGATGCGAAAGAATTATCCGCTATGCCTATGAGACCGCGAGAAAGGAAAAACGCAGTCTGACCAGCATCAGTAAGGGAAACGCCCTCAACTATTCCATGGTTTTCTGGGACCAGATTTTTAAAGAGGTCGGCAGGGAGTATCCGGATGTGGAAACACATTCCTATCTGGTGGATGCCGCCAGTATGTTTATGGTGAAAGATCCCGGGCGGTTTGAGGTGGTGGTGACCAGCAACTTATTTGGAGACATTCTGACCGATCTGGGGGCGGCCATTTCCGGCGGAATGGGTCTGGCTGCCGGGGCGAATCTGAATCCGGAGCGTAAGTATCCGTCCATGTTTGAGCCCATTCACGGTTCAGCGCCTGACATTGCCGGAAAGGGAATCGCAAATCCCATGGCATCCGTATGGGCGGCGTCCCAGATGCTGGACTTCTTCGGGCATGAGGACTGGGGAAAGAAGGTGTTAGACGCCATCGAAGCGGTACTGGAGGATGGCAGATGCCTGACGCCGGATCTTTTTGGAACATCCGCTACATCACAGGTGGGTGATGCGATTTTGGAAAAAATAAATGAATAAAAGATCTGAAGAACGGAACTGTAAGGGATTGCCTGAGTACCGGTATTTTCATGTGATCGCCAGAATTCACACGGACTTTCCAACAAAATTCGGAATTCCCAGACAAAGCGGTCTTATTGAAGATCTGAAGGCGGAAATCGTATTTGAAAAAGAATATCGTAATCCCGACGCCTTAAAAGGAATTGAGGAATTCTCCCATATCTGGCTGATCTGGGAATTTTCTGAGGCTGTGCGGGATGGCTGGTCTGCGACGGTGCGGCCTCCGAGACTGGGAGGAAATGCAAGAAAGGGTGTGTTTGCCACCCGTTCGCCGTTCAGACCCAATGCAGTGGGGCTATCCTGCGTCCGGCTGGATTCAGTGGAGTTTCGTAAAGAGCAGGGGCCTGTGCTTTGCGTGTCTGGCGCCGATTTGATGGATGGAACACCCATCTTTGATATCAAGCCATATCTGCCCTTTGTGGACAGCCATCCCGAAGCTGCCGGGGGATTTACGGATCATACAAGAGAGTATGGGCTGACGGTGGAGATCGGGGAGCCATGGCTGGAGCTTGTGGAGGAAAAAAAGAGAGCCTCTCTCATATCCGTTCTGGCCCATGATCCCAGACCCTCCTACCAGAGTGACCCTGAGCGGGTGTATGGAATGGAGTTTGCAGGGTATGAAATAAAATTTACCGTGAAAAACCAGGTTCTCACGGTAAAGAGTATCGAAAAAATAAAGTAGAATCAATGTCCGGCAGAGCCACGGGAATCCTGGCTCTGTTTTTTTCTTACGGAAGAAGTTTCGTCCAGGGCAATCATAGTTTTCAGGAGTTTGGACTGGCTCTTCATCTGCTCCCGGACAGTGGGGACATAGTGTTCCAGTATCGGAAGAAGAATTAAAGCAGTGATTCCTGCGGTAAAGCCACCGTTGTAGAGAACAAAACCGCCGTGGAGCGCGCTGGTGGCCGTGCACATGGAAGCGCACATGAATCCGGCGGCAAGCCCGGCGCGGATTCCATAGCGCCCGACAATAGGGCAGAGTCCGGTGGCGAAGGCTACGCCGTTTATGTATCCCTGGGTGGAGATAGACCAGGTCAGTTCTCCCCGGCTGACGGAACAGAGGAAAATCGTGGTAATGTATAAAAGCTGGTAACCGGCCAGGATGGGCCATACGTTTCTTGGGTGCTGCCCCATAGCCGTGAAGGTCAGGGCGGCTAAAATGACGCCGATGGTGGGCCCCGTGAAACCAGCGCCTTCTGTAAAAAGAATCACCAGATTAATATAGAGAAGAAAGAAAAGCCCATAAATGCCGATGTTTATAAGGCAGAGAGGCATTCCGTATTTATCCGCGAAGTTGCTGACATATCCTGTATCCTTTACAAGGTGGATGTAGCCCCGGAAGCTTTTGCCGTTTAAGAAAAAGCCGGAAAGAATGCAGGCGGAAAACAAAATCAGGAAGAAAACGGTTCCGTACGCCCGGTAGGAATGTCCAAAACTGTCATAGATGGGGTTGATGTACCGGGGGCTTGCGGGCGGTTCGATTCCCATGGTTTTGTACATAAAGTTGAAAACCAGAAATCCGAAGAGTCCGAAGGCCAGACCGCCGTTATAGAGGTTGTATCCCTTGTGCCAGGCATTTGCGCCGGGCAGAATAGCCGGGATGATAAAGCCCAGTGCGGCGGAGAAGAAGAGGGCCAGGAGAACTCCGGAAAGGGTCAGGGTGGCCTGCCCGAAAACGTGAGGCTCCTTTAACGTATACCGGAACAGAAATTCACTGATAAAAGGCCCAAAGGAGGTTGCAAACATACAGACATGGAGATTATTTTTGTAATCTAACCGCTTCAGCCTGAAGTAGAGAAAGGGGGCCAGAAAACAGGGCCACATGTTGAGAAAATTCAGGCCGTAAAAACAGTGAGCTGCCACAAGAAAGTAGCCGGCCAGCGTATTTGCATGAGAGTTTCCCTTTAAAAAGATCATGAACAGAAAACAGGACATACTGCAGGCTCCGGCGTTTAACATGGCGCTTGCCAGACCGCCTATGGCCAGATAGTCGGTAACCAGGGGGCATGGAGAAATCATAATCAGATACCAGTCGTAAAACACACTTCCAAACTCACCAGTGTAAAAGGCTGCCACCAGAGCGGACAGGAAAAAAAATACAGAAAAGAAAAATGCAATCCCATTGATTATCTGGCTGTTTTTGACTCGTCTTTTCTCCATTTGGAATTCCTCCATAATTTTGAGGTTTTTATGTATAAGATACCGGGACCCGAATACCGGAAAGGAACCATTTTTTGCAATAAATGAGCGGAATACGTTTTGTCCCCTGTAGAGAGCGCCTGAAAATTGTTTTCCATCAGATATGCGTCACAGCTTGTGGAAATGAATTTTCAGACGCATTCTATGTATAATTATAGCATCATAGGGGCTGTCCTTCAAGAATTATGTCCATCTTTGTAAAAATGCTGCTAAAAAATCAGACAGGAGATAAAGACCGGGTTAAAAACGGAGAAGTACGGTGGATGGGCTGCATATTGTATGTTATGATACACAAAAATTAAAAAGCAGAAAGAAGAGGACATAAGTATGAGCAGCATATTCAGTGTAATTATGATGATTCTCCTTGCAGTGGTGGGAGGGTTCCCGACAATTGCAATTACCGTATGTATACCGGTTATAATCATTTGGAAAATCTATCGCAAACTAAAATATGGGTATTCTTTATACCGATAGGAAAGAAAGGCTCCCTGGCCAAACCGCAGGGGGCTTTTATATTTAGCGGAATCTTAACGGGAAAATATG
>CAJUDN010000032.1:4251-8175 GCA_910585355.1 uncultured Lachnospiraceae bacterium
ATATAATGTCACAAGACATTATATCAGCGCCGATTCGCGTCTGTCCACTGGACAGACAAATACCAAAGCGAATCGTGTGCAACCTGCGGAGCATATCATGTCGGAGACCTGATATAATGTCACAAGACATTATATCAGCGCCGATTCGCGTCTGTCCACTGGACAGGCAAATACCAAAGCGGATCGTGTGCAACCTGCGGAGCATATTATGTCGGAGGCATGATATAATATTACCTGATATGTGAATAAAGTAAGGATGGAGCCGCTATGCCTTCGAAAAAATGGAATATTATAATAAATATTGCAATTACCTTTGGTATTTTAGGGTTTGTAACACTGTTTTGCTTCCTGCTTCAGCCATTTTCTGATTCTGATACCCATGTTCCGCTGCTGTTTGTGCTGGCAGTGTTTTTTGTATCAAGGCTGACAGAGGGGTATGTATACGGAATTCTGGCGTCCATGATTGCTGTGGCAGGCGTAAATTATGTATTCACATATCCCTATTTTGAAATAAACTTTGCAATTACAGGCTATCCCTTAACCTTTGTAGCCATGCTGGCAGTAGCGTGCAGCGTCAGTGCAATGACTACCAGAATAAAAAAGCAGGAACAGATCCGGCTGGAGGCGGAAAAGGAAAAGATGAGAGGAAATCTTTTAAGAGCCGTTTCCCATGATATCCGTACTCCGTTAACTTCTATCATCTGTGCCGCCTCCGCTATCATTGATACCCATGATTCCCTGACAGAGGAAAAAAAGATGGACTTCGTAAAAGATATCCGGTCGGAAGCCCAGTGGCTGATTCGGATTGTGGAAAATCTTCTTTCCGTTACGCGGATGGGAGGAGAGAATGCCAGAATTGACAAGCGGGAGGAGCTGATTGAGGAAATCATCGGAAGCGCCGTGCTGAAGTTTAAGAAAAGATTTCCCGATGTGGAAGTATCCGTGGAACTGCCTCAGGAGCTTTTTTTAGTTCCCATGGACGGCATTCTCATTGAGCAGGTGCTTGTAAACCTTCTGGAAAATTCCGTACTCCATGGTAAGGTAACGACAAAGATTAACATTGCGGTTGTGGAGCAGGAGGACAGAGTACAGGTTTTCGTAGAAGACGATGGTCTTGGAATTCGGGAGAACATACTCCCCAAAATATTTGGGGGAAATCTTCAGCCCAGGGAGGGAGAGGAGAGCGATTCCAAACGCAGTATGGGAATCGGACTTTCTGTCTGCATGAGTATTGTCAGGGCGCACAAGGGTAATATGAAAGCAGAAAACAGAAAAGAAGGCGGCGCCAGAATGATGTTCTGGCTTCCGAAAAAGTGAGGAACAGGATATGGAAATCAAAGACAGAATTTTAGTGGTTGAAGATGATAAAAGAATCAGCAATTTTTTTAGGACAGTGCTGGAGGCTAATCACTATGATGTAATTATGGCCCAAACAGGAGCGGAGGCATACAGCCTGATTACCTCCCAGTGCCCTGATGTGGTGCTTTTGGATCTGGGATTGCCGGATATGGACGGAGTGAAAATATTGAAGAGTGTCAGGGAATGGTCGGCCATGCCGGTGATTGTAGTGTCGGCCAGAACCCATGAAAGGGATAAGGTGGAAGCGTTGGACTTGGGCGCTGACGATTATATTACAAAGCCTTTTGGCACATCAGAGCTGCTGGCCAGAATCCGCACGGCGATCCGCCATACCCGCATGGCCTGTTTCAACCAGAACGGGGCGGCAAGCGGTCTGTTTGTGTCCGGAGATCTGACCATTGATTATGACAAGCACAGAGTATATAAGGAAGGAAAGGATGTCGGACTTACACAGAATGAGTATAAAATTGTAAGCCTTCTTGGAAAATACGCCGGAAAAGTCATGACTTATGACTACATTATCAAAGAAATCTGGGGACCTAACATGAAAAGCGACAACAGGATACTCCGCGTAAATATGGCCAATATCAGGAGAAAAATCGAAAAAAATCCGGCGGAGCCCCAGTATATTTTCACAGAGGTGGGAGTAGGGTATAGAATTGTAGAGCCGGATTAAGAAAGAAAAACCGCCGCCCCGGCAGATAAGAAAGGGACGGCGGTTTTTTGCGCGTTTAAACATATCCGCACAAAAAGGAGGTCTGGCGTTATGTACTGGCGCCAGGTGCGTATTGTTGAGAGCTATTGCGGGCCGGAGTCGGAAGCCGCCAGGGCGTCAATGGATTTGAACGTATAGCCCATGTCCTCCCATTTAGTCAGCAGCTCATCCAGAATGGCGGCATTGGTGGAGGAAGTACTGTGGAGCAGTACAACGGCTCCGGGGTGGATACGGCCCAGAAGCTTTTTAAAGGCCTCTTCCCTGGAAGGTTGCTTATCTTGATACCAGTCCACATAAGCAAGGCTCCAGAAAAAGGTATGATACCCCAGATCCTTTGCCATCTGCAAGTTGGCTTCGCTGTATTTCCCCTGGGGAGGGCGGTAGTATTTCGGCATGGTCTGTCCGGTTATTTCTGTATACAGGGCTTCCAGGTCTGTGAGCTCCTTTAAGAAAGATTCTTTTGAGGAGATTTTCGACATGTCCGGGTGATGGTAGGTATGGTTCGCCACAATGTGACCTTCTGCAAGCATTCGTTTTACCAGATCCGGGCTGGTTTCCAGATAATTTCCTACCACGAAAAAAGCCGCAGGCACCTGATGCTTTTTTAAGGCATCCAGAATGGCCGGAGTATTTCCGTTTTCATATCCGGCGTCAAAGGTCAGATAGATTACCTTTTCCCCGGTCATTTCCGCATAGCTGGCATTGTAGGTTTTTAATTGGTCTGCGGTGGCGTTGGCCACCGGCGGCTTCCCCTCTGTCTGAAAACTTAACCCCCAGTTTCCGTCGGCAGATGAGGAGACGGCGGCGGCTTTAGTGAACTTCTGAGTGATGGCGGCCGCCAGGGTTCCGGCCCCAAAGGCGAAAGTGAAAAGGAGAAGAACGGCGGCAGCCGCCTTCCAGTGTTTGATTCTGGGCATGGGATCTTTGCTTCTTTGTTTTTTATAAAGTATATGGGAGACGCAAATTGTCCCATGACGGAAAATGGTGGAAGCGGCAGAGGAATTGTGATATGATGGTTTCCTAAGCGTTTTTTATTTGGAATCTTCATAAGGCAGATGCCGCGCGCTTCTTTTCCGCGGCACGCGGGTAAGAAGATGCAAGGCTGAACTGTTATGAAAAAGGATGGAAAACCAATGAAAATACGGATACGGAGAATTTTGATACCGACGCTTTTCTGCCTTTCTGTGGCCTGTCTGATTGAGATCCCCATGGGGCAGACCACGCTGTTTGGAGAAGCGGCCATTTTGTGGGATACATTATTCAGGGCAATCCTGGCGGTCCCCATGCTGATACATTTTTATAAGGAGGATGCAGTGTTTCGGGGAGAGGAGCGCTGGGGCTTAAAGCGGGCTGCGGTCTGCGCTGCGGCCGGCTTTCTCCTGTCGCTTCTTTTTCGGTTTTTGACGGCGGCCATGGGGGATATGGATTACGGGCAGGCGGAGGGAGCCCTTCTTTCCGGGGATTTTTGGCTTCATAGCCTAGTTCTTCTTCTGGCGTCCCCTCTGCTGGAGGAATTATTTTTCAGGGGGATTCTTTACATGCGTTTGAAAGAAATTTTTTCACCCGGAACGGCCGGCTTCCTCTCCGCGGCTTTCTTCGGCCTGTACCATGGAAACATAAGCCAGGGTATTTACGGTTTTCTTATGGGACTCATTCTGGCATACTCCATGGAAGTCTGCCGGACTGTGAAAGCTCCGGCGCTGATTCATGGAGCCGCCAATCTTGCCGCCCTCGTTGTCATAAAACTTATGTAACAGTTCAGCCGTGCGAAGATTCCAGGTAAAAAACACGTTGAAAACTTGTTTTCCTAAGTGTTATTTACCTGGAAACTTCATAAGGCAGACGCCGAA
>CAJUDN010000032.1:8275-31282 GCA_910585355.1 uncultured Lachnospiraceae bacterium
TGCTTCTTGTCCGCGGTACGCGGTCAAGAAGATGCAGGGCCAAACGGTTATAAATTTGCCGTGCGAAGATTCCAGGTAAAAAACACGTTGAAAACTTGTTTTCTTAAGTGTTATTTACCTGGAAACTTCATAAGGCAGACGCCGAATGCTTCTTGTCCGCGGTACGCGGTCAAGAAGATGCAGGGCCAAACGGTTATAAATGAGGGGCAGGGCTGTTACAAATTTGCCTTACTTTCTTAAGTAAAATGTAAAGATATAATAAGCGTAATTTAAGGTTGCCATAGTATAATAAATAAGACAAAATTTGGAAAGGCAGGAATACTGGATGAAAAAAAGAAAAAGAATCCGCGAAGCAGGGTCTCTTCTTATGGGGCTTCTTCTGACCGCGGTTTTTGGATGTTTCACAAGCTTTGCTTATGACAGTGCATCTCTGACGACATGTACCGTGGAAAACAAAAATACTGTTGTGGTGACCGGAACGGCCGTTTCAGGGACTTTAAATGAGGGAGAGACGCCGGACGACGGGTATTATTATCTATTCGAGCTTCATCCGTATGAGGCGGAAATTGGAACCAGGACTGACTATATTTCCTGGTGTAATAAGGGAGGAGAGCTTAAATTTTCTCTGCCTTATTCCGGAAATGTGGCGGATTCCATACTATATTCCCGGTTTGTGGTGGCTTTAAAGACAGGAAATACATACCGGGCCATCAGTAACCCTATTTATATTACAAATCCTGAAGATATGGCTTCTTTCACGGAAGAATATCCAGACTCCATGAGTAAAAAGGGACTGCTTATTGAACTGGATATGCTGGGAGACGCCCTGAACCTGGGCGTAAAACATACAACCATCAATATTCCCTACCATCATCTGATCGGGGGTGATCTGGAATATAACTATAATGGAGTAACCTACCACTTCAATAAAGAGCTGATAGAAAGCTATGACAGAATGATCAGCTCCTTTTCCAATAAGGGGATCATCGTTACGGCTATTTTGTTAAACGGATGGAACGAGGCTTTCCCGGAGCTTCATGAGGCCGGTGTGCCAAAGACCTCCGGCGCCCTCTATTATGGCTTTAATGTTTCCACAAAAGAGGGCTTTGAGACCACAAGAGCGCTGTTATCCTTTATGGCGGAACGATATTCCGGCGCCAATTATAATCATGGCCGGGTGTCCAACTGGATTGTGGGAAATGAGGTTAACAACAATAAAAACTGGAACTATGTGGGGCCCATGGAGCTGGCCCCCTATGCGAAGCTCTACGAGAAATGCTTCCGGGTGGCTTACACAGCCATCAAGAGCCACAGTAAAAACGCCCGCGTTTTCTTTTCCACCGACTATGAGTGGAGACGGGAAAACAGCACGCTTATGTACGGAGCCAGAGACTTCATTGATCTTTTCAATGCAGGAATCCGGGCGGAAGGGAATATTGACTGGGGTCTTGCCTATCATCCTTATCCCCATCCGCTGACAGAGCCGGAATTCTGGGATGACGACCAGACAGGAGCAGTCAACGATACCGTGGACTCTCCGGTGGTGAACTTTAAAAATTTAAATGTGCTGACAGATTATTTTCAGCAGTCTCATATGCGTACCACAGACGGCAGGGTCCGCCATATCATTCTCTCTGAAGAGGGCTTCACGTCGGACAGTCCCACAAGGGGAAAGGTTTATGACATTCAGGCAGCCGCCTATGCTTATGCATATTACCTGGTAGATGCAAATCCTTACATTGACGCTTTTATTTTAAACCGTCAGGTGGATTCCGTGGTGGAGGTCAATACGTCCTGCGCCTTTGGCATCTGGACAGTAGATATGGAAAGGAATGACAAAGTGGCTGCCGTCATGCCGAAGAATATTTATAATGTTTTCAAATATATTGATACAAAGCAGTCCTTAAAATACACGGAATTTGCAAAGGAAATCATAGGAATTTCAAGCTGGAGCGAGGTGATTCCGGGATTTAAGCTGGAAGAATAGCCGGCCCGCCGCGAAGTGATTCCAAATATTCATATGCCATAACGGCTCGGTGCTTATCTTAACTGTTACAATAATTGAAAAGAAATCTCCTGAAAATTGTGGAAAACGTGGAAAGTATGCGACTTTATTGACAAAATCTGTTAAAAGGCTTATAATTTCCTCAACATATGAAAAAGACATCAGGATTACGTAGGATATGGACAGCAGAGAATTTAACAGAAGTTGGAAACGATTTTTTAGGAGGATAAATTATGGCAGGCACAAAGAAAACCGCCGCTGATGCTGTTGAGACAAAAACTGTTGCTTTAGCGCTGGCTGATGATAAGAAAGAAGCAGCAAAGACTTCCAAAGGAAAAACTGCAGTTAAGAAGACGGAAACAAAAGTGAAAAAGCCTGATGCGCCCCTTAAGGAGACAAAGGCTCCGGCAAAGAGAACCGTAAAGCCCGTAAAGAGCGCTGTTTATGTACAGTTTGCCGGAAAAGAGTTTTCAGAGAAAGATCTGACAGAGGCTGTAACGAAGGCATATGAGGCCCTTGGAAACAAGGTTTCAGACATTAAGACACTTGATATTTACGTAAAGCCGGAGGAGAATACCGCCTATTACGCTGTAAACGGCGAGGGTTCTGCCGAGTACAAGATCGAACTGTAAGCGGTCAGGAAGCTGCAAGGCTGAACGGTTACAATTTCATTTCAATTTCAAAAAGGCAAGGAGAGAGCGTGGATGCCCCTGGAGGTTTCCACGCTCTTTTGCTCATAAATTGTCTGCAGAAATGTTACTGTTCGCGAGGGGGAATCTTCTTGCCCGTTTTTCCCCGCTCCTTGAACTGTAATGCGGAAACGGGCATATGTATTGGCCACAAAGCTTTTCTGCTTGTGGTTTGCGATAATTCCGTATATAATAAGGGCGGAAACTATGGAAAAAAGCTGACAGGGGGAATTGGTTATGTATAAAAACAACGAAATTTGGATGGCGCTTGCAGGGAATAAAAAAATTTCCGTGCTGCCCCGGATGGCAAACCGCCACGGACTTATCGCGGGAGCTACGGGCACAGGAAAGACGATTACGTTAAAGGTTATGGCGGAGTCTTTCAGCGACTGCGGAGTTCCTGTATTTCTGGCTGACGTAAAGGGGGATCTGGCGGGAATGTGCGAGCCGGGAACAGAAACCGGGGACATGAAGAGACGGATGGAACAGTTCGGACTTCTGGAATCCGGCTTTTCCTTCTGTTCCTATCCGGTCTGCTTCTGGGATATTTTCGGAAAGTCAGGAATCCCCCTGCGGACCACAATCAGCGAAATGGGGCCCACACTGCTTGCCAGACTGATGGACTTAAATCCAACCCAGAGCGATATCCTGCGGGTGGTCTTTAAGATTGCAGACGACGACGGACTGCTTTTGATTGATACGAAAGATCTTCGCGCCATGCTCCAGTATGTATATGAAAACAGCAAAGAATACTCGGCTCAATATGGAAACATGAGCAAACAGAGCCTGGGAGCCATTACAAGGGCTGTGGTGGCGCTGGAGGATGCGGGCGGCGATCAGTTTTTCGGAGAGCCAGCCTTAAATATCCGGGACTGGTTTTCCACAGATACGAGAGGAAGAGGAACCATCAATATTCTGGACTGTCAGAGCTTGATCAGCACTCCGGCGATGTATTCCACGTTCATGCTCTGGATGCTGTCGGAGCTTTTCGAGACGCTGCCGGAAGCCGGAGACCTTGAAAAACCCAGAATGGTGTTCTTTTTTGACGAGGCCCATTTGCTCTTTGAGCATGCGCCCAAGGCCCTTCTACAGAAAATTGAGCAGGTGGTGAAATTAATCCGGTCCAAGGGCGTGGGAATTTATTTTATCACACAGAATCCGTCCGATATTCCTAACGATGTACTGGCGCAGCTTGGAAATAAGGTGCAGCATGCCCTTCATGCCTATACCCCCGCGGAGCAGAAAAAGGTGAAGGCAGCGGCCGAATCCTTCCGGCCGAACCCGGCCTTTGATACTTTGGAAGCCATTACAAATCTTGGAATCGGCGAGGCGCTGATTTCTTTCCTGGACGAGGAGGGCCGTCCGTCCATGGTGGAAAGGGGGAATATTCTGCCGCCGCAGAGTAAAATGGGCTCCATTGAGGACAGCCTCAGAAAACGGAAAATGGAGGAAAGCCCATTGTCCGTGCAATATGGAGAGATGGTAGACAGAGATTCTGCCTATGAATTTTTACAGAGAAAAAATCTCGAAGAGCAAAACTTAAGGGAAGAGGAAAAGGAACGGACGCAGGCCAGAAAAGAAGAGGAGAAAAAGAAAGAAAGAGCCCAGAAGAAGCAGGCGGCGGCCATCGGGCGGGTGGCCAGGACCGCATCCGGCACCATAGGAAGAGAGCTTGGAAATGAGCTTGGGAAAAAGGTGGGAGGTTCCTTTGGAAAACGCCTGGGAGGAAACGTGGGGGCGGCTTTGGGACGCGGACTGTTAGACACCCTCTTTGGCCGATAGTTTTTTTGAAAGACCCAGTACCTTTCTATAAAAGGTATCCAGCCAGAGACTCGCAAAAACCGTCAGAAAGATTTCCAGGGCGCTGGAAATGAGAAAATCCGCCAGAATCAGAAGACTGAAGGTCCCGCCGGCAGCGACGGCTAAAAGTCCGGTCAGGAAGGAAAACTGGTCCGGATACTGGAAATAGAGCTTTAAGTCCAGAATGGTGATGACCACATAAAAGAGCACGGTGGCTGTGAATGCGGATATCACATGAAGGGCCGAGATGCCGGGATGTTTTTCTGGAGAGTAGGGAAGAAAAACAGAGAATATTAAAAGAAATACGGCAAGATCGGTCAGGCGCGGCTCCTTTTCGACGGGAAGAAGGAAAACGGCATGTTCGATGATGCGGGTTATAAGAAAATGAAAGAATCCTCCGGTCAGGACAGCCCATGTGATCAGCAGGAAACTTCCCGGAGCCAGGCTTGCCGTCACAGAAAAATTTGATGTGAGATAACCCGTGCCGCCTGCCGCGAGAAAGGTGACGCAGGGGATGAGAAACCAGGAAAATAGTGTTATCATATGTCGCCTCCTGGTACATTGTTTCTTAAATAACAGGACCAATTCCTTGCCTGTTTTCCCGAGTGTACAGGCCAAAAAGCCTCAGCGCCGCTTGCTGCGCCTGCGTTTTTTGGTCTGCACACTCGAAAAAACATGCCGCAGGCCTGGTCCGATTATCTGCCGAACGATGTACTAGTGTTATGGTGTGCGAAAGGCAGGAAACGATACAATGAAAAACGAGGAAAATGCAGGCATGAAAGGACTGCCGGAAACGTTTGTAAAAAAAATGCGGGGCCTGCTGGGCGAAGAAGTAAAAGAGTTTTTTGAAAGTTATGACAGGAAGCGGACTTTTGGTCTGCGAATCAATCCTTTAAAGATATCGGGAGAGCTGCCGGAATTTTTAGACGGTCTTGAGAAGATCCCATGGAGCGAAGAGGGGTACTATTATGAGGAAACCATGGGGCCGGGAAAGCATCCCTTTCATGAGGCGGGACTGTACTATATTCAGGAACCCAGCGCTCAGAACTGCGCGGAAGCCTTAAAGCCGGAGCCCGGAGAGAAAATTCTCGATCTCTGTGCGGCCCCCGGGGGAAAAAGCACTCATCTTGCGGGAAAAATGGGGCAGAAGGGCCTTTTGGTCTGTAATGAAATCCACAGGGATAGGGCGAAAATCCTTTCCCGGAATGTGGAACGCATGGGAATCGCAAATGCGGTGGTAACCAATATGGAACCAGCCGGACTGGTGCCTGCGTTTTCTGGTTTCTTTGACGGGATTGCGGTGGACGCCCCCTGTTCAGGGGAGGGTATGTTCCGGAAGGATGAGAACGCCAGAGGTGAGTGGAGTCCGGATCATGTGGCCCTCTGTGCCAGAAGACAGGATGAAATTCTGGACTGTGCCTCGGCCATGGTGAAGCCCGGAGGCCGCATCGTGTATTCTACCTGCACCTTTTCCCCGGAGGAAAATGAAGGGACTGTGGTGCGGTTTTTAAAAAGGCACCCGGAATTTTACTTGGAACGTATCCCTTTCGCTGAATTTTTTTCAGAGGGAAGACCGGAATGGGCCGGAGGGGAAAAAGCAGTGAAAAAGACTGTCAGGGTATGGCCCCACCATACCAGGGGGGAAGGCCATTTTATGGCTCTTTTCGTAAGAAACGGACGCCCGGGAGAAGAAAACATGTGGGAAGAAAACGGGGAAAAGGAAACCATAGGAGAATGGGAAGAAGCGAGAGAAAGGGCGGAAACAGGGAAAAGGGGTGAAACAGGAGAAAAGGGGAAAGGAAATGCAAAGGGAGGAGCAGGAAAAAAGGGGAAAGCAGGAGTGAAAGGAAAAAGGGAATCTGTGGAGCCGGAAGAACTAAAGGCCTTTTTTACGGACAACCTTTCCTATACGAAGGGGCTCATGGAGGGGCGGCGGTTTGTAATTTTTGGCGACAATCTGTATCTGATGCCGGAGGAAATGCCGGAGCTTTCCGGCCTTAAGATCCTGCGTGCCGGGCTTCATCTGGGAACTTTAAAGAAGGGACGGATGGAACCGTCCCATGCGCTGGCGCTGTTTTTAAAGAAAGACCAGGCCTTAAGGACTCTGGAAATCGGTACCGGAGAGATGGCGGAAAGATATTTAAGAGGAGAATCCCTTTTCTGTGAAAAGAACTTAAAGGGGTGGGTTTTGGTGACCTGCGGCGGGTATTCCCTGGGATTTGGAAAGGCTGACCGGGGAATATTAAAGAACCACTACCCGAAGGGACTGCGAAGAGGATAGGGAAAAACAGGGGTTCATAAGAGGAATTTCCCCGCATGTTCAGAAAGCTTGCAAGAAAAAAATGAAACCGCATATATTTGTAACAAAATGTGTGCGGAAGTTTCAGGATGGGAACAGAAAATAGAAGAAAAATGCTCTGGAGGGCGGCGGCCCTAAGTGTGTGGATAGCGCTGGGGCAGATCATGGTTTCATGGGCCGGGACAGATTCTGAGGAGCCAAACCTCATGGCTCAGGCGGCAGTGCTTATAGACGGGGAAAGCGGAAGGGTACTTTTTGGAAAAAACGAGGATCAGATTCATCCTATGGCAAGTACTACGAAAATCATGACCTGCATTCTGGCTCTTGAATATGCTTCGCCGGAAGATTGCGTTTCTGTTTCTTCCTATGCAGCGTCCATGCCCGATGTACAGCTTGGCATCCGGGAGGGGGAGACCTATCGGTTAAAGGATCTTCTGTATTCCCTCATGCTGGAGTCTCACAACGATTCGGCCGTGGCCATTGCCGAGCATGTGGCGGGCTCCCGGGAAGCCTTTGCGGATATGATGAACCAGAAGGCCAGGGATATCGGTTGTACAGACACTTTCTTTATCACCCCAAACGGTCTGGACGCGAAGGAAGAGGAGGGAGAGAAAATTCACTCTACCACAGCAAAGGAGCTGGCCCTGATTATGCGGTACTGCATGTTTTTGTCCCCCAAAAAGGAAGATTTTTTAGAAATCACCAGGGCTCCGTCCCATACATTTTCCAATGTGGAAGGAACCCGTTCCTTTTCCTGCATCAACCACAATGCGCTTTTAACTACCATGGAAGGCGCATTATCCGGCAAGACGGGGTTTACCAACGGAGCCGGCTACTGTTATGTGGGAGCTGTGCAAAAAGGAGAGAAGACCTTTATCGCCGCTCTTTTAGGATGCGGCTGGCCGCCTCATAAAACGTATAAGTGGCAGGATATGAGAAAGTTAATTTCCTATGGAAATGAAACCTTTGATTATTACGAAGTTCTGAAAGAAAAGATAGAGCTTCCCGATCTCCCGGTGGTGGATGGGATTGAGGAGGGTACGGGGCTTTCGGTGGAATATCCCGACGGGCTGTCTTTGAAGATCCTGATGAAAAAGGACGATACTGTGACCATAAAAAAGAAAGTGGCAAAGGCTCTGAGAGCGCCGGTGGAGCCCGGCATGGCGGCAGGGCAGGTGGACTACTATGTGGGAGACGATTTGATTGCCAGCTTCCCCATAAAAACCACCAGAAGAGTACGAAAATGGAATCTGGATTTTTGTGCAAAAACTCTTTTAAACAGGTTTTTCTTCTGTTATAATCCAGAGTAGGCTGAAACAAACGAGGAGGTATGCGACATGCAGACAGCACTTACAAGAGAAAAAGCCATTGCGCTTTTAAGGGAGCATAACAAGGAGCCGTTCCATGTGCTTCATGGACTGACTGTGGGCGGCGTATTGAAATGGTATGCCAACGAGCTGGGTTACGGAGAGGATGCAGATTTTTGGGAAATCTGCGGAATTCTTCATGATATCGACTTTGAGGAATATCCGGATGAGCACTGCCTGGTGGCTCCAAGACTTTTGAAGGAAGGCGGAGCGGAGGAAGAAGTGATTCACGCGGTGTGCAGTCATGGCTATGGGCATCATGAGGCTGTGACCGCAAGTCCCGATCATGAGATGGAAAAGGTCCTTTATGCCGCAGACGAGCTGACAGGCTTAATCTGGGCAGCGGCCAAAATGCGCCCGTCCAAAAGTACGAAAGATATGGAAGTATCCAGTTTAAAGAAAAAATTAAAGGATAAACGATTTGCCGCGGGATGCTCCAGAGATATTATTACTCTGGGAGCGGAAAAGCTTGGATGGGAGCTTCCGAAATTAATGGAAATGACGATTCTCGCCATGCGTTCCTGTGAAGACTCTCTGGAGGCGGAAATGGAAGCCATGGGACTTGAGGCATAAGTTATAAAAGCGGATAACCCCGCCGGACATACCGGAAAATGGATATGGCCGGCGGGCTATTTTTGGATAAAATCTTCCATTCCATCGGAATAGTAGAGATTATAATTTTCATCAATGAAGCAGGCATAAACGCCTTCCATGGAATTAATAAGCTCCATGCCCCGCTCTAACCCCAGGGAAAAACAGGCTGTGGAGAGGCCGTCGCCCTGCGAGGAGGAAGAAGACAGGATGGTGACGGAAATCAGGCCGTTTTCATAGGGATAGCCTGTTTTGGGATTTAAGAGATGATGATAATTTTTCCCGTCTATGATAAAATTTCTTTCATAAACACCGGACGTAACCACAGACCCGTCGGTAACTGTCAAGATTTCCGCCAGTTCCGCGCGCTCTGCAAAGGGCTTTTGCAGCCCGATCTGAAAGGGAGAGCCGTCGGGGCGTCCGCCCACGCACAGAACGTTTCCTCCAAGATTTATGACGGCGCTTTTCACTCCCGCTTCCGTCAGGTAGTCTTTGATTTTGTCTGCGATGCAGCCCTTGGCGATGGAGCCTAAATCCAGGGTAGTGTCAGGGGACAGAAAGGTCAGAGTGTTTCCCTCCAGCCGGAGATTTTTGTAGTCCACTTTTTGGACGGCCTGGGATATTCTTTCTAGATCAGGGATTTGATTTTTTTCGCCGGAAAAATCCCACAGGGAGCTTAATGGTTCTATTGTGATATCGAAGGCGCCGTCTGAAAGCTCACAATAGCGGAGGGCCTCAGAAAGGAGATCAGCCGTTTCCTCCGACAGAGTGAAGACGGCTTCCCCGGGGGCCCGGTGGTTTAACTTATAAATTTCGCTGGTTTTCATGGTCCTGCTGAAACGGGCTTCATAGTCTTTACAAATGTCCATGGCATGGTCTAAAATAGCAGCGTCATCCGTGTCATACAGGGTTATGTCCACAAAGGTATTCAAAAGAAAGCTGCTTTTGTGAATGGGTTCTGGGGAACTTTTTCTGATGAGGGAGACGCCGGGGATCAATATGCCGACTAACAATAAGATCCCTGCAATACACAGACGGATCCGGGTTTGCTTGTTCATGATATACCAGTCTTTCTCTATGATTTATTGTAACAATTCAGACAGGGCCTGGCGTTCTCAAACACGCTCCAGCACATCGTTTTTTACAATAACAGGCCCGGTTGTTTGCCAAACGATTTACTGGCCCCATTTTAGCAGACAGATTTTTTAATGTCAAGAAAAGGAAAGAATGAGGAGGGAAACGGGCATGAAAAGAAAAAACGCGGCAAGACAGGCTGCGTCATATGGTATTTTAATTGCATTGGCTATGGTTATGAGTTTTGTGGAATCTTTGATTCCCCTTCCCATTCCTGTCCCTGGCGTGAAGGCGGGTCTTGCCAATCTGGTGACGGTTACAGGGCTTTATCTGGTGGGAATTCCCGGAACCGCCTGCGTGACGCTTTTAAGGGTGGTGCTTGTGGGACTTACTTTTGGTAATCCGTACAGCATGATATACGGGCTTTCCGGAAGCTTTTTAAGTCTTCTTGTGATGGCGGTCGCGAAAAAATACCGCCTGTTCTCCCAGATGGGAATCAGCATTTTAGGAGGAATTTTTCACAATATCGGTCAGATTACCTTTGCGGCTGTCATTGTGGAAACCCCGGGACTTTACTACTATCTTCCGGCTCTTCTTCTGGCCGGATGCGCGGCAGGCGCCCTGATCGGAATTCTGAGCGGAATTCTGACCGAGCGGCTGGAAAAGTTACTGTTCACAGGCGCCCTGTGAACGTAACAGCATATGCCCGTTTAAAATTCCTGCGGCAATGAGGTGTATGATTTTCTGCAAAAAACCTGAATGAAACGATTGTATTGTCAGCATATTTTTATTATAATAAAAGATAACAGATTGCCAAATGCGTCCGCCAACTTTTATGCGCGGCGGCGCGTTTGCAGCCGTCCGCATGAAAGTTTAAAAGAAAGCAAGGAAGGTTTTCCATCGGGAGGGTAACGGTATGATTTATGAAGCAGTCCGGAATTTAGTGCAGTATGGCCTGAATACAGGCTTACTTGAAAAGGAAGACGAGCTGTATGCAAGGAACCAGATTTTACGGGAACTGGGACTTAGCGAATATGAGGAGCCTTGTGAGGCGACGGAAGAAATTTCGCTGGAGGAAACCTTAAAGGAGCTTCTGAACTATGCAGCAGAAAACGGAATTCTTGAAAACAACAGTGTCGTATACAGAGATTTATTTGATACAAAGCTGATGAACTGCCTGATGCCGCGTCCCGGTGAGGTCATAAGAAACTTTAAAAAACTGTATAAGGAATCCCCGGAAGCGGCCACCGCGTATTTTTACAAGCTTAGTCAGGATTCTGATTATATCAGAAGATACCGCGTTATAAAAGATATGAAATGGATCGCAAAAACGGAATACGGCGATCTGGATGTGACGGTAAATTTATCGAAGCCGGAGAAGGACCCCAAAGCCATTGCGGCGGCAAAGCTTGCCAGGCAGAGCGGGTATCCCAAGTGTCTTCTCTGTATGGAAAACGTGGGCTATGCAGGTCGTGTGAATCATCCGGCCAGAGACAACCACAGAATTATTCCGCTTATAATGAACCATGAGGAATTTGGATTTCAGTATTCCCCCTATGTATATTATAACGAGCACTGCATCGTATTCAATGGAACACATACGCCCATGAAAATCGACAGGAGTACTTTTGTGAAGCTGTTTGATTTTGTCAAAATGTTCCCCCACTATTTCCTGGGGTCCAATGCGGATTTACCTATCGTCGGCGGTTCCATTTTAACTCATGATCATTTCCAGGGCGGAAACTATGAATTTGCCATGGCAAAGGCTCCGGTGGAGAAATCTTTTTCTGTGAAAGGATTTGAGGATGTAAATGCAGGGATTGTTAAGTGGCCTATGTCTGTGATCCGTTTGAGCGGCGGCGAGAGCGAAAGAATCATTGAACTGGGTGATAAGATATTAAAGGCGTGGAGAGGCTATACGGATGAAGCCGCCTTTATCTTTGCTGAAACCGATGGAGAACCTCATAATACCATTACTCCCATCGCCAGAAAACGCGGCGATGCCTATGAGCTGGATCTGGTTCTCAGAAATAATATTACCACAAAAGAACATCCTCTGGGCGTTTATCATCCCCACCAAAAGCTGCATCATATCAAGAAAGAGAATATCGGCCTTATTGAAGTCATGGGGCTTGCGGTGCTTCCGGCGAGGCTTAAGGAGGAACTTTCGCTTCTGGCGTCTTATATTATAGAAGGAAAGGATATCCGCAGTGAAGCATCCATCGAAAAGCATGCCGTATGGGTGGAAGAGTTTCTTCCAAAATACGAGTCTGTGACAAAAGAGAATATCATGGATATTCTGCAGACAGAGGTAGGTCTTGTGTTTGCCGAGGTTCTTGAGGACGCAGGCGTTTATAAGAGAACCAGGGAGGGAAGCGAAGCATTTGGCCGCTTTATCACGTATATTGGCGGTTAATTGTTTCAATTTCCTTAACATTTCCATAAAATACCGATAATTAACTCGCCAAGGACGGGAAAGTGTGTTATATTAGTGGCAGAAAAAAGGAGAACGTTATGCTGAATGAGGAAAAAATCAGGGTGATGACAGGAATCGCCATGTTTGAAAAGAAGGCCCAAAAGGAAATTCTTCCTGCAAGACGTTATTTTAAGAGCGATTATATTGGAAGTCATCTGATCCGTTCCTTTCTGATTTATACTTTTGCCTGTGCCATATGTCTGGCTTTGTGGGTGCTTTATCAACTGGAGGATCTGTTAAATACTATGGACTTTACCATGCTTTTGGAATCGGCAAAAAATATCGGAATCGCTTACGCAACAGGACTTCTGGTCTATCTGATTTTGACATGCTGGGTGTATTCCAGACGGTATGACAGGGCCAGCAAAGGCATGAAAATCTATCAGGCAAAGCTGCGGCGGCTGGAGAAAAAATATGAATCCCAGTTCGGCCAAAAGGAAAGCGAGGAGGAACGGCGTCTATGATGGGGCTTTTGGTCTTCAAAGAAAAATTGAAACAATTTTATGGAAAATATGACATGTATATTACTCCCCTTGTGAAGTTCCTGGTGGGAGCGACAACCTTCTATCTGATCAATTCAAACATCGGCTTCATGACAAAGCTAAAGAATCCTCTGGTTCCTCTGGTGATGGGACTGGTGGCTTCCTTTGTGCCATATGGAATGACGGCTTTTTTCGCGGGCTGTGTGATCCTTGCCCACGTGTCGCAAGTCTCTCTGGAGATTGCATTGATTATTCTGGTTCTTATGCTGTTGGTGATGATGTTATATTACGGCTTTCGCCCAGGAGACGGCTATTTGCTTCTGCTGACTCCCATGATGTTTTTTCTTAAGATTCCCTATGTGGTTCCGCTCGTTGTGGGACTATCAGGAAGTCTGGTGTCTGTGGTTCCGGTATGCTGCGGCGTCTGTGTTTATTATATCCTGATGTACCTAAAGCAGAATGCCGGCCTTCTCGCGGGAAGTTCCATGTCGGAGATGGCGGAGCGGTTCATACAGATCGTAAAAAATGTATTTGGGAATGAGCTGATGTGGGTTATGGCAGCCGCTTTTGCAGCCGCCATTCTTGTGGTATTCCTCATTAAAAACATGTCGGTAGACTATGCCTGGTCTATTGCCATTATCGCCGGAGTCATTACGCAGCTTATAATTATCTTCATTGGGGATTATAACTTTAATCTTCCCGTAACCGTGGGCCCCATGGTATTGGGAATTCTGGCATCCGTGATTCTTGCACTGATTTATCAGTTTTTTGTGTTTGCCGTGGATTATTCAAGAACGGAGTACCTTCAGTATGAGGACGACGAGTACTGCTATTATGTAAAGGCGGTTCCCAAAATCGCCGTTTCCGCCCCGGATGTGAAGGTACACCGGATTTATTCCAGAAAATCCACAAAGCATGAAAGAAATAATTAAAACAGCTTTCAGAGAACACTCAATCAGAGAATGGAGGTGAAGATATGACAGAAATTTTCGGAAATATGTATTCCTGGTTTGCGTTTATTCCGAAGATCACGCTTATGAATCTGTTTGAAATACTGATTATCTCCGTTCTGATCTATAAGGTATTGACATGGGTACAGAACACCAGAGCCTGGATGCTTTTAAGAGGCGGCCTTATGATTATGGTCTTTTATCTGATGGCGTCGGTGTTGCGGCTTAGCACGATCACTTGGATCATCAATCATATGGGTCAGCTGGCTTTGATTGCCCTTATCATTATTTTCCAGCCGGAGTTAAGGAAAGCTCTGGAACAGCTTGGAAGTAAGAATCTCCTCGTAAACCTCTTCGGACCGGAGGATGTCCGCGGACCGGAAGGGTATACGGATAAGACCGTCAACGAAATTGTCCGTGCGGCCTATGAGATGGGCAAGGTGAAAACAGGCGCCCTGATTGTCATAGAGAGGGAGACGCCCCTTCAGGAAATTGAAAGAACAGGAATCGCAGTGGACGGAATCGTTACCAGCCAGCTCCTGATTAACATCTTCGAGCATAATACGCCTCTTCATGACGGAGCTGCGGTAATCCGCGGAAACAGAATTACAGCGGCCACCTGTTATCTGCCCCTTTCTGACAATCTGACGATCAGTAAGGATCTGGGAACCAGACATAGGGCAGCTCTTGGAATCAGTGAAAGCTCAGACAGTATGACTGTGGTGGTATCAGAAGAAACCGGGCGGGTTTCTCTGGCGCAGGATGGAAAGCTTACGCCAATGAATGACCAGGAGGTGCTGCGGGCCGCTCTTACCGTGGAATCCAAGGAGGAAGTAAACGGAGGGCGCTTCAGACTCTGGAAGGGAAGGCATAAAAATGAAAGAAAAACAGAATAAGCGCTGGGGACTTAAGCTTCTGTCGCTTCTGTGTGCTTTTCTCGTTTGGCTTGGTGTTGTCAATGTGGCAGATCCGGTCATGACAGACACCGTAGAGGTTCCGGTAGAGATTGTCAACGCAGAGGTTTTGGAGAAGAACGGTCTGACCTATGAAATAATTGGAAAGAAAACCACAACAGTGGTATACGAAGTGAAAACCACCAATGCCCACAGAATCCGGCCGGCGGATTTCAGAGCCTATGCGGATATGACGGAGCTGTGGTCTGTGACCGGCTCCATTCCGGTAAAGGTAGAGGTTTTAAATCATGGGGATTATCTGGTTTCCAATCCCGTAAGCCGTGTGTCAACGATAAAAATTGAGACAGAACCGCTTCAGAGAAAGCGGTTTGAGATCGGCTCCACATTAAATGGGGAGCTGGAGGACGGATATGAGCTTGGCGAGTTAAACCTGTACCCGGGATATCTGTATGTGGAAGGTCCTGAGTCTTTAATCGGACAGATCAGCAGCGTGGGCGTGGAAATTTCTCTGGAAAGCCTTTCGGCCGATACGGAAGGAACCACAATGCCGCTGTATTATGATGCCAACGGCAACAGAATAGAGTTAAACAGCCGGATTGAAAGTAACTGCGACGCGGTTTCCTATAAGCTTCAGGTTCTCAAAGTGAAAAACCTGACTCTGGATTTTGCCGTTTCGGGCGAGGTTGCGGACGGATACCGGTTCACAGGTGTGGAGTGTGATGTGAGGAGCGTTCCGGTCATCGGGCTAAAGTCCGTTCTGGCATCTTTAAATACCATCTCCATTCCCGCGGACAGCCTGAATCTCAACGGGGCTCAGGCCAATGTGGTGAGGACCATTGATTTGAATGATTTTCTTCCGGTGGGTGTTTCACTGGCAGGGGCCGGACGCCACGAAATTAACGTGACTCTGACCGTGGAGAAGCTGGAGGAGCGCGTCTATACGGTGGATCTGGAGGACGGCTGTTTTGAAGGGAAGGATGAACAGTACATTTACCGGACGGAGCCGGATTATGTGATGATTCGCATACGGGCTTTGAAGGAGGAACTGGACAGCCTGAGTCTTACGGCGCAGGATATTTCCATTGACGTATCTTCCATGGAAGAAGGCAGATACGCGGCGGAGATCCAGTTAAAGCTTGGATTGGACCAGGTATATGAAGTGGTAGGCATCACGGCCGGAAATGTCATTGTAGAAAAGGAAGAGCCGGAAACGGAGGCCCAAAGCGGGGAAAGCCCGGAAACGGAAGGCATAGAGGCTTCTTCAGAAGCAGAGGCCGGACCAGAGACGGAGACGGTCAATGCGGACGTTTACGAGAGTCAGGAGGAAAGCGCCTCTGAAACATCAGAGGAGTAAAAGGGAAAGATATGGTAAGTCAAAAGGTTACAATTAAAAACCCCACCGGCCTTCACTTAAGGCCGGCGGGGATGCTGTGTAAGGAAGCCCTGAAATACCAGTCATCAGTTAAGTTTCAATTTGGGCATTCCACAGCCAATGCAAAAAGCGTTTTAAGTGTGTTGGGGGCATGCGTAAAATGCGGAGATGAGATTATGTTCATCTGTGAGGGGCCGGATGAAAAGAAAGCCCTGGCGGATATGGTTTTGCTTGTAGAGAGCGGACTGGGAGAATAATCGAATATGTTGGTTTATCTGATCTGCTATGGCGCCGGTATGCTTTTTGCATCCAGCGCCCATTACTATATGTCCGGAGCAAGCCTTCTTATGGCTGCTCTGTACCTGTATGCTTACGATTACAGAAGAACCGGGAATCCACTGCATTTGAGGGCGCTGTTTTCCCTTTTCTGGGTGGGCGGCCAGGGAGTTTCCTGCTTTAAGTTAAGCAGGCTTCAGACGGACTGGGAGTACGTTACCTGGGCCTGTTTCTTTGTGGCCCTTGCGGCGTTTTGGACGGTATTTGAATTTGCACAGAGGTCATGGACAGGGAGAAAGAATATAACGGACCAGGGGGGAAGGAAGGGGCGGAGAGAGGCCGCGGCCGGAGCAGGATATGAGACGGGCCTGTTCACGGCGATACTTCTTCTGACAGCCGTTTCCTTCGGAGCTTTTCTTTTAGAGGCGGCAGTGCTTGGCTATGTGCCGTTTTTCCTGCGGGGCGTGCCTCATGCCTATTCCTATTTTCATATTTCCGGCGTGCACTACTTTACGGTGTCCTGTGTGCTGGCGCCCTCCATGACAGTGATTTATTTTTTAAAGTGCAGGGAGGCCGGGAAAAAGAAGAAATTCCTTGCGGCGGCTGCATCAGTCCTTGCGGCTGCGATTCCTGTTTTATGCGTTTCCAGATTCCAGCTTATTTTCGCAGTGATTCTGGCGGTACTCACATTTATGCAGGTATCCGGCGAAAAGAAGATCCGGTATCTGTTTTTGGCGGCGGCAGCGCTTTTACCCTTATATGTGGCGCTCACGGTGGCCAGAAGCCATGATGTGGCCTATCTGAACGGAATTTTTGAGATGAGGAATGAAAATACCCCGATCTTCATTACTCAGCCTTACATGTATATTGCAAACAATTATGACAATTTCAACTGCCTGGTGAAGGAGCTTCCGGCCCATGCCTATGGAATGAAGGGGCTGTTCCCGCTTTGGGCTCTTACAGGACTAAAGTTTTTGAAACCGGAGCTTGCGGCCTATCCCATTTATACCACAAAGGAAGAGCTCACGACGGTCACCCTGTTTTATGATGCCTATTATGATTTTGGAACCGCCGGGGTGTTCTTTTTCGCGGCGGCCCTGGGCGTTTTTGCCGCATGGCTCATGAAAAAGGCTGACGATTCTGAAAATCCATTCTGGCAGTTGTTTTATGCACAGGCAGCTATGTATTTTATGCTTTCGTTTTTTACCACATGGTATTCCAACCCAGCCACCTGGTTTTATTTCGCGGCCACAGGAGCGGCGGCAGTGTATGTGGAAATCATAAAGAAAACAAAAGACAGTGGAGGAAAACAACTATGGTATCAGAAAAAATGAAGCCGTTTATGGAAAATAATTCCGCGATCCGCGCCATGTTTGAGGAAGGAAAGAAGATGGCGGCTGTTTACGGCAGAGAGAATGTATATGATTTCAGTCTTGGAAACCCCAGTGTTCCGGTGCCGGAGGTCAACGAGGCCATTATGGAAATTCTGAAGACAGAAGATTTTAATTCTCTGCACGGATATATGAGTAACGCCGGGTATGAGGATGTGCGCCAGACAATTGCAGAATCCTTAAATAAGCGGTTTTGCACCTCTTTTTCCTGGAAGAATCTGATTATGACCGTGGGGGCCGCCAGCGGACTCAATGTAATTTTAAAAAGTATTTTAAATCCCAAAGACGAGGTGATCGTTTTTGCACCGTATTTCGTGGAGTATAACAGTTATGTGAGGAATTATGACGGAACCGTGGTGGTGGTTTCTCCGGATACGGAAACCTTTATGCCGAAACTCTCTGAGTTTGAAGAGAAAATCACAAAAAGGACAAAGGCCGTGATTATCAATAACCCCAATAACCCCAGCGGCGTGGTTTATACGGAAGAAACCATAAAGAAATTGGCGGCCATCATGGAGAAAAAGGAAAGAGAGTTTGGGACCTCCATTGTGCTGATTTCCGATGAACCGTACAGAGAACTGGCGTACGGCGGCGTAAAAGTTCCCTTTGTAACCAGATATTACCGCAATTCCGTGGTGGGATATTCTTACAGCAAATCTCTCTCCATACCCGGCGAGAGAATCGGTTATCTGGTGATTCCTGATGAGGTGGAGGACAGCAAAAATCTCATCATGGCGGCGGCCATCGCAAACCGCGTCCTTGGCTGTGTCAACGCTCCATCTTTCATGCAGAAGGTAATTAAATACTGTATTGATCATGACGTGACGGTCAATGTGGCTGCCTATGAGAAAAACAGAAACCTTCTCTACAATGCCCTCACAGAGTATGGGTTCACCTGTGCAAAGCCGGACGGCGCTTTTTATATGTTTTTAAAGTCTCCTCTGGAAGATGAAAAGGAATTCTGCGAGGCGGCTAAAAAGCGTCATGTTCTTATGGTTCCGGGAAGTTCCTTTGCATGCCCCGGGTATGTGAGACTCTCTTACTGCGTATCCTATGAACAGATTGAACGTTCCCTTCCGGCTTTTAAGGAGCTTGCCCGGGAGTTCGGACTTGTAAAATAGCAGATAAAACAGGATGGTGATTTTGCTATCAGAACTTATGTGAGAATTTTTTTGAACATTTTGATTCCGGTGTTTACCGTGTACGCGGTATGCGTCTGGGGCCCCAGGCTTCTAGTCTTTTTCATGCCTTTTGTGATCGGGTGGATCGTGGCCATGATTGCCAATCCTCTGGTTCGGTTTCTGGAACGGAAAATAAAGATCGTAAGAAAACACAGCTCCATGGTGCTTCTGATGGCCGTGCTGGCCCTGGTGGTTTGCGGTCTGTACTTTCTTGTGGGCTGGGGCATCAGGGAGATGAAGGACTTTGTGGAGGCTCTTCCGGGGCTTTATAAGATTATTCAGGAAGATGTGACCCAGGCGTACAGAAGCTTAAGCCGCGTTTTCAATTTTGTACCGGAGGATATGGAAAATTCCTTTGGACAGGTCATGAACAGCGTAGGGGCTTCCATCGGCGAGTTTTTACAGAACCTGGCCGCTTCAGCGGGCGGCGCCGTGGCGCGTACGCTGCCGGAGGTGCTTGTCAATGTGATTGTGACGCTGGTTTCCTCCTATCTGTTCCTGGCGGAGCATGATGTTCTGGTGGAGAAGGTCAGGCGGCTGATGCCGGAGAGCGTGAAGCGGTACGGCGTTTTCCTGAAAAAGGACACGAAAGCCCTTATTGGCAGCTATTTTCTGGCCCAGTTTAAGATCATGTTCGTGGTGGCTGTGGTGCTGTTTGCGGGCCTTCTGCTGCTTGGCGTCCGATATAGCTTCATCATTGCCATTGGGATTGCCGTTCTGGATTTTCTCCCCATGTTTGGAACGGGAACAGCCCTGATTCCATGGGCTATTGTGAAGGTGGTTACGGGGGAGTATGCCTATGGAGCGGGATTGATTTTACTTTATATTCTGACCCAGGCCATACGGCAGATTATTCAGCCCAAGATTGTGGGAGACAGCATGGGTCTTCCGCCTCTTACCACACTTTTTTTCCTTTATCTGGGATTTAAGTTCCGGGGAATTGCCGGAATGATTCTGGCGGTTCCGGTGGGGCTGATTTTCATTAAATTTTATCAGTACGGAGCTTTTGATTCCTTTCTTTATAACGCGAAACGGTTGGTGAAGGAAATACAAAAGCTCAGAAAAGAAGAGGAGTAATGGTACTTCTCTTTTTTTATTTACTATAGCAACGAGCCAAAATCCGTGCTTGCGCGAGACCTTGGCGACTGCCGCGATAACTATGAGAAACTCCCAAAGCGTGTTTCTCATGGTTTCACAGGAAAGGCCTTATTACGTTAATGTGTAAAGGTGAGATAGAAGAAGGTCTTTTCTGCGAAACAAAAAGCACTTCGCGCTTAGGACCGCACTGCGGCGGAAAGGAATAACAGAAAAAATCCCCCGGAGGTTCCGGAGGATTCGTATTATAAATACTTTGACAGCAGATAACGGGAGTCGAACCCGCCTTTCCAGCTTGGGAAGCTAGCGTTCTACCGATGAACCATATCTGCAAATAAAAATGGAGCATATGGGATTCGAACCCACGACCTTTTGAATGCCATTCAAACGCGCTCCCAACTGCGCTAATGCCCCATCGCAAATATCATACCATAGAATTACAAATTTAACAAGTTTTTTTTTCGATTTTGTTCTTTTTTTTTCTGGAGGCCATATGCTATCATAACATCCCTTTTATGAGGCAGTCATGGCACAAGGCTATTTACAGGTTGATGTCGTTTCTGACACCAATAACTTTCCTATTACAGATGCCAAAATTTCTATAGCAAAGACGGAGGATCCGGATACTATTTTAGAGGAACTGACCACCAACAGCTCCGGGCAGACAGAGAATGTAACTCTGGAAGCTCCTCCGCTGGAACTCAGCTTAGAGCCTGCGGAGACGCGTCCTTATGCGGAATATACGATCCGCGTCGTGGCGCCGGGCTATGAGCCGCTTGTGATTTCCGGATCGGAAATTCTGGCTGAGTCTACCTCTTTCCAGGGGGCCAGGCTGATTCCCCTGTCCCAGGCAGAAGGAGCCGAAGAGGATATCGTAATTCCGGACCATACCCTTTATGGGAGCTTCCCCCCAAAAATCGCAGAGAGCGAAATCAAGCCCATGGGAGAAAGCGGTGAGATTGTGCTTTCCAGAGTTGTGGTTCCTCAGACTGTTGTGGTACACGATGGAGTTCCTTCTGATTCTTCCGCAAAAAATTATTATGTTCCCTACCGGGATTACATTAAAAATGTGGCGTCAAGTGAAATTTATGCTACCTGGCCCCAGTCGTCCATCACAGCAAATGTGCTGGCAATTATGTCCTTTACCTTAAACCGGGTATATACAGAATGGTACAGAAACAAGGGGTATGATTTCACAATAACTTCCTCAACGGCTTATGACCATAAATGGATTTTTGGACGGAACATTTATGAATCCATCTCTGTGGTGGTGGATGATATTTTTGACAGCTTCCTGTCCAGACCGGAGGTTAAGCAGCCCATTCTTACTCAATATTGTGACGGCAGGCAGGTTACCTGTCCCGGATGGATGACCCAATGGGGATCCTGTGATCTGGGCGAAAGAGGATACAGCCCCATTGAGATTCTGAGGTACTTTTATGGGGATGACATGTATATTAATACGGCGGAACAGATTTCAGGCATCCCCGCTTCCTGGCCCGGACAGAACCTGACCATAGGCAGCAGCGGGAATAAGGTTCAGCAGATACAGGAGCAGCTCGATACAATAGCCACGATTTATACGGCCATTCCCAGGATCCGCCCCGATGGAATTTACGGCCAGGCCACAGCCAATGCGGTGGAAGCGTTCCAGTCGATATTTGGCCTTCCGGTCACAGGGGTGGTGGATTTTGCAACTTGGTATAAGATCTCTCATATTTATGTGGGAATCACCAGGATTGCTGAGCTGAACTCATGATGTCGAAAGATGTCGCTACAATTCTGTTTTCGTCTCAGCTTTCTCATACTAAAATAAAGGGGAAAACATACAGAAGAAATGGAGAGTTGACAAATGATTAAAAAAGAAAATGCGGCGCACCGTCTGTTAAGACAGCTGGGCGCCAACGGGGGTTATCTGGGATTTTACTACACAGCCAGTGCCATTGAAATCGTAATGCAGAGCGAGGTATTCATTTACCAGTGCAAATGGCTGTATAATGAGGTAGCCCAGCTTTATAACACCACTCCTTTTTGTGTGGAGCGAAACATCCGAACAGTGGTAGATACCATATGGGGACAGGGAAACAGGAAACTGTTAAAGGAAATCGTTCCCTATCCAGTCAACGCAAAGCCGAGAAACGGACAATTCATCGACGGACTGGTAGCCTATTTAACGGAGCATGAAGAGGAGATTTGAATCATGTGTTGAAACTTTCTTTATTCTGTCATATAATGTTTTTATCACATCAGTTCCGGGAGGAGTGCGGCATATCCGTATCGCAGGTGTCCGGTCTCGCCAATGATTATCCCGGGAACACGCTGCGGCTGATGTGATTTTGGGACGAAAAATCCCGGTTTTCCTTGAGAAAGGAGACCGGGATTTTTTTATGTAATAGGGTGCGCCCTATTGTATAAAAATGCGCTGTTTAAGATCGCGTTACGGTGGGAGGGAAGACGCCGCTGCCGCTTAGGGGAGCGTTTCAGCGGAGAGGAAGATGTTTTCAACGGATAAAAAGCTGTACCCAGTAATCGGTGCCGGATGGGCTTTTTACATGGGCAATGCCGATTTCTGTGTAGGATGCATTCAGAATATTGGCACGGTGTCCGGCGCTGTTCATCCAGTCATTCATGACCTTCTGTGCAGAGGTCTGGCCATAGGCAATATTTTCTCCGGCGGCCCGGTAGGAGATACCGGATTCCTTGAGAACGGTTGAGAAATCCTTTCCGCCCGGACGAGTGTGGGAAAAGGAGGTTTGGATTTCCGTTGCCCGGACGGAAGCGGCGCCGGACAGAGAGGTATTCAGGGAAAGAGCTGCGAGGCCTTCTCTGGCCCGTTCCTCATTGACCAGGGAAAGTACCTGAGTCACATAGGAATCTGAAGGCAGATCCGTGTCCGGAACGGACGTATCGGGAACCTGCGGAAGGTCCGGAACAGATGTACCTGGAACCTGCGGAAGGTCCGGAACAGATGTGCCGGGAATCTGCGGACAGTCCGGAACAGATGTGCCGGGAATCTGCGGACAGTCCGGAACAGATGTGCCGGGA
>CAJUDN010000033.1:0-16118 GCA_910585355.1 uncultured Lachnospiraceae bacterium
CCTGGGACGCCTTATCCGGATCATCCAGGGCTGACACGAACAAAAACCTCCGTATGGCAAACAGAATGGCTACGGAAATGATGCCGATGAGGGATTGCTGGACAGGCATGTGCTCAATGACAATCTGTCTGGCCACGGCAAACAGAAGAACCTCCACGGCAGAGTCAATGTCATGACGGCAGAACATTTTTAAAAGCTCCACACCAATGACAAGTTCAAAGCTCTTTTTAATGAAATCGTCCAGATTAAATCCGTTGTCGAGGAACAGGTTGTGGAGATCCGAGGGCACAGAGAGAAAGGCAATAAGGATGGCGACAATGAGAACCAGGGCGCAGATAATTTCCAGGTACTGGGACATTTTTAAAATGAACAGCTGGGCTTTCTGAACCCTTCTGTTAGGGTAATGTTTCATTGAAAATCCCTCCTTGGTTTGTTATGAAAATATTATACTGGAAAACTATGGAAGGCGCAAGTTCATATTTTATTAAGACTTTTATTTTTGCATTTTCTCCGGTTTTATGGTAGACTGGTATCCATACGAATTATACTATGGAGTGATGTACATGTCAGGAGATAAAAAGCCATCGGATTATACGGCTTCCATCAATAGAGCCAGAAGAAAAAGAAAACGTTCGCCTTACGGCAAATATGCTGCGGCCGCTGCGGCGTGTGTGGCCGCCGTCGGGATTTTTTTCGGCGCGAGGGCCATCAGGACGCGCCAGTCCAATGAGCCTGCGGCTCTTACAAGTGAGGCCGAAGAAAGCAGAGAAGAGGAAAAAGAGGAATCCATAAGCCGGGAGGCGGAGTCACAGGCTCAGGCCTCAAGGGAAGCGGAAGAACAAAAAGCGAAGGAAGAGGAAGCCATAAACGTGGTAATTAATTCCTATTCCAATCTCGGCGTGGTTCAGGTTTCCGGCTATTTAAATATCAGGAAGAGTCCGGAAGCGGGGGCTCATGTGGTGGGAAAATTAATGGACGGCAGCGCCTGCGAGATTACAGAAACCCTGGACGGCTGGTATCATGTGACTTCCGGCGGGATTGACGGCTATGTGAGTTCTCAGTACATTCTGACCGGGGAGGATGCGAAGGCGGCCTCCAGAGAGCTTGTGAGGGACCGGGCTCTGGTGACTGTGGACAATCTGAACATCCGGATGGAACCGTCCACTGATTCAGACGTGGTGGGACAGTGCCTGGAAGGTGAGAGATACGAAATTTTAGGTGAGGAAACCGGCTGGTACCAGATTCCCGGCGGATATATTTCCGCCGATTATGCAGAACGCAGCTTCTGCATGAATGAGGCCAGAAAACTGGACCTAAAGGCTATGGTTTTAAATTACTATAATAAACCTGGTGTATCCAACGTGACAAGTTACTTGAATATCCGCAGCGGCGCCGGAGAAAATGAAAAAATCATCGGCAAGCTCCCCAGCTACGCAGGGTGTGAGATTTTAGAGGAACTGGACGGCTGGTATAAAATCCGTTCCGGAAATATCACAGGATACGTGAGCCGTGATTTTATTCTGACAGGAGATGCTGCCAGACAGGCTGCTATGGATCATGCGGAGCTGATGGCGGTGGTCAGCACGGAACGATTAAATGCCAGAACAGAGCCAAACACCGATGCTAAAATATGGACCCAGATTTCCAGTAACGAGCGATATCATGTGCTGTCCCAGCTTGACGGATGGGTACAGATCGAATTTGACGAAGGCGGCGAGGGGGATGGAAGCGACGAGGTGTCCTATGCCTATGTTTCCAACGATTACGTGGATGTGCGTTATGCCCTGGCGGAGGCCATCAAGTTTTCTCCCGCGGAGGAAAACGCCTCTCTGCGGAGCCGGGTGGTCAATTATGCCATGCAGTTTCTGGGGAACCCCTATGTATGGGGTGGTACAAGCCTTACTAAGGGGGCGGACTGTTCCGGCTTTACTATGTCGGTTATGAAAAATTTTGGTATTTCCCTGCCCCATTATTCCGGAGACCAGGCTAAAAGGGGAACCAGAATCAAATCCAGCCAGATGCGGCCGGGAGATCTGATATTTTACGGAAACAGCAGCGGAAAAATCAATCATGTGGCCATGTACATTGGAAACGGCCAGATTATCCATGCCGCCAGCAGAAGAAGCGGAATTAAAATTTCTTCCTGGAATTACAGAACGCCGTTACGGATTGTAGATGTGATTGGCGACTAAAGATAGAATAAGAATTTCTTTTTTACACAAAATAATGCCGGGGTCCAAAAGTATTTTGACACCGGCATTATTTTTTATAGAGAGGAGATTTTTTATGGAAGATATGTTTAATCCCTGGTTTGGATATGGCGGAGAAAATAGGAACGGCACGGTATTTGAAAACGGTACGGGAAAATCGCGGCCGGATGCCAGAGTAAAGGAACAGGAGGAGAGAATCAGGGAAAGCGGACAGATTACTCTGGGAGGAGCCAGAAAAGGAAGAATCCACCTCCTTTCCGTTATCGGAGAAATCGAAGGTCATGAGAATTTGTCCGGCAGTACAAAGACGACCAAGTATGAACATATTTTGCCGGAGCTTGCCAAAGTGGAGGACGATAAGGAGATTGAAGGCGTCATGGTGCTTGTCAACACGGTGGGCGGCGATGTGAGCTGCGGCCTGGCTCTGGCGGAAATGCTGGCGTCCTTAAGTAAGCCGACGGTATCTCTGGTGGTTGGTGACAGCCATTCCATCGGCGTTCCTCTGGCAGTGGCCGCGGATTATTCCTTTATCGTGCCCACCGGGACTATGATGGTACATCCGGTACGTATGACGGGAATGGTGATCGGGGCCGCTCAGACCTATGAATATTTTGATATGATTCAGGACCGGATTTTAAGCTTTGTATCGGGGCACAGCCGAATTTCCTATGAGGAGCTGAAAACGCTTATGCACAATACGAAAATGCTGACCAAGGACCTGGGTACGGTTCTGGTGGGAAAGGATGCAGTGGACGCGGGGCTCATTGACCAGGTGGGCGGCATGAAGGAGGCTCTTGCGAAGCTGTATGAAATGATGAAAGGCTGATGAAAGAAGATGCTTTGGCTTCATAGTGGCCTGTGACGAATCAGCGAAGAATTCGCCATGGCGTGAGCGGCTGCGGCAGGGGAACAATTCAAGAGTTATCTGGACCGTTACGCGGCAGGACCTGGGTGAAAAGAAAGGTCCTGCCGTTTTTGTTGCAATTTGCCATAAGTTTTTGTATACTATCAAATGAGGGTCTTTGATAACCGTTCAGGCACATCCTGAATGGTTATGGTCTTTGCCCTTAAACAGAGATAGGGGGCTTTCATTTGGCTGGAAATAGTACGAAAAGAAAAACAACGGCGAAAACAACAGGAAAGAAAAAAGATACCAGGGCTGTGGAGCAGGACACTGGTTTTTTACAGACAGAGGCAGCGGTCCTGGTTACTTTTGCGGTCTGTGTGTTCCTGTTTTTGAGTAATTTTCACATTTGCGGAGTGCTGGGGAATCTTTTAAGCAGTGTGATGCTGGGGGTGTTCGGCAGTATCGGATATGCGGCTCCGGTTCTTGGATTCATGGGAATGGTATTTTATGTGTCCAATAAGGGAAATATCAGGGCCGTGTATAAAATGCTGGCGGTGGAACTTCTTTTGCTGGTGCTTTGCGGCCTGGCGCAGCTTGTGTTCGGCGGCGGATATCAGGAAGGGCAAACCCTTAAGGAAGTCTATGAGACCGCAGGGGAAAGCGGGCTTGGGGGCGGCATCATCGGCGGCGCTCTGGTTCTGGTTCTGCACACAGCGGTGGGGACCATCGGCGCGTATCTGGTGCTTCTGGTCTGCATGATCATCTGCCTGGTCTGTATTACGGAGAAGTCCTTTGTATCGGCGGTGAAGAAGGGAAGCGGAAAGGCCTACCAGTACGCCAGAGAGGATTACGGAAGGCGGAAGGAAATCCGGGAGGAAAAGAAAGAGGAGCGCAGGCTTTTGCGGGAGGAGCAGAAGGTCCAGGGAGTGAATTTAAACTCAACGGATCTGTCCAAGAATGTCCCGGCGTCTCTTCCCATTGAGGAAGAAAGGACGGAAAGGATGGAAAAACTTCCGGAACCCGTAGCAGAACTTCCGGGAAAGGAGTATACGGCCTCCAATACAGAGGCTTCGCCTGAGCCGGCGGTTCCTCCCCTCCCGGATCCGGCCGATGTGTTTAAAGGAAAAATCACCATGCCCGGACAGAAAAAAGAAGAGGATGTGGTTCCCTTTGAGGAGGATCTGTCTCTCATGAGACACCAACTGGACGAGGATGTGTTTGTCAGCAGAAACGGCAGGGATTTTGATGATATGGACGTATTCCCGAAAATCTGGGGGAAGGAATCAGAGGAAAGCGGCACCGGCCGGGAGGAGTCCCAAAAGAAGCCGGATACGGAGCCGGATGGCAAAATGGGAATGAAGTTCTGGACAGAACCTGATACCGGCACCGGGGACGGAGAAGAACCGGAGCTTGGGGAAAGCCCGGAACCTTTGACAAACAGTGAAGGGAATCAGGAGGCAGTTAAAGAAGAGCTTCACACAGAGCCGTATGTGGAGACGGAGGAATATTGGGAGCCGATAACGCGGGAACCAGTGAGGCAGGAAGCAACAACGCGGGAGCCTGTGACGCAGGGGCCGGCAATGCAGAAGCCGGCGCGGCAGGAACCGGAATCCGGCGGTGAATTTCATACCCAGGAGGAACGAAAGCAAGTGGTAACAGCCACCGGAAAGATCATTGAGACCGACGCCGAGGAAATCATAAAGAAAAAGGCAGAAAAGCGAAGGATGGATGCGGCAGAAAAGGAAGAGGCCGGTATGGCGGTTCGGCAGGAGATCAAAAAAACAGAGGAAAAGCCGAAAAAACCTTACCAGATTCCTCCCATGGATCTTCTGAACAGAGGAAAGGGGCCGTCCAAGGGCCAGTCAGAGAAAGAATTTAAGGAGACGGCCATCAAACTTCAACAGACTCTGCGGAATTTCGGCGTGGGCGTCACGGTGACCAACATAAGCTGCGGTCCCACGGTTACGCGGTATGAGCTGCATCCGGAGCAGGGGGTGAAAGTCAGTAAGATTCAGTCCCTGGCGGATGATATCAAGTTAAACCTGGCGGCTACCGATATCCGTATCGAGGCCCCGATTCCGGGAAAGGCAGCAGTGGGCATCGAGGTTCCCAATAAGGTCAACAGCATGGTGTATTTAAGGGAACTTTTAGAGAGCGAGGAATTTAGAAAACACCCCTCCAGTCTGGCCTTCGCTGTTGGAAAGGATATTGGAGGCCAGGTGGTGATTGCGGATTTGGCCAAGATGCCCCACCTTTTAATCGCGGGACAGACTGGTTCCGGAAAGTCGGTGGGAATCAATACCATGATCATGAGTTTCCTTTACCGGGCGTCTCCGGACGATGTGAAAATCATAATGGTTGATCCCAAGGTAGTGGAACTTTCTATCTACAATAAAATTCCCCACCTTCTGATTCCGGTAGTCACAGATCCCAAAAAGGCCGCGGGGGCGTTAAACTGGGCGGTGGCTGAAATGATGGACCGTTATAATAAATTTGCAGAGAGCAATGTCCGTGATTTAAAGGGCTATAACGCCAGAGTGAAAACCCTGGAGGACAGCGGGGACATCCCAAAGGAAGAAATTCCGGCAAAGCTTCCTCAGATTGTCATTATTATCGACGAGCTGGCTGATCTTATGATGGTAGCTTCCGGTGAAGTGGAGGATGCCATCTGCCGCTTGGCTCAGCTTGCGAGGGCGGCGGGGATCCATCTGGTAATCGCAACCCAGAGACCGTCCGTGAATGTCATCACAGGCGTAATTAAGGCCAATGTACCTTCCCGGATCGCCTTTTCCGTGGCTTCCGGCGTGGATTCCAGAACGATTCTGGACATGAACGGCGCGGAAAAACTTCTGGGGAACGGAGACATGCTGTTCTATCCGTCTGGCTATGCGAAGCCTTTGAGAGTACAGGGGGCGTTTGTGTCTGACCAGGAGGTATCTAAAGTTACAGACTTCCTGAAGGAGCAGTATGAGGACACAGGGTATGACAGGGAAGTCGAAATGAAAATGAGCCAGTCCGGCCCCCAGAACGGCGGTTCTTCCGGAAGTGACCGGGATGCTCTGTTTACGGATGCCGCAAAATTCATTATCGAAAAGGACAAGGCTTCTATCGGTATGCTGCAGAGAATGTTTAAAATCGGTTTTAACCGGGCCGCCAGAATCATGGACCAGCTTGCAGAAGCCGGAGTCGTGGGCGAGGAGGAAGGAACCAAACCAAGAAAAATTCTCATGTCCATGGAGGAATTTGAGGAGTACCTCGAGGCCGGGTATTAGGCCGTCCGGGCCGCAGGAATAAAGAAACTATAGATTTCAGAATGAGGAGGAGTAAGCGATGAAAACAGATATCGAGATCGCACAGGAGACAAAAATGGTCCCCATTGGAGAAGTGGCGGCGCAGTACGGGATTTCCGAGGATGATCTGGAGTTCTATGGAAAGTATAAGGCAAAGATTTCCAATGAACTCTGGGAAGAAGTGAAGGACAGAAAGGACGGAAAGCTGGTTCTTGTGACAGCTATAAATCCGACTCCCGCCGGCGAGGGAAAAACCACTACCAGTATCGGACTGGCCCAGGCCCTTACAAAGGCCGGAAAAAAGACGATGCTGGCATTGCGGGAGCCTTCTCTTGGGCCGTGTTTTGGAATTAAAGGCGGAGCTGCCGGAGGCGGATATGCCCAGGTGGTTCCGATGGAGGATCTGAATCTTCATTTTACCGGAGATTTCCACGCCATCACTACAGCAAACAATCTTCTTGCAGCGCTTCTGGACAACCACATCCAGCAAGGAAATGTCCTGGGAATTGATACGAGACAGATTCTCTGGAAACGGTGTCTGGATATGAACGACAGAGCTTTAAGAAACATTGTTGTGGGCCTTGGCGCAAAGGCTGACGGCGTGGTGAGAGAAGATCACTTTGTAATTACCGTGGCGTCGGAGATCATGGCCATTCTCTGCCTTGCTACGGATATGAAGGATTTAAAAGAACGTCTTGGAAATATCATCGTGGCATATAATTTTGCAGGAGAGCCTGTGACCGCGAAGGACCTTCACGCGGTGGGCGCCATGGCGGCTCTTTTAAAGGATGCTTTAAAACCCAACCTGATTCAGACCTTAGAGCACACAGGAGCCCTGGTACACGGCGGCCCCTTCGCAAACATTGCCCATGGCTGCAACAGCGTCATGGCCACAAGGACAGCCCTTAAGCTGGCGGATATCACTGTGACCGAGGCCGGATTCGGCGCGGATCTGGGCGCTGAGAAATTTTTTGACATCAAGTGCCGGAAAGCGGGACTTAAGCCGGATGCCGTAGTTCTCGTGGCGACCGTGAGAGCCTTAAAATATAACGGCGGCGTTCCCAAGGATCAGCTTTCAAACGAAAACCTGGAAGCCCTTAAAAAGGGTATTGTGAACCTGGAAAAGCACATTGAGAATATCCAGAAATACCATGTCCCGGTGGTGGTAACTTTAAACTCTTTCCTGACAGATACTCCGGCGGAGTATGAATTTATTAAAAACTTCTGTGAAGAGCGCGGCTGTGAATTTGCCCTGTCCGAGGTATGGGCAAAGGGCGGCGACGGCGGCCTTCTGCTGGCGGAAAAGGTAATAAAGACCCTGGAAACAAAGGAGAGCCGTTTCGCGCCTCTGTATCCGGATGAGATGGGAATTGCGGAAAAGATCGAGACCATCGCAAAAGAGATTTACGGCGCGGGAAAGGTGACATACGCTCCGGCGGCCAAAAAGGCCATCGAAAAAATTACAGCTATGGGCTTTGGTTCCTGCCCTGTGTGTATGGCAAAAACCCAGTATTCCTTATCGGATGATCAGACGAAACTGGGACGTCCGGAGGGCTTTGATCTGACGGTGCGCGATGTGTATGTGAGCGCAGGCGCGGGCTTTGTTGTGGCTTTGACAGGCGCTATTATGACCATGCCGGGCCTTCCGAAAAAACCGGCCGCCGACAGTATCGACGTGGACGAAAACGGAAAAATTACCGGATTATTCTAAAAGCGGCCGGGTTTTAAAAGGGCCTTTAACGGCGGCGGAATGGAGATTGACATGAAAATTCGAGAATGGCTTGGCAGGCTTTCTTATGAACTGGTACAGGGAAGCCTGGATACATATGTGGAGGATGTGATTTATGATTCCAGAAAGGCAGAAGAAAACACGGTTTTTGTCTGTATCAGAGGGAGCTCCAGGGATTCCCATGAATTTATTCCCGATGTGCTTTCAAAGGGATGCCGGGCGCTCGTGGTGGAAAAAGATGTGACGGTCCCTGAGGATGTGACGGTAATCCGGGTGGAAAACGGGCGGATGGCTCTGGCGGAGCTCTCCGCCGCCCGGTTCGGCTATCCCGCGAACAAACTTATCACCATCGGAATCACGGGAACGAAGGGAAAAACCACCACCAGCTATATGGTGAAGGCCATTCTGGAAGCCGCCGGTAAGAAAGTGGGGCTCATCGGCACCAACGGTGTGGTGATCGGCACGGAAAAATTCCAAACCTCCAACACCACGCCGGAGTCCTATGTGGTGCAGGAATATTTTGCAAAAATGGCGGAGGCCGGCTGCGAGTATATGGTCATGGAGGTGTCCTCCCAGGCGTTAATGCTTCACCGGGTAGGCGGCATCTGCTTTGATTACGGCCTGTTTACCAATATTTCCCCGGACCATATCGGGCCAAAGGAGCATAAAAGCTTTGAAGAATATCTTTATTATAAATCACGGCTTCTCACGGTCTGCAAAACAGGTGTGGTAAACCGCCTGACAGACCATTATGAGGCTGTGGTAAGGGACGCCTCCTGTAAGCTTTATACCTATGGACTGGAAACGAAGGCCGATGTTACGGGCGACGCCATTCACTATGCAAACGAACACGAATATGTGGGAATTGAGTTTGACGTCCATGGAACGATAAACGGCAGAATCCGTGTGGGAATGCCCGGAAAGTTTAACGCGGACAATGCTCTGGCGGCTTTTTCTGTCTGCAGCCTGGCTCTGGAAAAGGACGAAATTCGGGGAGAGACTCTCTTAAACTCTCTGGAAAATATCCGGGTGGACGGCCGCATGGAGATTGCTTATGTATCAAAAAAGTGCAGCGTGATCGTGGACTATGCCCACAACGCGGTGAGTATGGAGAGTCTTCTTAAGACCCTCAGAGAGTATAAGCCTGGACGTCTGGTGTGCGTCTTTGGCTGCGGCGGAAACCGTGCAAAAGACAGAAGATACTCTATGGGAGAAATCGGCGGAAAGATGGCGGATCTTAACATCATTACGGCTGACAATCCGAGATTTGAAAAGAATGAGGACATTATTAAGGACATTGAAGAAGCGCTTGCAAAGACGGGCGGGAATTATATTGTGATTCCGGACCGCAGGGAAGCGATTTTTCACGCCATTAAAAACGCCAAAGAAGGCGATATGATCGCCATTATCGGCAAGGGCCATGAAGATTACCAGGAGATTCAGGGAGTGAGGCACCATTTCCTGGACCGGGAAGTGGTGGAAGAAGCAGTGAAGGAGATGAAATAGATGGAGCATGTGACTGTGGGGGATCTGGTGAAGGCCACCGGGGGGACTCTCCTTTGCGGAAATGAAGAAGACCGGATTCATAAAATCAGACTTGACTCCCGAACAGTGGAACCGGGCGATTTGTTTGTGCCGCTCATCGGAGAGAAGGTGGACGGACATACCTTTATTCCCCAGGTAGTCCGTCTGGGCGCCGGGGCCGTGCTCACAAGCAGAGAGAAGCAGGGAGCGAAGAAGCCGGGGGTAAAAGAGCCGGGAGAGAACAACACGGCTTTTATCCGGGTGGAAGACACAAAGGAAGCTCTTCAGGACATTGGACGGTATCTGAGATCCAGACTGTCCCTGCCCTTAATCGGCATCACCGGAAGCGTCGGAAAAACCACCACCAGGGAGATGATCGCAGCAGCACTGTCGGCCAGATACCGGGTGTATAAAACTCCGGGAAACAAAAACAGCCAGGTGGGCGTTCCCGTTACGATTTCCGAGATATCAAACGAGGATCAGGTGGGAGTAATTGAGCTTGGCATGAGCGAGCCGGGAGAACTGACTGTCATAGCGAAAATCGCAAAAATTGACATGGCGGTGATCACCAACATCGGCATTACCCACATCGAGCAGCTTGGCTCCAGAGAAAACATTTACCGGGAGAAAATGACGATTCAGGACGGCTTAAAAGACGGAGGCGTTCTGATTTTAAACGGGGACGACGATATGCTTTCTGCCACAAAGGGCAGAGACGGTATCCGCACCGTCTATTATGGAACAGGAAAAAACTGCGATTTCCGGGCGGAGGATCTTGTGCTCCATGACGGAAAGGCGGAATTTACGGCGGTTTACAAAAATGAACGGCAGAAAATTTATCTGAACGTTATGGGACGGCATAACGTGTTAAACGCTATGGCGGCAGTCGCTGTCTGCGTCCAGTGCGGAATGACTATGGAGGAGGCCGCAAGGGGACTGTTTGCCTTTACGGGCTATAAAAACCGCCAGCAGATATACCGGGGAGAAAAAATGACCATTCTGGATGACTCCTACAATGCCAGTCCGGTTTCCATGAAAGCGGCCCTTGACGTATTTAAGACTTTAAAGCCGGGAAGCCGCCATGTGGCAGTGCTTGCGGATATGAAGGAGCTGGGGGAGCAGACGCTTTCTTACCATAAAGAGGTTGGGCAGTATGCGGCCAGGACCGCCCCCGACCTTGTAGTGACCCTCGGAGAGGCCTGCCATGCTCTGGCGGAGGGAATTCGTGAAAATTCTCAGATCCCTGTGAAGGAATTTCTGGATAAAGACCAGATGGTGTCCTATCTGGATGAAGAATTAAAGGACGGAGACTGCGTCCTTTTTAAGGGCTCTAATTCCATAGGGCTTTTTACCGTGGCGGCAAGATTTATTGCACGGGCAAAAGGAGAATAGGACGATTAGCGCTCTGGAAGGAGGATGGTATTGGGACGAAAATATGCGGATGTTATCATAGATATTTCCACAAAAAATGTGGACCGGGTGTTCCAGTACCGGGTTCCCGCTACCTTGGAGGACGTTTTACAGGTGGGCTGCCGTGTGGCGGTTCCCTTTGGAAAAAGCGATACCATACGGACAGGATATGTGGTTTCCCTGACTCTGGAACCCTCGTTTGACAAAGAAAAAATAAAGGAGATCAGGGAACTGATTCCCGGAGCTGTTTCCATTCAGGAGCAGATGATCTGCCTGGCCTGGTGGATGAAGGAACGGTACGGATGTACCATGAATCAGGCGTTAAAAACCGTACTGCCGGTGAAGAAAAAGGTGGCGCCCAGGGAAATAAAAACTATTGTTTCCTTAAAAACAAACGAGGAGCTTAAGGGGCTCCTCTCTGAGGCGGAAAGGAAGAAATATAAGGCCAGAATCCGTCTTTATAAGGCCCTGATGGAAAACGGAGCCCTGCCCTACCAACTGACGGCAGAAAAGCTTGGGATCACAAGATCCATGTTAAAGCCCCTGGAGGAAAAGAAAATCCTGGAAGTCCGAACAGAGACAGAGAGCAGGAATCCGGTAAAGGACTATGGGAGAGCGGATTCGGGGACGTTTTTAAATGAGGAGCAGCGTCTGGCGGCGGATACAGTTATTAAGGATTACGACGACGGAAAACGCAGAACCTATTTGTTATACGGGATTACCGGAAGCGGTAAGACGGAGGTTTACATGGAGCTCATTGCCCATGTGTTAAAGGAAGGAAAGCAGGCCATTGTGCTGATTCCGGAAATTTCCCTGACCTATCAGACGGTGATGCGGTTTTACCGCAGGTTTGGAAACCGTGTTTCCATCATCAACTCCCGGCTTTCCGCGGGAGAGCGGTATGATCAGCTGGAACGGGCCGCCCGGGGAGAAATTGATATTATGATCGGTCCCCGCTCGGCTCTTTTTACCCCTTTTTTACAGCTGGGCCTGATTATCATTGATGAAGAACATGAAGGCGCTTATAAAAGTGAGACTGCCCCAAGGTATCATGCGGTGGAGGCGGCCCGCATGCGTGCGTCCATGAACCATGCGAGCCTGGTCCTCGGTTCCGCCACCCCGTCCATGGAAAGTTACCACCGGGCCCTTAAGGGAGAGTATACGCTGCTGTCTTTAAAAAACAGGGCCAGAAAAGACAGCCGTCTGGCGGGCGTTCATGTGGTGGATTTGCGGGAGGAGCTGGCGGAGGGGAACCGCTCCATATTCAGCCGAAAGCTTTCCGGGCTCATGGAGGAGAGGCTTCATAAAAAGGAACAGGTCATGCTTTTTATAAATCGGCGGGGGTATGCAAATTTTGTTTCCTGCCGTTCCTGCGGAAAGGCGCTTTGCTGTCCCCACTGCGATGTGAGCCTTACCTACCATAAGGACGGGATTCTGCGGTGTCATTACTGCGGGTATGAGATACGGATGCCAAAAATCTGTCCTTCCTGCGGTTCTCCCTATATCGCTCCCTTCGGGACAGGAACCCAGAAGCTGGAGGAAATAACGAAAAAGACATTTCCGGGAGCCAGGGTTTTAAGGATGGATGCCGATACCACGTCGAAAAAGGGCGCCCATGAGGAAATTTTGCAGGCCTTTTCTGAGGGAGACGCCGATATTCTCATCGGCACGCAGATGATCGTAAAGGGACATGATTTTCCAAATGTCACGCTGGTGGGAGTCATGGTGGCCGATTTATCCCTCTATGCGCCTGACTATAAGAGCGCCGAGCGGACGTTTGAACTTTTGACGCAGGCCTCCGGGCGGGCAGGACGGGGAGACCGGGCCGGAGACGTTGTAATCCAGACCTATGCCCCTGATCATTTTGCAATCACCGCGGCGGCGGACCAGGACTATGGCCAGTTTTATAAACAGGAGTCCCTGTACCGGAAGATGATGGGATATCCGCCAGAGGTAGGGCTTCTTACCATCACTCTGTTGTCCGGGGAGGAGGAGGGCCTTGGACGGGCCATGGCGGATCTCCAAAAAGAAATTTTAAAGGAATTCTGTTTTGAGGGTCTTACGGTCATTGGCCCGGCAAACGGCTCACCATACAAACTTAATGATATTTATAGAAAAAATTTATATATTAAGCATGAAAGTTATGATATACTATTAAAAGTCAGAAAGTCTGTCCAGAAAAAAGAAAAAGAGCAGGAGCTCTTTCGGAATGTGAACGTTCAATATGACGGATAGAAGAAAGGAAAAATCATGGCAATAAGACAGATCAGAACCATTGGAGATGAAATTTTGACGAAGGCATGCAAGCCTGTGAAGGAAATGAACGAGCGGACCCTGGAACTGATTGAGGACATGTTTGAAACCATGTATGAGAATAACGGATGCGGGCTGGCGGCTCCCCAGGTGGGAATCCGGAAGCGTATTGTGGTGATTGATGTGGACGACGGGAACCAGTATGTACTGATTAACCCGGAGATTTTAGAAACCAGCGGAAGCCAGACCGGGGCGGAGGGCTGCTTAAGCGTTCCCGGAAAAAGCGGCCAGGTGACGAGAGCGGATCATGTGAAAGCAAAGGCCCTTGACGAAAATATGAAGGAGCGTGTGATCGAGGGAGACGGCCTTCTGGCCAGATGCATTCTCCATGAATGCGACCATCTGGATGGAAAGCTCTATGTGGACATGGTGGAGGGGGAACTGATGGATGTGGAGGCAGGAGAGGACGAGGAATAGATGAGAATTGTATTTATGGGAACGCCGGATTTTGCGGTTCCGACCCTGGAGGCTCTTATAAAGGGCGGCCATGAGGTGCTTGCCGTGGTGACCCAGCCGGATAAGCCGAAGGGCAGGGGAAAAGCGGTGCTTATGACTCCGGTGAAGGAAAAGGCCCTGGAATTTTCCATTCCGGTTTATCAGCCCGTGAAAGTGCGGGACGAGGAATTTATGGAACTTCTGGCGGAGATGAATCCCGAAGTGATCGTGGTTGTGGCGTTCGGACAGATTTTGCCGAAGGCTCTTTTGGAGATTCCCAGATATGGATGCGTCAATGTCCACGCGTCTCTTCTTCCCAAATACCGTGGCGCGGCCCCTATCCAGTGGGCTGTCATTGACGGGGAAACCGTCAGCGGAGTGACCACCATGCTGATGGACGAAGGACTGGATACGGGAGATATGCTGGAGGTGAGAGAGATTCCTCTGGATGAAAAGGAAACCGGGGGCAGTCTTTTTGATAAATTAAGTATGCTGGGGGGAGAATTAATTTTATCCACTCTGGAGAAATTAGAAAACGGGACCATAAAAAGGACGCCTCAGGGAGATTCCACAACCAGTTATGCAAGAATGTTGGATAAGTCCATGGGGGAAATTGACTGGACGAAGAGCGCGGTACAGATCGAGCGGCTGATCCGGGGGTTAAATCCCTGGCCCAGCGCATATACGTTCTTAAAGGGGAAAACCTTAAAAATATGGGCGGCTGACGTGGTGGAAGGCGGGGGCGCCGGAGTTTTGGGCCAGGTAAAGAAGGAAAAGAACCGTCTTCTGGTGGAAACCGGTGACGGCTTCCTGTCCATTACGGAGCTTCAGCTGGAGGGGAAAAGGCGGATGGATACCGCCGCCTTTCTGCGCGGCTTTCCGCTGGAGGACAAAACGGTTCTCGGGCGGACGTCAGACCCCTGCCAGACGGCAGAGTGAGTAAGAGTGAATATGAAAAAGCCGTAGAATACAGCGAATGAGAGGAGAAATGCTTATGTACGGTGGTTATGGTATGGGATACGGGTATGGATTTGACCCGACGATTCTGTTGGTTTTGATTGGGGTAGCGCTGTCTTTATGGGCCCAGGGCCGTGTAAATTCAGCGTTTTCCCGGTATTCAAAGGTCAGAAGCCGCACGGGTATGACAGGCGCGGAGGCTGCAAGGCGGCTTTTGAATTCTCAGGGAATATACGATGTAACGGTCCGTGCTGTCGCAGGCAGCCTGACGGACCATTATGACCCCAGGACAAAGACGGTGAACTTGTCGGAAGCTGTTTATGGGGCTTCTTCCGTGGCCGCCATCGGCGTGGCGGCCCATGAGTGCGGCCACGCCATGCAGCATAACGAAGAGTACGGGCCATTAAGATTCAGAAGCGCCCTGGTTCCTGTGGCGAATCTGGGTTCCCGGATTTCCTGGCCTCTGATTCTCGTTGGAATTATTTTCGGAGGCCTTGGCTCGCCGTTAGTGCAGATTGGGATTCTCATGTTTACGCTGGCAGTGCTGTTCCAGCTTGTGACGCTGCCGGTGGAGTTCAATGCCTCAAACCGTGCGGTGAAGCTTTTGGATTCTCAGGGGATTCTGGCATCGGACGAAGTGAGCGGAACCAGAAAAGTATTAAGTGCGGCGGCGCTGACCTATGTGGCGGCGGCAGCCACCTCGATTTTGCAGCTCCTTCGTCTGGTCATCCTGTTTGGAGGAAGGAACAGACGTGACTAAAGAAACCAACAGCCGGGAGATTGTTCTGGATGTTCTTCTGGAAATTCTGGAGAGGGGAAATTTAAGCCATCTTGTGTTAAAGCAGGCCCTCGGGAAATATCAGTATCTGGAAAAACAGGACAGAGCTTTCATCACAAGGCTCACAGAAGGGACGCTGGAGTATCTGATTCAGCTGGACGCGGTTTTGGACCAGTTTTCCAAAGTAAAAGTAAAAAAGATGAAGCCGGTGGTCCGGACTATTTTGAGAATGTCGGTGTATCAGCTCCTTTATATGGAGCGGGTACCCGATTCCGCCGTCTGCAATGAGGCTGTGAATCTGGCAAAAAAGCGAAAATTTCAGGAGCTGTCAGGATTTATTAACGGGGTGCTCCGGGCCATTGCCAGAAAAAAAGACAGTCTGGTTTTTTCGGAGCCCCATATCCGTCTTTCCCTCCCCCAATGGATGCTTTCCATGTGGGAAGAGTCCTATGGAAAAGAAACGGCGGAGAGGATTGGAGCCGCCTTTCTTGCAGAGCGTCCGCTTACGGTGCGCTGTAATGAGACCAGGGCGCTTGTGGAAAAAACTGCAAAAGACTTAAAGGCCCAGGGGATCCAGGTGGAGCAGTCTTTATTTGGAACGGCCATATTAAATATAAGGGGATAT
>CAJUDN010000033.1:16128-31279 GCA_910585355.1 uncultured Lachnospiraceae bacterium
TTTCCCTACACGACGCTCTTCCGATCTTTACCTGGAGCAGGTGGAGGCCTTCCGGGACGGCCGGATTACGGTACAGGATGAAAGTTCCGCCCTGGCGGGGCTTGTTTCCGGTGTGAAGCCCGGGGATTTTGTTCTGGATGTGTGCAGCGCTCCCGGCGGCAAGGCGCTCCATGGGGCTGATCTTTTAAAGGGAACCGGGATGGTGGAGGCAAGAGATCTGACAGAATATAAGATATCCCTGGTGGAAGAAAATATTTTAAGATGCGGATTCCAAAGCATAAGGACAAAGGTGTGGGACGCTGCGGTTTTTGACCCTTCCATGGAGGAGAAGGCCGATGTGGTGTTTGCAGATTTGCCCTGTTCCGGTCTTGGAATCATAGGGAAAAAGCCGGATATTAAGATACGCCTGAAAGAAGAGGAGCTTTTAAATCTGGCGGCCCTTCAGAGAGAGATTCTTCAGGTGGTTTCCAGATACGTGAAACCGGGCGGTGTGCTCCTTTACAGCACCTGCACCATTGACCGGATGGAAAATGAGGAAAACGCAGACTGGATTTTAAGAGAGCTTCCTTTCAAAAAGAAATCCATTGCAGCCTCGCTGCCGGAATTTTTGAGAAAAGACTGCAAAGAAAATCAGATTCAGCTTTTACCGGGAATCCATCCCTGTGATGGATTTTTCATTGCGGCTTTTGAAAAAGAGTAATCGAAACGAACAGATACAGGAATGGAAAATAGATGGTATGGAAAAGAAAGATTTAAAGTCCATGGAGCTTGCGGAGCTTACGGAATTTGTAAAGGAACTGGGAGAAAAGCCCTTCCGGGCGAAACAGCTCTATCAGTGGATGCATGTAAAACTGGCGTCTTCGTACGAGGAAATGACAAACCTTCCCATGGAATTCCGGGAAAAACTGAAGGAAAGCTCGTTTTATACTTCTTTAAAGACTGTCCGGATGCTTCGTTCTGGGATTGACGGCACAAGAAAATATCTGTTCAGTCTTGGAGACGGAAATATCATAGAGAGTGTTCTGATGAAATATAAACATGGAAACTCTGTCTGCATTTCCTCTCAGGTTGGCTGCCGTATGGGCTGCCGGTTCTGCGCTTCCACTCTGGACGGACTCACAAGAAATCTGACGGCCGGGGAGATGTTAGACCAGATTTACCGGATTCAGGCGTCCGTCGGAGAACGTGTTTCCAATGTGGTGGTCATGGGAAGCGGGGAACCCATGGACAACTATGAAAATCTGCTCCGTTTCATCCGCCTTCTGAGTGATGAAAATGGTTTACATATAAGTCAGAGGAATATTACGGTTTCCACCTGCGGGCTGGCGCCCCAAATCAGACAGTTTGCCAAAGAGGGACTTTCAGTGACCCTGGCCCTTTCTCTCCATGCGCCGGATGATGAGGTACGGAAAACCCTGATGCCTGTCGCCAATGCGTATTCCCTTTCGGAAGTTCTTCCCGCATGCCGGGAATATTACGAAAAGACGGGCCGCAGGCTCACGTTTGAGTACAGCCTGGTCCAGGGGGTCAACGACAATCTGGGGGAAGCAAAAAGACTTGCAGAATTACTGAAAGACATGCACGGACATGTGAACCTGATTCCCGTAAATCCCATTAAAGAAAGAGATTACAGACAGTCCGGGCGGGAAGCCGTTGAAAGATTCAGGGATTATCTTGAGAAAAGGGGAATCAATGTGACCATCCGCAGGGAAATGGGCCGGGATATCGGCGGCGCCTGCGGGCAGCTAAGAAAGAGTTATCTGAAAAAGGATGAGGAGGAACAGCTATGATTTCCTATGGACGGACAGACACCGGACGGGTCAGGAAAATGAATCAGGATGCAGTATATGTATCGGCAGGCCGGGTGGGCCCCCTTTCTAACCTCTTCCTTGTGGCGGACGGAATGGGCGGGCACAAGGCCGGGGATTTTGCGTCGCGCTTTGTGGTGGAAACCATGGTGCGGTCTGTGGAAGAGTTAAGGGGAACGAGCCCTGTGGTGATATTGAGAAAAGCCATTGCACAGACAAACGCCATGCTCTATGAGGAAGCCAGGACCAATCCCGACAGGGAAGGAATGGGCTCCACACTGGTAGCTGCCACCGTGGACAAAAATACCATGTATGTGGCCAACGTGGGCGACAGCCGTCTGTATCTTTTAAGAGAAGATTTATACCAGATTACCAGAGACCATTCTCTGGTGGAAGAAATGGTTTCTTTGGGAAAGATGGAACGAAACAGTGAATCCTATAACAGCCGAAAAAATATTATTACCAGGGCTGTGGGAATCGGCTGGTCCGTGGAGGCAGATTTTTTTGAGGTGGCCCTGGAGGAGGGCGACTGCATTTTAATGTGTTCCGACGGGCTCACCAATATGGTGGAGGACGAGGGGATCAGCAGAATTTTAAAGACCACAGACACCCTGGAGGAAAAGACCGGAAACCTGATTGAAAAGGCCAACGAAAACGGCGGAAGGGACAACATTGCCGTTATCCTGGTGGAACCTCAGATAAGTGAGGTGAAAGTATGATGTTATCAGCAGGCACCATGCTCCAGGACCGTTATGAGATTCTGGACCGCATCGGCTCCGGCGGCATGTCGGAGGTATATAAGGCAAAATGTCATAAATTAAACAGGCTGGTGGCCATTAAGGTACTGAAGGCGGAATTTACATCTGACGCCGGATTTATCAGTAAGTTTAAAATGGAGGCTCAGGCGGCCGCCGGTCTTTCCCATCCTAACATCGTGAATATTTATGATGTTGTGGACGAGGGCGATATCCATTTCATTGTCATGGAACTGGTGGAAGGAATTACCCTGAAGAGCTACATCATGAAAAAAGGCCATCTGGACGTAAAGGAATCCATCGGAATTGCCATTCAGGTGGCCCAGGGAATTGAAGCCGCCCATGAACAGCACATCATCCACCGGGACATCAAACCCCAGAATATGCTGATTTCCATGGACGGAAAGGTAAAAGTGGCGGATTTTGGCATTGCCAGAGCCGTGTCTTCCCAGACCATGAATTCCACTGTGGTGGGGTCGGTCCATTACATTTCCCCGGAACAGGCCAGAGGCGGGTACAGTGATGAACGAAGCGACCTGTATTCTCTGGGAATCACCATGTTTGAGATGGTCACAGGCCAGGTTCCCTTTGGAGGGGACAACACGGTTACAGTAGCCCTGGCCCATCTGGAAGAGCCCATTACGCTTCCAAGCGCACTGAACCCGGACGTTTCTCCGGCAGTGGAGAGAATTATTTTAAAATGTACGGAGAAGCGCCCGGAGAACCGGTATGCAAGCGCCGGAGAGGTCATCAGCGATTTACGGCGCGCCCTTCTGACAGCGGATGCTCCGGCGACGGAACGCCCGGCGAGAACTCAGACCTCCACGTTGTCTGTGAACCAGATTTCCGGCGCCGACGGAAATACGATTCCCATCAGCAAACGGGAACTGGATATTATTAAAGGCCACAGCGACAAGTTACGGGAGTCAAGAACGGGAATGGAGCCGCGGGAAACGAAAAACCAGAAAAATCAGAGGAGAAGACCGGAGAGGGAAAGCGACAGTGAATCCACGCAGCTTGAGAAGATTCTCACGGCCCTGGGCGTGGCGGCGGCTATTTTAGTGGTGGCCGTGGTCATTGTGTTTTTTTCCAAGCTCGGGGGACTGTTTAACAAAAAAACTCCGGAGGAGACCAGGGAGTCTACGGAAGCTTTCAGTACGGAAGCGGAAAGCGAGACTCCGGAGGAAACCACTTTAAGCCAGAAGGAGGTGCAGATGCCGGACCTTTCCGGAGATACCATGGAGGAGGCGGAAGCCAGGCTGGATGCTTTGGATCTGGTCATGCAGGTGGTAATGGAAAACTCGGACGAGGTGGAAAAGGGAATGGTCCTTTCCCAGGAAAATGAGCCGGATTCCATTGTTCCAAAATATTCCAAAGTGGTGGTCACGATCAGCAGCGGTTCCGACAAAATTGAACTGGATTCTCTGGGAATCACGGAAATGACTCTGGATACGGCTGTGAGACTTTTAGAAGGAAAGGGGCTTAAAACGGCTGTGGTGGAGGAAGACAGCGACGACATTGAGGCCGGGAACATCATAAGCTTTGAGCCGAAAGATAAGGCGGTTGTGGGAGATACAGTGACCTTGTATGTGAGCACGGGGCCGGCAATGGAAACCGTTGTGGTTCCGAATCTCCTGGGCCAGAGTGAAAACAGGGCTTCTGAGCTTTTAAAGGAAGCCGGGCTGTTTCCGGGAGAAATCTTTAAGGAGCACAGTTCTACTGTACCAGAGGGAGACGTCATCAGCCAGGAGCACGATGCGGAGACGGAAATTGAGGTGGGAACCACCGTTGACTATACGGTGAGTCTGGGACCCGAAACGCCAAAAACCCAGTTTTTGGCGTCTTTGGAGGCCAGCTATCCTTTGATGGTGTCCTTTGGACCGGGAGCGGAATCCTCGGAAATCCAGATCATGATCCGTTTAAAGCAGACAGTCAATGGAAAAGAGGTTTATACAAAGCTCACAGAACCAAAGGCTTACTCGGCAGATACGATTCTGGATATCCGTTTTAACAATATCCGGGGCGCCGACGGAGTTGCGACAGGAGAGGTGGAGATCGTGGATCTGACCAACAATGTGGTGCTCACCTCCTACAATGTAAATTTTGAAGAGGAAGAGGTTTAGGCAGGGTTCAATGACAGGAAAAATCATGAAAGGAATCGCCGGATTTTACTATGTCCATGACAGAGTTTCCAAAGTGTATGAATGTAAGGCCAGGGGCATTTTCCGAAACAGGAAAATTAAGCCTCTGGTGGGGGACGATGTGGAATTTACGATATTGGATGAGAGGGAACGGACCGGAAATATCGTGGATATTCTGGACCGGAGAAACCAGTTAGCCCGGCCTGCGGTGGCAAATGTCGATCAGGCCGTGGTCGTCTTTGCCGTTGCGGATCCGGATCCAAATTTTAACCTTCTGGATCGGTTTTTACTCACTATGGAGATGGAGAGGATTCCGGCGGCTGTCTGCTTTAACAAGAAGGATCTGGGCACAGAGGAAAAAATTTCAGCACTACGCACCGTTTATGAGGCTGCGGGATATCCGGTGTATTTCACGGACGCCAGGTCCGGGGAGGGACTTTCGGAGGTGAGAGATTCTCTCAGAGGAAAGACCACCGTTCTGGCCGGGCCCTCCGGTGTGGGGAAATCCTCACTGACCAACATCATTCAGCCGGAGGCTGGAATGGAAACGGGAGCCATAAGCGAAAAAATCAAAAGAGGCCGCCATACCACGAGACATTCCGAATTGTTTTTTGTGGAACGGGACACTTTTATGATGGATACGCCGGGCTTTGGCTCCATTTATGTGGAGAAAGGCAGGCCGGAAGAGCTTTCTTTTTGCTTCCCGGAATTTGACCCCTTTGTGACGGAGTGCAGGTTTCCCGGCTGCGTCCATATGGGAGAGCGGGAGTGCGGCGTAAAGACGGCGGTAAAAGAAGGAAAAATCGCGAAATCCCGGTATGAGAATTACCGGTTGATTTATGAAGAACTGAAGAGTAAAAGGAGATACTGATATGTATATCTTAGCGCCGTCCATTCTGGCGGCTGATTTTGCCAGACTGGGGGAACAGATAAAGGCGGTGGCCGATGCGGGAGCGCAGTATATTCATCTGGATGTGATGGACGGGGCCTTCGTCCCAAGCATTTCTTTTGGAATGCCGGTCATTGAAAAATTAAGACCCGTTACGGACAGAGTGTTTGACGTTCATATGATGGTGGAGGAGCCGGGTCGCTATGTGTCCGATATGAAGAAGGCCGGAGCGGATTTAATCTGTGTGCACCAGGAGGCCTGCCGCCATCTGGACAGGACCATAAACCAGATCAGGGAATGCGGTCTTAAGGCCGGAGTGGCTGTAAATCCGGCAACTCCGGTGGAAACCCTTTCCTGCATTTTAAAAGAAGTAGATATGTTTCTCATTATGTCGGTAAATCCGGGTTTTGGCGGACAGAAATTTATTCCCTATACTCTGGAAAAGATAAAAAAGCTGAGAGCCATGTTAAACGAAGCCGGACTTCTTACTGATATTCAGGTGGACGGCGGCATCTCTGCTTCCAATGTGCGGGAGGTGTTGGAGGCCGGAGCAAATGTGATTGTGGCGGGGTCTGCGGTATTTAAAAATGATCCGGCAGAAAATACCAGGGAATTTTTAAGAATTTTTGGAGAATATGAAAAAGGATAGGATGAAACGATGTCTTATAGTGTCCGGAGGCCCTTTGGATCTGGAATTCGCCGCCTCTTTTCTTAAGGGACGGTCCTACGATGTTACCATTGCCGTGGACGCCGGAGTCGGGGCCTGCATGTCTCTCTTACTCCGACCGGAGCTTTTGGTGGGAGATTTTGACACCTTTGGAAAAGAGCAGATTTTAAAGTACCAGAGAGAGACCGGAGTATCCATGGATATCCACAAGGCGGAAAAGGATGAGACCGATACAGAGCTTGCCCTGCGTGACGCGCTTCTTATGGGATGTACCGAGGCAGATGTTTTAGGAGCCACCGGCGGACGGCTGGACCATGAAATTTCCAATATTCATCTTATGGCCCAGGGAAAAAAGCGCGGTCTGAAGGTCAATATCTTCGACAGAAAAAACAAAATCTCTTTGCTGGATTCTGAGTTTGAGAAGCGTACAGAATTTTTTAAGGACTCCCTGTATGGAACTTATGTGTCTTTTCTCCCCCTTACGGAAACCGTAAGGGGTATTACTCTTATGGGGTTTAAATACCCCCTGTTTGAAAAAGACATTTCCATTCTGGAAAATCCCAGCCTCTGCGTCAGCAATGAGGTAGTGGAGGAGAGGGCGGAAATTACCTTTCGGCAGGGAATCCTGATCTGCGTGGAGTCCAGGGACTGACGACTTCATAACTGGACTGATTGAAAAATATTAAACTGGATATTTAGAACAATCCATCTGCATGATACCATGATTAACAGAACTTATCAGTGCATCGTCCGGCAGATATCAGAACCAGTACTTCGTACTTGAAATTCCTGTGTAAATGTTCGAGGATAATTTTTCAAGTGTGCAAGTTAAGAAGCGGAGGCGAAACGGGCTTCGCTGAGAAAAACCGGATTGCTGCGAATCTTTTTATGCAGGGGGATATTATCATGGCAAAAGAGAATAGGGAACAATTACAGAAAGTAATCCAGGCGGGCTTAATGGCGGCCCTTTGCTATATCGGCTATGCCGTATTTCCGGCTATATCCGCCAGCGGAACCAAAATTCATATTGGAAACGCTTTTGTGGTGATGGCGGCTTATTTGCTGGGCGGCGTATACGGCGGTCTTTCCGGCGCGGTGGGTCTTTCCATCGCCGATATTACGGGCGGTTATGCGGCCTCTGCTCCAAGGACCTTTCTTACAAAGCTTGCGATCGGCCTGGTGACAGGATTTGTGGCCCATAAAATCGCGAAGCTTTCCAAAGACCACCCGCAGGGGTATATTCTCAAATGGTCCGTAATTTCCGCCGTCTGCGGCCTTGGCTTTAACTGTATCTTTGAACCTTCATTAAAATATGTATGGTATACGCTGTTATTCCCCAATGCGGATAAGGCGGCGTCTGCCATAAAAGCGCTGCTTGCCGTCACCACATATTCTACCATTATTAATGCGGTGATCAACTCCGTCATTGCCGTGGTTCTTTATATGGCGCTGCGCCCGGCCCTTAAAAAGGCCGGATATCTGCTTCCTGTGGGAAAGGAAGGGAATTAAATATGCCGGTATCCGTGCAGAAAAAAATTGCAGTGATGAACGACCTGTCAGGATATGGCCGCTGTTCCCTGACCGTAGCGATTCCCGTTTTATCGGCCATGGGAATCCAGTGCTGTCCGGTTCCCACGGCCATTCTTTCCAATCATACGGAATTTCCCGTATATTTCTTTGATGATTACACCGATAAAATGCGAGCTTATGCGGAGAAATGGAAAGAGCTGGGACTCACCTTTGACGGAATCTCCACAGGCTTTCTGGGTTCCGGGGAGCAGATTGCCATTGTGGCCGATCTGGTGGAAATGCTTCGCCGGGAAGATACGAGAGTGTTTGTGGACCCGGTTATGGGGGACCACGGAGTCCTTTATACCACTTACACCAAAGAGATGTGTGAGGAGATAAAAAAACTGGTGGCGCTGGCGGATGTGGCGACTCCCAATGTGACAGAAGCCTGCATTCTCACGAATACTTCCTATAAGGAAACCGGATGGACCAGAAAAGAACTTTTGAATATGGCTATGATGCTAAGGCTCATGGGGGCGAAATCCGTGGTGATCACCGGAGTGCGGGAGGGAAACTTTTACACCAACGTGGTTTTGGACCGCGGCGCGAAGGAAGCCGGGTTTGTAAAGATAAAAAGCGGAGGCGGCCAGAGGCCGGGAACCGGAGATGTGTTTTCTTCTGTACTGGCCGGAGCAGTGTTAAATGGAAAGTCTCTGAGGGCTTCCGCAGAACAGGCGTCCCGGTTTGTAAAAGAGTGTATTATAAAGTCAGACGAGCTTAAGATTCCCCATTCCAATGGGGTGTGCTTTGAGGAAATCCTGGGACGGCTTGCCAAAAAGTGATGAAATCCCCTTCCTTTTCCCGGGAAAGTATGATATAGTGATAACTGATTAACAGGAAGGAAAAAATTCCATTGCCGCAGGCAATTTTCAATGGATGACAGAAGGAGACAGGAAACCATGTTAGACTTGAGATTCGTCAGAGAAAACCCGGAAATCGTGAAGCAGAATATCCGGAATAAATTTCAGGACAATAAGCTTCCCCTGGTGGATGAAGTGATTGCCCTGGACGAAGAGAACCGTAAGGTAAAGAAAGAAGCCGATGACCTTCGCGCCAGCAGGAATAAAATTTCCAAACAGATCGGCGCCCTCATGGGACAGGGAAAGAAGGAAGAGGCCGAAGAGGCAAAGAAGCAGGTGACCGCCGCTTCGGATCATCTGGCTGAACTGGAAGAAAAGGAAAAGGATCTGGAAGCAAGAATCAAAAAGATTATGATGACGATTCCCAACATTATCGACCCCAGCGTTCCCATCGGTAAGGACGATTCCGAGAATGTGGAAGTGCAAAAATATGGGGAACCGGCAGTTCCGGATTTTGAAATTCCTTACCATACGGAGATTATGGAAAAATTCAACGGAATTGATCTGGATTCCGCCAGGAAAGTGGCAGGAAACGGTTTTTATTATCTCATGGGCGATATCGCAAGACTCCACTCTGCGGTGATTTCCTATGCGAGGGATTTTATGATCGGCCGCGGTTTTACCTATTGCGTTCCGCCTTTCATGATCCGCAGCGACGTGGTGACCGGAGTGATGAGCTTTGCGGAGATGGATGCCATGATGTATAAGATTGAGGGGGAGGATCTATATCTGATCGGTACCAGCGAACATTCCATGATCGGCAAATTCATCGACACCATTGTACCGGAGGAAGAGCTTCCGAAGACCCTGACCAGCTATTCTCCCTGCTTCCGAAAGGAAAAGGGCGCCCATGGCATCGAGGAAAGGGGCGTATACCGGATCCACCAGTTTGAAAAGCAGGAGATGATCGTTGTCTGCCGCCCGGAGGATTCTCCCATGTGGTTTGAAAAGCTATGGCAGAATACCGTAGACCTATTCCGCTCCCTGGATATTCCGGTGAGAACGCTGGAGTGCTGCTCCGGTGATCTGGCGGATCTTAAGGTGAAATCGGTGGATGTGGAGGCATGGTCTCCCAGACAGAAAAAATATTTTGAGGTGGGAAGCTGTTCCAACCTTGGCGATGCCCAGGCAAGGCGTTTAAGAATCCGTGTAAATGGCGCGGACGGAAAGAAATACTTCGCGCATACCCTAAATAATACGGTGGTTGCTCCGCCAAGAATGCTCATCGCGTTCCTGGAAAACAACTTACAGGCGGATGGGACTGTGAAGATTCCGACGCCGCTGCAGCCGTATATGGGTGGAATGACAGTAATTAAATAGGGGAATTTCATAGAGCTGTGGCAGTTGGTTGTCACAGCTCTTTTCACAGAAGGGAGAGGCCATGCCGGCAGCATTTGCACATGATTTATATGGAAGGCTTGTTTACAGAAGGCTGCGCCCCCAGATCCGGCAGGCGATAAAAACGGAAGAGGACTTTTTTACACTATGAAAACGGGCCCCCCGCCTTTGGAATTTGGCGGAAATTTTGAGGGGGAGGAAAAAGAGAGCTAAAAAGGAGAGTCAGGGAATTATGGCCGGAAAAATTTACGGGGTCGGAGTTGGGCCGGGAGATCCGGAGCTTATGACTTTAAAGGCAGTGAGACTGATCGAAGAGGCGGATGTGCTGGCCATTCCGTCCAGGAATCGGGAATCCTGTGTGGCTTATAAAATAGCGGCAGGTGCAGTGAAAGGACTTTCAGAGAAGGAAATCCTCCCTGTGGTGTTTCCCATGACAAAGGATGAAGCGGTTCTTAAAAAGAGCCATGAGCAGGGAGCCAGAGTCGTTTCCGAACTTTTGGACCAGGGGAAGATGGTGGTATTTCTCACCCTGGGAGATCCTACTGTGTACTCCACCTATTTGTATCTTCATAAGCGTCTTGCTTTCATGGGCTATGAGGCGGAGATCGTGAGCGGAGTCCCGTCTTTTTGCGCGGCTGCTGCAAAACTTTCCATAAGCCTTGGGGAAGGGGCGGAATCCATTCATATTTTGCCGGGCTCTTATCCGGTGGAGGAAGGACTTACTCTTTCCGGAACAAAGGTGCTGATGAAATCAGGGAAACAGCTTAAACGTGTGAAACAGCTCTTGCTGTCAAGAGGAGAACATGCGATGCTGGCAGAAAACTGCGGAATGGACGGGGAGCGTCTCGTGCATGAGACAGAAGGGATCCCGGAGGACGCCGGATATTATTCCCTGGTAATTGTGAAGGATCGGGAGGAGATACAGTGAAGAAGTCTGGAAGGGTCATAAGAATAGGGACCAGAAAAAGCCGCCTGGCCATGGCGCAGGCCATGCTGGCCGCCAGGGCCCTCGAAGAGGGGGAGCCGGGGCTTAAAGCCGAAATCGTGCCCCTTACGACGAAAGGCGACAGGATTTTAGACCGGTCTCTGGTGGAATTCGGAGGAAAGGGCGCCTTTGTGGCGGAATTTGAACAGGCTCTTCTGGAAGGAGAAATTGACGCGGCCGTCCACAGTGCAAAGGACATGCCAATGGAGTTAGCAAGAGGGCTTCTGGTTTCTGCCGTTTTAAAGAGAGGGGATCCCAGGGATGTGTTCGTGGCCGTGAAGGGCCGCGAGATACAAAACAGCCCCATGGTCGTTGGAACCGGAAGTCCCAGAAGGCAGGTACAGATCAGGGAGAGAAAGGACTGTGTTTGTAAACTTTTGAGAGGGAATGTAAATACCAGGCTGGAGAAGCTTTATGAAGGATGGTACGACGGTATTCTTCTGGCGGCAGCAGGTCTTTTGCGGCTTGGCCTTTTGGACGATGAGAGATTTTCTTTTGAATTCCTGCCGGAGACGGAGTTTATTCCTGCCGGAGGCCAGGCGATTATCGCCATTGAAACCAGAGAAGATTCTGAATTCAGTGAACTGTTTCAAAAAATCAACCATATTTCCACGGAATATTCGCTGAAAGCGGAACGGGAAGCTTTAAGGCTCCTGGGCGCCGGCTGCAACGAGGCCGTTGGGGTTTACAGCTTCTTTGAGGGGGAGACCCTTTTTATGGAGCTTATGAAGGAACGGATGGGAAAAACAGTGCGGCGTGCGGCAGCAGGAAAGCCGCAGGAATATGAGGCGCTGGCCAGAGAACTGGTGAGAGGCCTTTAACGCGGGGAGATGCAGATGGAGAAACGGAAGGGAACGGTATATCTGGTAGGAGCGGGGCCGGGAGACCCGGAGCTTATTACTTTAAAGGGAAAGCGGATTTTATCCGGAGCAGAGACGCTTGTTTATGACAGGCTGGCGTCAAAGGAACTCCTTAAGCTGGCGCCGGAGTCCTGTGAGCGTATTTATGTGGGGAAGGAGCCGGGCCGTCACAGCATGAAGCAAGAGGAGATTAACCGGCTGCTGGTCACAAAGGCTCTGGAGGGAAAGTATGTAGTGCGGTTAAAGGGCGGGGACCCTTTTGTGTTCGGCCGCGGAGGCGAAGAGATTCTGGCTCTTGAGGCCTGCGAGATTCCCTATGAAGTGGTGCCCGGCGTTACCTCTGCCATCGGAGCCCTGTCCCATGCGGGAATTCCGGTGACCCACAGAGGGGAGGCTCAAAGCTTTCATGTGATTACGGGACATACGGCAGTTGGCGGAAAGGACACGCTGACCGATGAGTTTTCCTGGTATGCAAGGCTTTCCGGCACTTTGATTTTTCTCATGGGGCTTTCCAGTCTGGAGGAAATTGTAAAGCGGCTTCTGGAGAATGGAAAAGCGCCGGATACTCCGGCGGCTGTGGTGACAAACGGAACCCTTCCTGAAGAGCGCTGCGTGAGAGCGGCCCTTAGGGACCTTCCGACGGCAGTAAAAAACGCAGGACTTTCCGCTCCCGGAATCATTGTGGTGGGCCGGGCAGCAGCTTTTTGTATGCGCTATGGAGGAGAAAGACCTTTGTCCGGGGTTTCCATTGGAATTACGGGGACAGACGGAATCTTTGAAAAGCTTTCCGAAAAGCTTGGGGCCATGGGGGCTAAAATTATCCGCGCAGGCGTTTCACGCGTGGTTCCCTGCGGGATGGAGGGCCTCCAAAAGGCCGTGAAAAATCTTTCGGATTTTCAGTGGGTGGTGTTCACAAGCCGTAACGGGGTCCGCCTGTTTTTTGACGCCATAGAGGCCTGTCAGGCGGATGTGAGATCTCTGGCGGGGCTTAAATTTGCCGTTGTGGGGACGGGGACCGGAGATTATTTAAAGACGTTTGGAATCCATGCAGAGTATATGCCAAAAGAATATACGACGAGAGCTCTGGCCGGGGGCCTTTGTGAACATGTGAAAAAAGAGGAGAAAATTTTCATCCCACGGGCCAGACAAGGCTCGAAGGCCCTTACGGACTGTCTGGACAGGGCAGGATTTTGTTTTCTGGATCATCCGGTTTACGATATTGTTACGGATGAGGTCCCGGCCCATATCCTTTCCGGGCTGGATTATGTGACTTTTGAGAGCGGCTCTGGAGTCCGGGGGTTTTTTAAAACCCAGGAGAAGGAAAAAAGAGAGCTGTTTCAAAGGGGGGTAAAGGCCGTCTGCATTGGAAAGGTAACGGCCGCGGCTTTAGAGGAGTTCGGCATTGCGGACAGCCTTGTGGCCAAAGGCTGCACGGCTGACGGAATCCTGGAAGCGATTTTAGAGGATCGGAAACGTGGAGACATTTGTTTATAAAGATAAAAGGAACCTGCGGTGCGGCTATACCACGGGAACCTGCGCTGCTCTGGCCGCCAGAGCCGCCGCCTTTTATCTGGCGGCCGGAATCTGGAAGGAAGAGGAAGAAATCCTGACCCCTAAAGGGACAAGAGTCAGAGCGAAAATTGTTCATCGTCATACGGAGGGCGGATGCGCCGTCTGCTCGGTAAAAAAAGATGCGGGAGACGATTACGATGTGACGGACGGACTTCTCATCACCGCTTCGGTCATGTTTCTGAAGCCGGACGGAAACGACGGGGCTTTTAGGACATCTGACCGTATTTTTATCGAAGGAGGTCCCGGAGTCGGCCGTGTGACAAAGGCGGGTCTTGATCAGCCGGTGGGAGCTTCTGCCATCAATTCCGTTCCGCGGGCTATGATTTCTGAGGCGGTGAGAGAGGTCCTGGAGAAGTACGGCTGTGAAAAGGATGTAAAGGTGGTCATTTCCGTTCCCAAAGGGGAGGAAGCGGCCAAAAAAACATTCAATCCGGTTCTTGGAATCGAGGGAGGTATTTCTATTTTAGGCACCAGCGGGATTGTGGAACCCATGAGCGAGGAGGCCCTGACGGATACTATCCGCGCTCACATGCAGGTACTGCGGGCGGAGGGAAGGCGCTACGCCATACTGGCGCCCGGAAATATGGGAGAAAATTTTATAAAACAATATCTAGGGACAAAACGGACCCCTCCGGTGGTCGTCATCAGCAATTTTGTCGGAAAATCCATTGATATGGCCGGGGAACTGGGCTTTTCAGGAGTTGTCCTGGCTGGCCATATCGGAAAGCTTGTGAAGCTTGGAAACGGCATAATGAACACCCATTCCAGAGAGGGCGACGGACGGATGGACACGCTGCTTTCCTGCGGGCTTACAGCGGGGGCGGACCGTGCGGCGCTCTGCGCCATCCAGAAAGCCAACACCACAGAGGAAGCCCTTTCCATTTTGCGGGGGGGAGGAGTTTTAAATAAAACCATGGAGGTTCTCTGCGAAAGAATAAACGGATTTGTGAAACGGAGGGCTATGGATTCTTTAAAAACAGGGGTGATGGTTTTTGACACGGGGGCAGGGCTTCTGGGGACCACAGAAAATGCGAAGGAGCTTATAAAAGCGACCGTAGCGGAGGAAGTGGAGAAAACGGAAGAAAAGCAGGAGGCGGAAGAAAAGCGGGAGAAGGAAGAAAAGCAGGAAGCAGTGAAAAAGCAGGCAAAGGAGGTAAAACAGGATGAAAAAGACAGATTATGAGCTGGTATGCTGTCAGATGAAGGCGCTGGCGGCGGATGTGCCCTGGGAAATCACAAATCTGGCCAACGCGTCGGCCCTTTTATATACTTCCATGGAGGACATAAACTGGGCGGGGTTTTATCTGTATCTGGACGGAGAGCTGGTCCTTGGCCCATTCCAGGGAAAGCCGGCCTGCACGAACATCGCCATGGGAAGAGGCGTGTGCGGGAGCGCCGCTTTGAAGGAGGAGACAGAGCTTGTGCCGGATGTTCACCGGTTTCCCGGCCATATTGCCTGTGATTGTGCGTCGAATTCAGAGATTGTGGTGCCGATTCATAAAAAGGGAGCCCTTTACGGGGTCCTGGACATTGACAGCCCGGTTTTGGGTCGTTTTACCAAAGAGGACCAGGAGGGGCTGGAGGCCTTTGTGAAGGGGCTGGAGGAGCTTCTCTGGTCCTGAAATAGATCTGATGCACATCTGGCAGAAAGCAATTTTCAGACACACTCTAGTACTACAGCGTACATTTAATATCATACTCACTTTT
>CAJUDN010000034.1:0-23254 GCA_910585355.1 uncultured Lachnospiraceae bacterium
ATTATACCTGTGCATACCGGTTTCTGCGTTCACCGCAGAAAGCCGTGCACATCCCCCCTGGAGGGATATCATGTCTGGAGGACATGATATAATGTCGTTAGACATTATAATGGTAACATGAAAGAACAGAGACTTCATGAGAAGGTGAATTGATAACATGGCAGATGAAAGACAGATTTCAAAGGCGGTAATTTCCAGGCTGCCACGATATTACAGGTATCTGGGCGAGCTGATGGAAGAGGGAATTGAGCGGATCTCATCCAATGAGCTCAGTGCGAGAATGAAAGTTACCGCATCTCAGATTCGGCAGGATTTGAACAACTTCGGCGGTTTCGGACAGCAGGGATATGGCTATAATGTAAAATATTTGTATACAGAGATTGCGCGGATTCTTGGAATAGACAGACAGCATAATCTTGTGATTATCGGCGCGGGAAATCTCGGACAGGCAATTGCGAACTATACAAATTTTGAAAAACGCGGATTTATTATTAAAGGAATGTTTGATATCAATCCGAGGCTCATCGGACTTGTGGTCCGCGGCGTGGAAATCCGTGGAATTGATGATCTGGAACAATTTATCGTGGACAATGAGGTGCAGATAGCGGCGTTAACGATTCCAAAGTCAAAAGCTCCGGAAATAGCGGATCGCCTTGTGAAAGCCGGTATTAAGGCCATATGGAATTTTGCCCACACAGATCTGGCGGTACCGGAGGATGTGGTGGTGGAGAATGTTCATCTGTCGGAGAGCCTGATGCGCTTATCCTACCGTGTCTGCAGCCTTCAGGACGAGCGAGAGCGGAAAGCCAAGGAGATGGCAGAAAAAAGCGGGAAATGTAATTGACATGTTGACAGGAGTAGGCTGTGATTTAATTGAAATAAAACGAATGGAAAAGGCCTGTGAAAAAGAGGCCTTTTTATCGCGTGTCTATACAGAAGAAGAGCGCCGGCAGGCGGGGGGGAGGCCCTCTGTTCTGGCCGGCTCTTTTGCGGTCAAGGAGGCTGTGGCAAAGGTCTTTGGGACCGGATTCCGGGAATTCATGCCCAAGGATATTGAAGTGCTCCGGGATCCCTTTGGAAAGCCCTATGTGGTTCTCCATGGAAAAGCGAAAGAAACGGCAGAAAAAAAGGGAATACAGAGAATTGAGGTATCCATTTCTGACACAAGGGAGCACGCCATGGCTTTTGCTGTGGGGGAAGGAGAAAAAACATGAGATATCTGGTGACAGGGAAGGAAATGAAAGAAATTGATAAAAGGTCCATTGAGGAATTTGGAATTCCTTCCATGGTTCTCATGGAGCGGGCGGCTCTTGAGGTGGCAAAAAAGGCAGAGGAGATTTTAAAAAAGAAGGAAGCAGAGACAGGAAAAAAAGGGACGGTCTGGGCGGTCTGCGGTCTGGGGAACAACGGAGCCGACGGCGTGGCGGCGGCCAGAATGCTGTTTCTGCATGGATTTTGTGTTTCCGTAATTCTGCCCGGCGCAGAGGGGCGAAAAAGTGAGGAGATGGAGGCGCAGCTTGCCATTGCCGGAAAGCTTAAAATTCCTGTATTTACGGCAGAGGATTTTATACCGGGAAGCTGCGATCTCATCATTGACGCTGTTTTCGGAATCGGACTGTCCAGAAATGTGGAAGGGCCCTATGAGGCGCTCATTGACTTAATGGGAACGCAAAAAGACGCGGCGGTGGTATCTGTGGACATCCCTTCGGGAATCAATTCCGACACCGGAGCCGTGATGGGATGTGCGGTGCAGGCGGATGTGACGGTTACTTTTGGAGAAAAGAAACTGGGGCAGGCGCTGTTTCCGGGAAGAGAGGCCTGCGGGGAACTGCTTGTGGCTGATATCGGCTTTGTTCCGGAGGAAAAGGAGAAGGCAGGGACCTATGCTTTATGCCATACCAGAGAAGATCTGAAGAAGATTCCCAAAAGAAAGCCTGATTCCCACAAGGGAACTTATGGAAAAATTCTTGTTATCGCAGGTTCTCCCGGAATGGCCGGGGCGGCGTACTTTTCCGCGCTTGCGGCGTACAGGACAGGAGCGGGTCTTGTGAAGGCGGTGACTCCGGAGGAAAACAGGAGTGTTTTGCAGGGGCTTCTTCCGGAGGCTGTCCTTTCCACCTATGAAACAGAACAGGCCGTAAGAGAGCCGGAAGAGTTCCGGGAATATTTAAAGAAACAGACAGACTGGGCCGATGTCATTGTACTGGGGCCGGGAATTGGCGTTTCGGAATGTGGAAGGATTATGGTGGAGGCTGTCTTAAAAAACGCCTATGTGCCTGTTATCCTGGATGCAGACGCTATCAATCTTGCCGCCCGGTATCCGTATTTAAAGGGATATTTTACAGAAAACATCATGCTGACGCCCCACCTCTCAGAGTTTTCAAGGCTTAGCGGCCAGTCCGTGGAGGAGACAAAGGAAAATCTGGTTTCCGCGGCGAAGGGCCTGCCAGATCAGTACGGCGCCACCTGTGTGTTAAAAGATGCGGCCACTGTGACGGCCAGGAAAGACGGGAAGGTGTTTGTGAACACCAGCGGTTCTCCGGCCATGGCCAAGGGAGGGTCCGGCGATGTGCTTACGGGAATCATTGCGGGGCTTCTGGCTCTGGGCATGGACGAGTGTGAGGCGGCTTCTCTGGGGGTCTATGTGCACGGACTGGCAGGAGAGCGGGCTGCAGAAAAATTCGGCGTTCATTCTGTTCTGGCCAGTCAGATTGCAGATTGCGTGGGGGAGGTTATCAATGAAACAGTTTGATCGGGTATACGCAAAGATATATCTGGACAGAATTGAGGAAAACATGGGAGCCATGCAGAGAAACCTCACGGCCGGCACCATGATCATCGGGGTGGTGAAGGCCGACGGATATGGTCATGGCGCCGTCGCCGTTGCAAAAACCATAAACCGGTTCGTTTCCGCGTTTGCCACGGCCACAGTGGAGGAGGCTTTGCAGCTTAGAAAGCATGGAGTTAAAAAGGGAATTCTGGTTTTAGGCGCCGTTCCCCCGGGCCGGTTTGATGTACTGGTTCAGGAAGGAATACGGCCGTCCATGTTTCATCTCTCCCAGACGCAGCACCTCTCACAGAGGGCCGTTTCCATGGGAAAAACAGCCAAAATCCATGTGGCTGTGGACACGGGAATGAGCCGCATCGGCGTGAGTCCCACAATGGAGTCGGCGCGGATGGTAAAGGAAATGTCCATGCTTCCGGGCATTGAAATTGAGGGAATGTTCACTCATTTTGCCAGGGCTGATGAAACTGACAAAGCTTCCGCAAGGGAGCAGCTTCGGAAATTTAAGGAATTTATTTGCATGGTGCGCGACCTTGGGGTAACCGTTCCGATCTGCCACTGTTCCAACAGCGCTGCAATCCTGGATATGAAGGAAGCAAATCTGGATGCCGTGCGGGCGGGGATTGCCATCTACGGGCTGTATCCGTCAGATGAGGTGATAAAAAGCGCGGTGCCCGTGAAGCCTGCCATGGAACTTAAGAGTTTTCTTACCAATATAAAGGAGATTGGGCCTGGCACGGAGGTAAGCTACGGAGGAACTTTCCGGGCGGAAAGCCCTGTGCGGGTAGGCACCGTCAGCATCGGATACGCGGACGGATACCCAAGGAACCTTTCGGGCCGCGGCCATGTGCTGGTGCGCGAAAAACGGGCGCCCATTTTAGGGCGGATCTGCATGGACCAGCTTATGGTAGATCTGACAAAGATCCCGGAAGCGAGGGAATGGGACGAGGTAACATTAATCGGCCGGGACGGCCGGGAGGAAATCACTGTGGAGGAGATCGCCTTAAAAAGCGGCGGCTTCCATTATGAGCTTCCCTGCCTTATGGGAAAACGGGTTCCCAGGCTGTATGTGTATCAGGGGCGGATCATAGGAACTTTTACCTGCGAGGATGGAGAATACGAAGGATTTTAGGAGGGCATTTTTAGTCTGGCTGCATAAGGTAATCATAGAATGTCAATACTATCGGTACGGGGATTCCCGAAAACGATTGTGGAGAGTGAGTTTTTTGATTATCAGACGCGGTGATATTTATTATGCGGATCTTCGCCCTGTGGTTGGGTCTGAACAGGGGGGAATCCGGCCGGTGCTTATTATACAGAACGATGTGGGAAACAAGCACAGCCCGACGGTCATCTGTGCTGCTATCACTTCCAAAATGAACAAAGCAAAGCTACCCACCCATGTGGAGCTGAGCGCGAGACAGTGTGACATGGTCAAGGATTCGGTGATTCTTTTAGAACAGCTGAGAACCATTGACAAGCAGAGACTGCGGGAAAAAATCTGCCACATTGACGGCATTCTGCAGGAGAGAGTCGACGAAGCCCTGAAAATCAGCCTGGAGCTTCTTACATAAGCCTGTAAGTTTTATGCTTTGGTTGACGAACTGTGGCAACAATGCTATATTGGATTACAGAAATAATTACAAAAGAAATCGTAACCGTTTTGCCGCAAGTCTTCTTGCCCGTTTACAGCGTACAAGAAGCGCAGGGTATTCGCCCTATGAAGCTTAAGAGAAAAATTTGCTTATGAATATAAGCTTTCATAAGCGGCTTTTCTCTTAAACTTCGCACGGCTGGATTGTTACAGGGAAAGAAGGAGAGTATATTTTTTCATGGACGATGGGAATTCGTGGATAGGGATTTTACTTTTGTTTGCCGCTGTTGTGGTATTTTACGCGATTTATGGTTTTGGAGCGGCGGTACAGGCCTTAAATACCAGCGCTCTGGAAGATGAGCGGGACGAAGGAAATAAGAAGGCCGAGCGCCTCTTACATATTCAGGAAAATCCATACCAGTTTATCCGTACCAATCAGGTTATCACCTGTTTTGTGGGACTGGCATTGGGGAGTTTTTCCATTTCGGCGGTGTCCGGATACTGTCGAAGGGTTTTTTCCGGAGCGTTTGCGGTGCCGTCTGCCGTGAATACCGTCCTTTCTTATTTAATTGCGTTTCTGACAGTAGTGTTTTTTATGGTCTGTCTGGGAATCATCATTCCAAAGCGGCTGGCGGCAAAGAGTCCTATCCGCTTCTGTTACCGGCTGCTCCCTCTGGTGGACGGAATGATGAAAGTGATGCGGCCTTTCACCTGGCTTATTGAAACAGTTTCTTATGTGGTCTTAAAGGCGATGGGAATTGACATTCATGTGCTGGATGATAAGGTGACAGAGGAAGACATCATGTATATGGTCAATGAGGGTCATGACCAGGGAGTTCTGGAGGCCAGCGAAGCCGAGATGATTACAAATATCTTTGAGTTTGACGATAAAGAGGCGGCCGATATTATGACCCACAGAAAGAATGTGGTGGCCCTTTCCAAAGATATGACTCTTAAAGAGACAGTGGATTTTATAGTGAAGGAGTCCATTAACTCCAGATTTCCCGTCTATGAAGAGGATATTGACAATATCATAGGCGTCCTGCACATGCGGGACGTACTGTCTTTTGCAGAGGTCTTGGAATTTCTGGATATGCCCATCGGCAAAATTGACGGCCTTCTGCGGGAAGCTCGTTTTATTCCTGAGACGAAGAATATAAGCGCTTTGTTTAAGGAGATGCAGTCAGAAAAAATACACATGGAAATCATTATTGATGAGTATGGACAGACTGCCGGAATTGTCACCATGGAGGATATTCTGGAGGAAATTGTCGGAAACATCATGGATGAGTATGATGATGAGGAGCCGGATATTGTGTCCAAAGGGAACGATACCTACGAGCTTTCCGGAATGGCAACCTTAGACGATGTAGAGGATGCGCTTTTCATGAAGTTTGACGAGGATGATAAGGATAATTTCGATACCCTGAACGGGTTCCTCATTTCCAGACTGGGACATCTTCCTGAGGAGGACGAGAAGGCGCGGGTGTTGTTTAGGGACTACCAGTTTGACATCGAAAAAGTAGAAAATAAGACCATACAGACGGTGGTGGCAAAAAAAGTGCCGGAGGAAGAACAAAAGGAAGACGGAAAAGAAAAGGAAGAATAAAGGAAGAGGGATGCCGATGGAAGGCATCCCCCTTTCTTCTTTAAAAATCCATTGAAAATGGTCTGCGACGGTCTTAAGCGTCTCTGGCGCCTGAAAATCCTTATTTCAAATAAGTATTCATCCAGTTGATGATTTCTGTCATACGGTCGATGCGGTTTTCAGGTTTTCCGCCGCGGGATAACTCATGGTTTTCACCATGGAACAGGCAGAGTCTGGAGGGACAGCCGTTTCTCATGATGGCGCTGTACATGGCAAGTCCTTCCGCCATATAGCAGCGGTAGTCTTCGTCAGAGTGGATAAACAGAGTGGGAGTTTTGCAGTTTTCCGCGTATTTTAACGGAGACTGCTCCCAGAGGAGTTCAACGTTGTCCCTGGTGGTTCCGCCCTGGTTGTGGAGAATAAAGGTATGCCCGATATCAGAGTTATGTTCAAAGGAAACCCAGTTGGAGATGGAACGCTGGGAAGCGCCTGCTGCAAACCGGTTGGTGTGGCCCACGATCCAGTTGGTCATGAAGCCGCCGTAAGAACCGCCGGTAACGCCTACGTGGCTGGTATCAATCTGAGGATATCTCTTAAATACTTCATCGGTGAAATCCATCAGGTTCTGGTAGTCCACAGTACCGTAAATTCCATTGATGTTTCCAAAATCCGTTCCGCGTCCATCGGAACCTCTGGGGTTGCAGTAGAACACGAAGTAGCCTGCGCTTGCCCACATCTGCATCTCGTGATGGAACACATCGGAGAATACGGTGCGGGGGCCGCCATGGATGTGAAGAATGGCCGGATAGGAAACGCCTTCTTTATAATCAGCCGGCTTCATAACCCATCCGTGAATTTCGTACCCGTCGCTGGCGGTGAAAGTAAAGCCCTCGGGCGTGCTGATGGAGTATTCCTCCGCAAGGCAGTCATTGAAGTGGGTGATCTGCTGGCCGTCCAGATAAAGCTCTGCAAGCTTTAAGCCCTGGAGTTCGCAGCTTACAAGGTGCTCTCCGTTTACATCAAAGCTGTCGCAGGAGCTGCCTTTTGTGAGGCTGTCGGAGATTGTGCCGTCAGCGGAAAGCTTTCTGAGCCATGCAAAGTCGTCCACGGTGGAGATAAAATAAAAGTCGCCGTTTAAAGCCTTATGACCGCGGCCGGCGCCGTATCTTGCGTCAGAGCCGACAGAGCCGGAGCCGATGGAAGCGTCATAGGGCAGATAATGGGTCAGGGACTTGTCCTTTAAGTTTAATTTGTAGAATTCACAGTATTTTGTATGGTCCTTGTAACCGGGATCCAGGGCGGCAACCAGCGCTTCGCTTTCGTTTAAGAGCTCAATGGCGCCTGTGTACATGGTTTCCGGTTCCAGCATGGTCTGGGTTTCGCCAGTTCTTAAGTTATATAGATAAATTCCTGCGTTCAAGCTGCGGACGCTCTGTTTCCAGGGATATGCCTTATAGAGCAGGAGTTCTCCGAAGACGGAGGATTCCATACAGTCTGTCCAGTCATCGGCAATGTAAGTAAGATTTTCGGTTTCACGGTCATAAACGGCAAGGCGGTTTCTTTTGGCGTTGGTGTAGCCCAAGCCGTTACCCCAGAAGGGAAGCTCATCGAATACTTCGTAGGATTTTTTCCTGGTATCTTTATAGTTGTCCTGATTGATGGTGAGTAAAAAACGGCCGTCGGGCAGTGTTTTGACGGCAGTCGCCTTCGCGGGAACGGTGAACGCTTCCAGAGCCTCGCCGCCCGTGGGGGAAATCTCATAAAAGCCGGTAACGGCCTCTCCGGCCTCCTGCTTTTTCTTTATCTCACTGCTTCTTGCAGCCGGGAACAAAAGCGTATTGTCCTTTGTCCAGGCGTATGTTTTGGCATCCCCTCCGCTGGTCAGCTTCAGTGTTTTCTTTTCGTTCAGATCGTAAACATAAAGATCTGCTTTGTAAGCATTTTCAGTCCTGTCCGCTGTGGATACCACGAAAGCAATATAGGCACCGTCAGGGGAAAAGGTTGGATTGCTCACGAACTGAAAGGAAAGAAAGGTATCGACTTCAATCTTTTTCATTGCGCTTCCTCCATTTTTTGAGAATTATACCTCTATAGTTATGTGCTGTTCACGGGAGGGGCATCTTCCTGCCGTTTTCAACGGACAAGGAACACCGGGCGTTCGCCCGATGCGGAAAAACAGATAAAATCACTCTTACAAGCAACACTTTTACAAGCAAGTTTTACGCCTGTTTTTATCCGTTTTTCCCCGCCCTGTGAACTGTAATTATATTATAACATTCCTGTAATATGTGTCAAGAAAAGCTCTTGCCAAGTGAATGAAATAATGCTAAAATAGGTAACAGTTGTTCGTACGGCCGGCGCGGTGAACGCGCAGACTTGTCTGAACCGCATATGCCTGTTTAAGATTATATGTGGTAATGGGGCATATGTTTTGCCTGCATTATGATACTGGTTTTCGGTTAATGGGCGGAATGATTGACCGGAGTGTGAACAGTAACCTAAAGTATTCCGGACTATGATATGCAGAGGCTGTTTTTATTAGGAGACAGCCGGATATGAAGATACTGTCGACGGCAGATAAACAGAAGAATCGAAGAGAGAAGGAGCAGGGAAAGATGTCAGGACATTCTAAATTTGCCAACATCAAACATAAGAAGGAGAAAAACGACGCGGCCAAGGGAAAAATCTTTACGGTAATCGGACGCGAGATTGCAGTTGCGGTAAAGGAAGGCGGCGCAGACCCGGCCAATAACAGCAAGCTTCGCGATGTAATCGCAAAGGCAAAGGCCAACAACATGCCCAACGATACCATCGACCGCGGAATTAAAAAGGCAGCCGGGGACTTAAACTCCGTAAATTATGAGAATCTAACGTATGAGGGGTATGGTCCCAGTGGAATCGCCATTATCGTTGAAACTCTGACGGATAATAAAAACCGTACTGCCGCCAATGTTAGAAGCGCTTTCACCAAGGGCGGCGGAAATGTCGGCACGCAGGGAAGCGTGTCTTTCCTGTTCGACAAAAAGGGGCAGATTATTATTGATAAAGAAGAGTGCGAGATGGATGCCGATGAGCTGATGATGGCGGCTCTGGATGCAGGTGCAGAGGATTTTGCGGAGGAAGAGGACAGCTATGAGGTATTAACAGATCCCGATGTTTTCAGTGAAGTTCGCGAAGCCCTGGAAAAGGCCGGTATTCCGATGATGCAGGCCGATGTAACCATGATCCCCCAGACATGGGTGGAGCTGACTGACGACGATGCCGTAAAGAAGATGAACCGGATTCTAGATCTTTTAGACGAGGATGACGATGTGCAGGCTGTTTATCACAACTGGGACGAGTAACCGCCGGGAGGCTTGACAGATTAAAAAGCTCTTTTCTGTTTTACATAAAGAACAGAAAAGAGCTTTTCTATTGATCTACGAATGGACAATGAGTTCAAGCACGTCGGGGCGGGAGTAGTGGCCGGCCGGGTCAAATTCCATTCGGGAGGCAGGCACCTGATCCATGGGAAGATCGGCGTAGAGGACGGCCTCTTCATCCCAGACAGGCTCCATCACAGGATGGCCCGTCGGGGCAATGACGCTGCTGCCGCCGCGGCATACCACATCCGGAAGTTTGGCGATTTCATCTGAGCCGTTGAGGTCACAGGGATAATCGCCTCTGGTGAAAAACATGTTGCAGTTTACCACATAGCAGCGGCCCTCGATGGCAATGTGGCGCACGGTGGACTGCCATTCTTCGTTGTCATTGGTATTAGGGGCCAGGTAAACGGTAACTCCTTTCTGATAAAGGGCGGTACGTGCCAGAGGCATGTAGCTTTCCCAGCAGATCATGGCGCCCATGGGCCCCCAGGGGGTCTGGACCACAGGAAAATAGCCTCTGTCTGCATCTCCCCAGACGAACCGTTCGGCTCCTGTGGGCTTTAGCTTCCTGTGGACGGCGGCCAGAGAACCGTCGGGGGAAAAAATCAGGTTGGTATTATAAAGAGTGGCTGTGACGGCATCACGCTCCGATACGCCGATGCTTACATAAGCCTTTGCCTTTTTGACCGCCTCTCCTATGGCGCCGGTTTCCGGTCCGGGCACCAGGATGGAGTTATCATAATATCGTTTCCAGTCCTCTCTTCCCGCCTCGCTTCGGCTTCCAACGGTGAAGCCGAAGGTCATCCCGTAAGGGTAGCCGGGAATGAAGAGCTCAGGGAATACAATGAGTTCTGCCTGCGACTTTGAGCAGGCGTCAATGAGGGAAAGAACTTTTTTCATACAGGCCCTTTTGTCAAAGAGAACCGGCGCGGCCTGTACAACGGCAATGCGGCAGGTGGTTTTCAAATCGTTCATAGGAATCTCTCCAATCGTTTTCTTTGCCTTTATCATAGCATGAAGGATGCGGAGAGAAAAACGGAAAAAAGGAATGAACAAAATCGAAAAAAATGATAAGGGGAACCCATGGAACTTAGGAATTTAAAAACATTTATCCGTACGGCGGAGCTTAGGAACTTTACGAGGGCGGCAGAGAGCCTTGGGTATGCACAATCCACGGTTACGGCTCAGGTGGAAGCCCTGGAAAAAGAGCTGGGGATGCCGTTGTTCATAAGAAACGGAAAGCGTGTGGTTCTTTCCTCGGCCGGGGAGGAGCTTCTTTCCTATGCATACAGATTTCGGGCTCTGGAAGAGGAGACCAGGCTCCATTTTGACAGGAACGGGAAGCCGGCCGGGCATCTGACCGTCGGGATGGTGGAGTCAGTGAGCGTTTCGGAATATGTGAAGGGGGTTGCTTCCTATTTAAGAAAGTATCCTGAAGTGGACTTGAAGGTGACGGTGGATACGACCATACGTCTTATGGAAGCATTAAAAAAGGGGGAGATAGATGCAGCGGTGCTTCTGGATCGTCCAGTGGCTGACGGGGAGCTTCAGACTTTTTACAGGAAGCCGGAAAAAATATGCTTTTTTGCATGCGGCGCCAGTAAATATGGAAGAAGTGTGTCCGTGTCCCTAAAAGATCTGGAAAAGGAACCATGGCTTCTGACAGAAAAAGGATGTAATTACCGGAAGGAATTGGAGGAGGAATTTGCTTCCAGGGGGATTTTTATTGAGAGCCGGCTGGAGATGGGAAGCACCAGGGCCCTGATTGATTTTGTGGCCGGAGGTCTTGGGATTTCCCTGCTTCCGGAGTTCGACTTAAAAGAAGAACTTTTAAAGGGGCGGATTGTAAGAATTCCAGTTTCTGATTATGAGATGGAAATGGAGCTGCAGATTCTGGTTTCCAGAAAACGGTGGATGCGTCCGGCCCTGATGTGTTTTTGTGAGGAAATGGCGATGGAGGAGAAACGGGAATATGTCAAAGATGATAAAAACCAATGTGATGCGTCTGCTGGACGCAGCAAAAATAAAGTATGAAGCAAGGGAATATCCGGTGGATGAGCATGATCTTTCCGGAAGCCATGCGGCTGATCTGATGGGCGCGGACCATGGAAGCGTGTTTAAGACCCTGGTACTTAAGGGAGAAAGGACGGGATATCTGGTCTGCTGCATTCCGGTGGACGGGGAAGTGGATTTAAAAAAGGCAGCCAGGGCGGCCTTGGATAAGAAAGTGGAGATGCTTCCCATGAGGGACCTGCTTTCTTTAACCGGGTATGTCAGAGGTGGATGTTCTCCCATAGGAATGAAAAAAAAGTTTCCCACTTATCTGGATCTCTCTGCGTTGGAATATGAGAAAATTGCCATAAGTGCGGGAATGCGAGGGGTTCAGGTCATATTACCGCCGGAGGAACTGGCGGAATATGTGGGAGCAAAAATCACAGATTTAATGTAAAAATGGTTGACATAAGACAGAATACCCATAAAAATTGCAGCGAAGTGGGAGATGAAAATGTAACAAAATTGTAACATATGTTAAAGAAAGCGACCGCCAATACGTACAAAAAACCACGGAAGATCAAGGCTTTTTTCTTACAAAATGTTAAAAAAGAATGACAAAAATTAAAAAAGCAGATGATAAAAGCAACAAAAATGTAAAGACCTTATTGACATTTCCATGTGCAGTCTCCTATAATCACAGTCACCACCCGAACGGGAGGAAAAAACCCTATTGTTATCATCACAGCGAGGTGATGGCAAAATGGAGAAAAGAGGTGTTCTATGAATCAGGCATGGAACTCATTTCTTCAGACAGTTTTCCAATTCGTAAAAGCGTTGTTTACCAATGCGTCGAAGAAGATGCACCGGGACGCGGTTGTGCTGACAGTCGGGATTTCAGTTGTGACAGTGGTGACATTTACGGCCGGCGATCTCCGGGACGGCGGAAAAAGTGCCCTGGTGGCATTCGCGGAAACCCAGGAGAAGAACGAAACGGAAGCTGAGCTGGAAAAGACTGGCGAAATTGCGTCAGCGGCAGAGGAGGAAACCGGACAGAAGGAAGAAACAGACGGTATGGATGATCCTAGCTCCACGGAGGATGGAGAGAAGGAAAATGAAAATACAGAAGGCGTGGGAAATACAGAAGGGTCAGAGGCAGTAACCGTATCCGGGAAAGAAGAAACCAGAGGGGACGCCTTACAGGAAGAAAGGGCTTCAGAAGAAGGCCTGAATCCGGAAAAGTCCGGAAAGGAAGAAGTCGTTTCGGAAGGAGGAAGCCGTGGACAGGATGAAACTGTTGAAGCGGTAAAGGAGACGGCGAAAGAAGCGGCGGACACAAGGCTTTCCCTGTCGGATCGTGATTATAAGGTACTTTTGAAAATTGTGCAGGCTGAGGCCGGAAACTGTGACAAAAAGGGCAGAATTCTGGTGGCTAACGTTATTTTAAACCGTGTGGAAAGCGATAAGTTTCCGGATACCGTGACTGGCGTGGTCTATGAGAGAAACCAGTTTTCTCCTGTTAATGACGGTTCCATTGACAGATGCAGGGTATCAAAGGAGACAATTGAGGCAGTAAAGTGCGCCTTGTCAGGGGAAGACTATTCTTCGGGAGCTCTTTACTTTATGAACAGAAGAACATCCTCCGGGAAGAATGTCCGCTGGTTTGACAATCATCTGAATTATTTATTTAAATACGGAAGTCATGAATTTTTTAAATAATTGTTACTGCCCCATGACGAATCAGCGCATTGATTCACCATGGGGCAGTAACGTTTTACATGCTGTTTAAAAATGGAATTGACATTTGGAAGGCGAAATGGGATAATAAATAAAATTCTCAAAAATACCATCAGAGTGAGGAGAGGGCCATGAAAAAACAGTTTCTCTTTTTTGACCTGGACGGAACTTTAACGAATTCCATGCCGGGAATTACCAGAGCAGTACAGTATGCGCTCAGGCATTATGGAATCGAAACGGAGGACCTGAACGCATTGAGCCCTTTTGTGGGGCCGCCGCTTCATGAAAGCTTTAAGGAATATTACCATTTTTCGGATAAGGATGCCGGGGAAGCGGTCTATGTATTCCGGGAATATTATAACGAGAGAGGCTGGCTGGAAAATGCCCCCTATGACGGAGTGGAAGCCATGTTAAAGAGTCTCAGGGAGAGCAAAAAGAAGCTCTATGTGGCCACTTCCAAGCCGGATGAAATGGCAAAGCGGATTCTTGCACATTTTGGCCTGGAGAAATATTTTGAGTTTATTGGCGGGGCCAATGACGACAGCACCCGGGTGAAAAAGGATGATGTGATTCGGTATGTGATGGAAAGCTGTAATCTCACGGATGTTGATTCCATTGTAATGGTGGGGGACAGAATGCATGATATCGAAGGCGCCCATAGGGCGGGTATCGAGGCGGTGGGAGTTCTTTATGGATACGGAGACGAAAAAGAACTTAAGGAAGCAGGTGCAGACTGGCTCGCCGGGAATCCCGAAGAGCTTGCCGCGCTTTTGAAAAGCTTATGAATCAGGTCCGTGTTATTCCTGTTTTGGCCGTCCCGGACAAGCGCTGCCGCAGGCGGTTTATCAGGCATATGCCGTTACGTTCACAGAGCGCATGCGAGCAGTAACATGCTGGCAGAAATGTTATAAATCCCACAAGAAATGGAACTTGAAAAAATCACAGGGATGCGTTATAATAAGGCCATAAGAAACAGGACTGCAATTCCTGGAATGTTCGATACTCCTGTTTATTTTGAACCTACATTTTGACACACGGGATTCCTACATTCTTAAGCGGATGTCAGGCCTCCTTCTGAGTGGAAGGCAGATGTTTAAGTGCGGTTGCCCACCTAGCGATGCTAGGAGTCAATTATGCAGGAACCGGCATTTTGGGATTGCAAAAGATAAAAGCAGCGAGAAATCGCTGCTTTCCTGTTTTTCTCTTTTTATTTTCTGTGAAATATGATATGGTATAAGTGATAAATAGATGGAGGATCTGCTAAGGAGAAAGGAACAGTATGAAAGACCACAAATTTGACAGATATATATATATGGGTATTACGGCTATTTCCGTGATTGTCGCTGCTACGATTGTGGTATTTCTGTTTGTGGAACGGAAAGCGATGATGGCTATGGGAAAAAGGATTCTGGCCGTACTGACTCCGATTATTTATGGGGCTGTAATGGCGTTCCTTTTTTCACCGATTTACAACATGGGAATGCGCTGGACTCTGAATTCTTCAAAGCGGATATGTAAAAGTGAAAAAATGAGAACGGCTGTGGGGGGCGCTGTGGGAACGACTGCCAGCCTTGCATTTCTGGCAATTATCGTTTTGAGTCTTGCGAAAATGATTATTCCCCAGCTCTATTCCAGCATTGTGGGTATTGTTAATACCATGCCGGTGTACTTCCAGAATATGTATGACTGGCTGACCGATCTTTTTGCCAATAACCCGCCGTTAGAGCAGGCGGTGCTTGCCGCGTACCAGCAGACGGCGGCGGCGTTCCAGAACTGGGCCAGCGACAGCCTGATTCCCAATCTCCAGAATCTGGAAAATCTTCAGAGTTTGGAGAAAATTCTGGGCGGCGTGTCAAACGGAGTGATCAATATTTTCAATCTGGCCAAAAATCTTTTAATCGGCCTGATTGTCATGGTGTATCTTTTAAATATTAAGGATACGCTTTCTGCTCAGGGGAAAAAGCTCATTTATGCTCTTCTTCCGGTCCGGGCTGCCAACGGTACGGTGGAAGAGTTCCGCTACATTCATCGGGTGTTTTCTGGATTCATCATCGGGAAGCTGATCGACTCCCTGATCATCGGAATTATCTGCTTTGTTCTGATGAATCTCTTTAAATTGCCCTTTGCTCTCCTGATCAGCGTAATCATAGGCGTAACCAACGTTATTCCGTTCTTCGGGCCGTTTATAGGAGCTATTCCCAGTGCGGTTTTGGTATTCCTCATCAGTCCGAAGCAGTGTCTTTATTTTGTTGGGCTGATTCTTTTGCTGCAGCAGTTTGACGGAAATATTTTAGGGCCGAGGATCCTTGGAAATTCCACAGGCCTTTCCAGTTTCTGGGTGCTGTTTTCCATATTGCTGTTCGGCGGGCTGTTTGGATTCGTCGGTATGATTATCGCAGTCCCGGTAACGGCAGTAATATTTGATCTGCTTTCCAAGTTCCAGTGTCACTTTCTGAGAAAGAAAAATCTGTCTTCAGATACCAGGGACTATATGGAGCTAAAGAAGGTGGACGAAGAGAGCGGCAGGTTCATTCATCATCAATAGACCATCATACGCCCGGCAGATGCATCATCACACATGAAAATATGGCGGGCGCATTTGGAATCCCTGAATACATGCCGCCTGTTCGGCGGCAGTCTTTTATAGTAAAGAGGAGCTATGGACGAAAAAAAGAAAATGATTAACTGGGTGGCAGGGGTATCGACACTGATTGTCGCCCTGCTAATTGTCATTGTGGTTATGGAGCCCAAAAATGACGGGGTTTCCCGGGCGGCGGCTTCCCGGGCAGCGGCGCTTTTACTGGCTTCCAAAAGAGAGATCATAGAGGAGGGGCCGGAGACGTCGTATTTTCCTGAGGAGATTCAGGAAGAGTGGTATGTGAAATATATGGACTATCTCTATTACAAGGGATATCTGGATCCGGAACAATGCCCGGCAACAGAGGAGAATGCTCTTTCTCCGGTTACCTATGGGGAGTTGTCTGTCTGGGCCCGGAAGGTGTCCGGAGAGCAGAATAAAGGTCTTTCGGAATTTGTGATTGACGCGGGGGCGAAGAAAGCGCAAAAAGATGTGGGAAAGGCGGAGTTCTGGAAATTTTTTGACAGATTTCGCGAACTGGCGGATCCGGATGGGAATGTGAGAGAACTGGAAACAGATATTTATGGAACTCCCGATAACGTAGAGGCGGCGGCTCCATGGACGGCCTATACGAAAGATGGCAAATTTCAGTTTGAGGGCCTGTATCTGGATTCCTGCATAGACAAGACAGTCCGCCTTTTGGTAAGGGACGGCGATATTTTAAAGGTGGAAGAGGTGATCTCCGGGGAAATCGTATATGAGAATGCCTGGATTTCCGGTTTTTCAGACCAGACGGTTACCATTTTCATAGGAAATATTCAGAGAGAATTTCCGGTGAAAGGGGTTTTAAAGGATGAAGAGGAAATTTCAGGGCAAATCGGTGATTTGTACCTGAGAAACGGGAGGCCTGTCCGCCTGGTTTTAAAGAAGGAAACCATCACCGGTACGGTTCTGGCAGTGAGAGAAAATGAAATTGAGATTGAGGGGTATGGCAACGTTCCTCTGGCGGATAATTTTAAGATTTACCGTACATATGGGATTTTAAAGGAACAGCAGAAAAAGGATATTCTGGTGGGATATCAGATGCAGAAGTTCGTTGTAGCCGGAGGGGAGATCTGTGCTGCCCTGACTACAGAGAAACCGGAAATTGACAATATCCGCGTATTGGTAATGACAACGAATTTCAAATCCCTGTTTCATTCAGAGCTGACTTTAAGCTGTGATTCCATGGCTGTTTTGGAGTATGGAGAGGGAAAGGAAAAGAAAACCCAGTCGGTGTCGGCCGGAGAGACAATTACCATCCGGGCAGACGATGACAGGCTAAAGGGCGGCCGTATGGTTTTTAAATCTGCCAATGAAGGCGGAATGATTACCGTGGAGAGCATTGAGCGGGGCCAGGGGACTCCCGTATACCCGGGGCATATGGAGATTACCAGAGAAGAGGAAGGACTTCTTCTTCTGAATGAGGCTGATTTGGAGGAATATTTAAAGCGTGTGGTTCCCAGCGAGATGCCTCAGAGCTATGAGCTTGAAGCCCTGAAGGCTCAGGCCATCTGTGCAAGAACGTATGCATGGAGGCAGATACAAGGAAACGCGTATTCCAAATACGGCGCCCATGTGGACGACAGCACGAATTATCAGGTGTATAATAATACGGATACTTACGATTCCACCGATTCTGCGGTCAACGAGACCTTTGGCCAGATGCTGGCCTACGGGGATGCTCCGGCAGAGGTTTTTTATTATTCCACCTCCTGCGGCCATGGAACCGATGGGTCTGTCTGGGGGGCGGATGCCTCCAAAACGCCATATCTGAGGGCGATGTCCATTGACGATAAGGGGAAGACCCTGGACCTTTCTTCCAACGAGGCCTTTGGGGAATTTATTAAAAACATGGATATGGAGGCTTATGATTCGGATTTTTCCATGTTCCGGTGGAATGTCAAGACCACCAGCCGGATTCTGGATGAGAAGATTGGCGGTGTGGGCCGGATAACAGGCCTTACCATTACAGAGCGGGGACCGGGAGGAACCGCCAGGGCTCTTAAAGTAGTGGGAACGGAGGGATCCAAAACATTTGTGGGGCAGAGTAAGATTAGAAGTATTTTGGGAAATACTGCTTTGACATTAAACAGAAAGGACGGCAGTACGTCCACTGGCTGGGATACTCTCCCCAGCGGATTTATCTATATTGAAAATGAAGGGGCGGACGCAGATCAGGTTACAGCCTTTACTATTTATGGCGGCGGCTATGGTCATGGTGTGGGAATGAGCCAGAACGGCGCTCAGGGGATGGCCAAGGCTCAAAAGAGCTGCGCGGAGATTCTGAGATATTTTTACAGCGGCTGCGAAATTGTGGATATCGGTGATATGTCATAAGAAAAATGTTTCATGGGGGACAGAACTTGAAAAAATGTTTTTATGGAAATCAATTTTTTTAAAAGAATGGTATAGAACAGGAAAATGCGGTAATAATAGGAGTATCACCAAAGAGAAAGATTAATACTTATCCTCCCCTTTTTAGTCGGCCCTGGCGCATGGTTTGCGCCGGGGCTGATTTTTTTTGGAGCGCAGCCATGCTTCTGGCCGCTGTGTCCATATTTTTGGGAGATTTATCGACGCTTCAGGAAGCGACAGTTCGTGAAGCGCCTGGAAGTATTGTAGAGAATTTATCGAAAAAAGTCGAAAAATATAAATAAATATAGATGAAAATATCAAAGGATGAAGGCAGTCGTCTAATTATAGATTCTATTGATAATTCAATATACAAAAATTGTTGACACAAACTTCATATTAGAGGTATGATAGGGAAAGGGAAAAAAGAACTTGAAGTAAAATTCAAATAGATCAGAAAAAGTCATGAAGGATATTTCGTATGGGAGGAGGAAATGGGAAATGGAAAGCGGATTTTTGGTCAACAAGATACGGGAACAGTGTAAACAGAGGGGCGTCAGCGTGAGCCAGATGGAGTTGGATCTTGGATTCAGCCTTGGGTTGATCAGCAGATGGGCAAAAACCAGCCCTTCCATAGATAAGATCGTCGAGGTCGCGAACTATCTGGAAATCTCTTTGGACGAGCTGACCGGAAGGGGAAAGAAAAAAGAGACTGACAGGCTGGTCAGAGAATTGTGTGAGGCCACAAGGGAGGGTGAGCTTCTATGGCTCCCTTATGGGAAGAAGGAACCCTTTGAGTACCCAATAGAAAGTTTAGAAGAGCTTCAACAGGCGGAATGGAGATGTTTTTATAGCAGATATAAAGAGGGCTTTTTTATTATTCTCCAGGAAGTGGTGGAGGAACTGGAAACTTTAAGACTGTATATACTGGCGAATCCTTATGGAATCCCAATTCCCCGCAAAGCGGATGAAGAGGAACTGCTCGCCTTATGGAATCTCGCCGACAGCGGGTTGCCTCCGGAGGCGGAGATGAAAAGAGCGCAGGCTCTGATAGAACAATTTATTCGGGAAAGGGGTGTGGAAGAGAAGAAAATACTCTGATAAGGACGGGGGAAACGGCAAATAAACGATTTTAAATGCGACGCAGCTTTTGCTGCGGCGGCGGGAGAAAGTTCAAGAGGTTCCTGAGATGAAGGGTAGAGATGAGAGGAAAAGTAAAATCTCTTTAAGTGATAAAATATCATTGGCGGCTCTGCTTCTGGCAGTTTGTGATTTTATATTAAACTGGACACCATCTCTCTTTCGGCTGCCTCGCTTTTTTCTTGTTTTGATATTTCTGGCTCTGCTCTGGTCCCTGGCAGTATGTCTGCGTGACGGCTGGAGGGAAATAAGCAGAACTTATTCAGATCGAGGGCGCGAACTTCACCGATTGTGTGTTGAAGCCCGTGAGGATGAACAACTGCTGCTTCAATATGGTCTTCAAGCAGACTGCCTGAGAGAAAAATATAATAAGAGAATCCGAGAGCAGCTCAAAAGGAGAATGAAAAGGCTGGCGGTGCAAACGGGGATACTCTTAATGTTCAGCCTGGGAAATTATCGCCCGCTGGCTGCCTTCGGACAGGATTTTCTGAGAGTTTGCGGAATTGGCCAGGAGAGCTCCGGGCAGCCGCCGGATGAGCTCAGTCAGGAAGTCTCTCAGGAGAAAGGCGGTGGGATTGAGGAGGCCAAACGGGAAAACACAGGAGAGGCCGGACAGGAAAGCACAGGAGAAGCCGAATGGAAAAACACAGGAGAGACTGGGCGGGAAAGTGCGAAAGAAGAGGAAAGGAACGGCACAGAACATGAGTCGGAAAAGGAGAGGCCGGAAAAGATACTCAGTCGGGCTCCCAAGCCTCCGGATTACCGTTTTGTGCTTGAAGATCCAGATTTTGATCAGAGACTGGAAGATGAAATAGAAGAGCAGGTGTTCTTTATTGACCATGAGGATGGCGGCCTGGACGACTATGTGGCTTTATGCATGGGCGGAATCACGGAATGCAGATACCGGGGAGTGGACTACAGGAAGGTGCGAGATGAAGATGGCAATGGATATCTTACCTATACGGCGCAGGAAGACAGTTTTAAGGCCAGGGTCGATGAATCCTTTAAAGAGCAATATTATGCAGACTGGTACAATAATGCGCCCAGGTCTTCCGAGATGGAAATATATATGAAAGGCAGAGAGCAGCTTAATATGGTTTGTGTGGATGACAGGCAGGGCTGTTATGAATTATGGTGGGCCAGGGCAAATGACCATCAATATTACGCCCAGGAATTTGAGGCTCAGACGTCCAATGAAGATGCGATTTTGTACCATTATGGAATGAGCGCCTATTGCTGTATGGAAGCGCTGAAATATGAGATGCCGAAGGAAGAGAGGGAAATGGTTTATCACTATATGGTCATGCGCTATCAGGATATGTGCCGTGAGGAGGCGAAGATTCCGCCAACCTATAAGGAACGGGCGGCCAGTGTACATGCGGTTCTTGTGAAGGACGACCCACTGAGGGATGCTCCGCCAAAAGACGATTCACGAAAAGAGACAGAGTAAAAGACTGGAGAACAGGGAGTTGTTTTTCTGGTCTTTTTTTATTTCCTTTTGCTGCTTCGGCGGCCTCTGATGCATTTGAATAGAAAAAAGGAAATTTGGATATAGTAGGTTGAAAAGAAGGCAAAAACGTTATGAGTGAACGATAACCGAAAAACTGCCAAAAGATGATTGGAGATGTAAGAATGGAAGAGAAGAACCAGAGAATGGGGAAAATGCGTGGAAAAGCCAGCGTTCTTTTTGAAAATCCGCCCTATGTAACGGCGGCCGCCTCCGTGGTCGGCAAGAAGGAGGGAGAGGGACCTCTGGGTCAGTATTTTGACAGGATTGAGACGGATTCCATGCTGGGAAAGAAAAACTGGGAGGAGGCGGAGAGTGAGCTTCAGACCAGGGCGGCAACGCTGGCTATTGAAAAGAGCGGGCTTAAGAAAGAGGATATCCGATATTATTTCGGCGGCGACCTGCTGGCACAGCTCATTGCCACATCCTTCGGCAGTATGGATCTGGAATTTCCCATGTTTGGAATTTATGGCGCCTGCTCCACAATGGGAGAGGCCATGGGACTGGGGGCCATGACCGTGGACGGAGAATTCGCCGACCATGTGCTTGTCACTGCGTCCAGCCATTTTGCCTCGGCGGAAAAGCAGTTCCGGTACCCGCTGGAATACGGAAATCAGAGGCCTTATTCAGCCACCTGGACGGTTACCGGATGCGGAGCGGTTATTCTGTCAAAAAATGCCCAAAAAGACTCAGTGGCAGACTTGGGAGCAGGGAAAAAGCCTCTGGCAAGAGTAGCGGGGATGACAACGGGAAAGATTGTAGATATGCAGTTTAAGGATTCCATGAATATGGGAGCTGCCATGGCCATGGCGGCTTTAGATACCATTACCGTGAATTTCAGGGATCTGAATGTGAATGAGACCCACTATGATAAAATTGTTACCGGAGACCTGGGGCAGGTGGGAAAGCGGCTGCTTCTGGACTATCTGTACCGGGCGGGATATGACATTGAAAGCCGGTACATGGATTGCGGAATTGAGATTTTCGATGAGCAGACGCAGGATACCCACGCAGGCGGAAGCGGGTGCGGCTGTTCGGCATCGGTGCTCTGCGGGTATATTCTGCCGAAAGTCCAGAGCGGAGAGTGGAAGCGCATTCTGTTTTTACCGACGGGGGCCTTGCTTTCTACGGTGAGCTTTAATGAAGGGCAGAGCGTCCCTGGCATCGCCCATGCGGTGGTACTGGAGCATGTAGAATAAAAATTATGGGAAAGGCGGGCAAGATATGGATTATATCAAGGCGTTTCTGATTGGCGGAGTGATTTGCATGATGGTGCAGATTCTGATGGATAAAACAAAGCTGATGCCGGGGCGGATTATGGTACTTTTGGTCGTCAGCGGCTCTGTGCTGGGTTTTCTGGGGATTTATGAGCCCTTTGCCCAATGGGCCGGAGCGGGAGCAACCGTGCCGTTGTGCGGGTTTGGAAACACCCTCTGGAAGGGGATTTCCAAGGCGCTTTCTGAGGATGGATTTCTGGGAATCTTTAAAGGCGGGTTTACGGCCAGCGCGGTCGGCATATCCGGGGCGCTGATTTTCGGATATCTTGGGTCAGTTATTTTTAAGCCCAAAATGAAAAATTAATGTTAGCGTGCGGCCGGCCGCTGAAAACGCGTCGACCTGCATGATCAGTTATAAATTAGGAGCCGTTTCAATGAAAAGGCTGTCTGCAATGGAAAAGAACATGGCAGACAGCTTTTCATTTTACCAGATTCATTTTGAATTGTTTTACAGCCTGCTATGAAAAACGCGTCATTTCCAGTGTTTCAGGCTGGGAAGCAGTCCGGAAAAATATGCCCTTGCCTGTTCGGGAGTAAAACTGTCGTTTGACATATGACTTACCAGAAAATCAAGCAGCTGATCCATGTTTTTATATACAAACTGCCCGTCCGTATAACACCATTTGCAATAGTCCTCATTAAAGCTGTTGTCTGTTTCTCTGCTTATAAGAGTATCGTCTTCCAATGGCATTCCGCAGCACTGGCAGACGAGCTTTCGCGGGCTTCCTAACAGTGTGTTGACAGAAACATCGAATGTTGCGGAAATTTGCTTTAAAGTTTCTATGTTCGGCGTTGTATCGCCGTTTTCCCAGCGTGAAACAGCCTGGCGCGTAACCGATAATTTTTCCGCCATTTCATCCTGGGTCAGATTTCTTTTGACACGAATCTTTTTTAATATGCTCTTTGTATCCAATACTTCCTTTGTATTCATACTTTTGCCTCCTTATGTGGAATGAATTATGAATTTATTATAATGTACGCCGGTTTTTTATGCAAGCAATCGTCTGTTGCTGTCCGGGAAGCGCATACTTCTTGCCCGCACATTGCGGACAAGAAGCATGTGGCGTCCGCCTTATGAAGATTTCGAATGAAAAACGCTAATAAAAACAAGTTTTGAACGCGCTTATCATTCGAAATCTTCGCAAGGCTGAACTGTTACACGAATTGTAACAATTCAGCCTTGGATCTTCTTGCCCGTACATTGCGGACAAGAAGCATGCGGCGTCCGCCTTATGAAGATTCCGAATGAAAAACGCTAATAAAAACAAGTTTTGAACGCGCTTATCATTCGAAATCT
>CAJUDN010000034.1:23354-31044 GCA_910585355.1 uncultured Lachnospiraceae bacterium
TCGCAAGGCTGAACTGTTACTATTAATTATGGAAAGATTTAAAAAATACTTGACATTTTATAATGGTCTTATATGATTTATATATCATATAAGCGGAAAGCTACCATGCAAATGGGTCATTAATCCCCATAGGTGCTGCATGATGGAATTTCCAAAAGCTCTTGTACCACTCACACTTAAGGAGGCGAAACGCCATGAAAGAAATTGTTTTGGATAGTAAGCGAAAAAAGGCAGGACATTATGCCCCTGGCATAATTTCAAGAGGATTGCTCTATATCTCTGGCCAGCTTCCCATTAATCTGAATACCGGGGAGCTGGCTGAAGGCGGGATAGAGGCTCAGGCAAGACAGGTCTTTTCTAATCTGGACCATATTCTTCAGGCGGCTGGAACGACGCGAAACTCCGTTGTTCAATGCCGCGTTTATATTCCCGATATGAGGTATTGGGAGAAAATTAATGAATTGTACGCTGAATATTTCGGACATCACAGGCCGGCCAGAGTGGTTGTGCCTACAAATGAACTGCACTATGGCGCTTTGGTGGAGATCGAGGCGGTTGCGGAAGTAGGTGATGAGGCGTGAATTTTATTTGTGCAAAGTGTGGCAAAAGGGAGCCTGTTTCCACGCTCAGGCCCAAGTGCGATTGTGGTGGACTATGGGAACTGGACTATCACCCTCCAATATTTTCAGAGGAACAAATTGACCGGCGGGAATGGAGCCTTTTCCGATATAGAAACTTCATGGCGTTGGAGAACGATTGCTGGAAAGACATCTCATTGGGAGAGGGGATGACGCCGGTAATCCGGTTAAACGAAGATGTTCTTCTGAAAATGGACTATTTTATGCCAACGCTTTCTTTTAAGGATCGTGGGGCGGCGGTATTGATTGCACATTGCAAATCCATTGGGGTGACGCGGGTGGTTCAAGACAGCAGCGGCAACGCCGGCAATGCTGTGGCGGCGTACTGTGCCAGGGCGGGAATTGATTGTGAAATTTTCGTTCCGGAAGGGACCTCTCCAAAAAAAATTGATATGATCCGCGCTCATGGGGCCGTCTGCACGGTTGTACCTGGTTCTCGCGATCACTGTGCGGAAGTCTGCCGTGAAAAGGTAGAGCGCGAAGGCGTTTACTATGCGAATCATGTTTACAATCCTTTTTTCTACGAAGGGACAAAAACCTATATTTACGAGGTTTACGAACAGCTTGGCAGGATTCCGCAAAACATCGTTGTGCCAGTGGGGAATGGCACCTTGTTCCTGGGTGTGGTTTATGCCCTGGAACACCTTTTATCGAGCGGCGTGATTGGGAGGATGCCGCAGATTATCGCCCTGCAGTCGGAAAACTGTGATCCATTACTGCAAAGCGTAAAAAAGGGGTCAGAAGTTCCAGCGGAGGTATCTCCTGCCCCTACGCTGGCAGAGGGCATTGCTATTGGCAAGCCGCTTCGGGGTGAAACGATGTTGCGGCTTGCTAAAAAATACGGGATTCGCTTTGTCCATGCCCCGGAAGATAAAATTTTGGAGGCCAGAGCATTTCTGTCGGCGAACGGCATCTATTGTGAACATACTACCGCCGCGAATTATGCGGCGTATCTGCACTACGTGGAGCTTTATGGAAAAACACCGGATTGCCTGATTACGATGTGCGGAGCAGGATTAAAATCTGACCATTGATACAGGATTGGTTTTTTAAGCGGTAGCCTTTGGGAGCGTTCATAGTTATGTGCTTTAGCGATTCATGGAGGATACCGAAATCTGCACAAAAGCCAGATGATTTAAAGGTAAGGAAAGGCATGGAAAATTAGGGAGAGGCAAGAAGATTTTTCAAAAGATGAAAATTTTTCAAAAGATGAAGAAGAGTGCCGCCGCATTATCTTTTTGATAATGAGGCGGCACTCTTTTGAATTCATTTTTACACCTACTGATATCCGGGGCCTTTTGGAATGTAAATGTCTTCCAGCGGGGAGCTGGGGATAAAGGGGGCTGTTGTTTCCGGAACTTCCGGACTTTCGGCGGTAGTTTCCTCCGGAATAACCACAGCGGCCTGGGTGTGTATTGGGCAGGTGCCGGGCATCCGGTAATGGGTATCATCCGTGCCTCCGCTTTCCCCGTCGGGAATTACCATAAAGGTTCTGGAAACCCTGGATTCTTCCGGACAGTATTCTGTGGGAATGCCGCCGGATTCCGCGCAGACTGTGTATTTCACATGATGGTCGCACACTTCTGTGGGAGCGGTTCCTTTTGCAAAATATTCTGTGTGAACAGCGCTTCCTCTCGGATCCGCCTCACAAACTCCGGGACTTGGCAGCATACCGGATTTCCGGCATACTGCGGCCCGCTCTATGGACGAGGGCACTTCAAATCCGGTATCGGCCATTCCCTCATGGATTCTGGTCATGATTTTTCTCCAAATGATTTTGTGATAGGAAGTACTGCTTCCGATGGCGGAAATCTTCTGGTTGTCGTCACATCCGGACCAGATTCCGGCAGTATAGTAAGGCGTAAAGCCCACAAACCAGATGTCGTTGTTACTGGTGGTGGTGCCGGATTTACCCGCGTTTGACATGCCGGGGATATTGGCCACAGCGCTGGTGGAATTTAAGTTGACTCCAGCTGAAGAGTACATTCGGCTTCCTTCCATGGACTGGGACAAAGCATCCGTTAAAAGGAAAGCGGTGGAATCCTTTAATACCCGTTTGGTTTCCGGCTCGTTTTCCAGGAGAACTTTTCCGTTATGGTCCAAAATCTTTGTAAAGAACACAGGCTTGGTATAAATACCGCCGTTGGCGATGGTGGCATAGGCGGCTGTCAGCTCCAGGTTGGAAACGCCCTTGGTAATACCGCCCAGGGCGGTGGCCGCATTGTAATCGGATTCTGTCAGAGACGTGATTCCGAAATTCCTTGCATACTCTACTCCAAGCTGCGGACTTACCGTTTCCATCATACACCGAACAGCAACAATATTCATGGAATAAACAATGCCGTCACGGATGCTGCTGTAACCGAGATAGCCTTTGTTGGAGTACCAGTTCCGGAAGGTCTTTGAACCAACTGTATAGGGCGCATCATAATATACGGTGCTTAAGGTAGCGCCGCAGGTGTCAAGAGCAGGTGCGAAAGCGGTAATGACCTTGAAGGTGGAGCCCGGCTGCCTTAAAGTATTTGTGGCACGGTTTAAGGAAAGGCTTACTTCCTTGACGCCGCGGCCGCCGCTTAAGGCTTTTACATAGCCAGTGGTGTGATCCATGAGCACGTAGGAAATCTGCGGCTGTAAAATATAGTGGACAGATTCCCCAAGAACCGTATCCTCCTCTTCCACCATGGCGGTTTTATAGGTTTCAATGGCCTCAGCCGCCTCTTCTTTCGTATTGAACAGGCCGTTGTATGAGGATTTTCCGAGATCATTCTTAAAATAGCTCCTCATGCTTTCGGTGGAGTAGTTGGTGGTGGTCCCGTCTTCATGCTGAACGGACAGCCTGTAATCCACAGAATAGTACACCACGTCGTAGTTATCAGGATTATTGATTTCTTCATCCACAACAGCCTGGAGGTCCGGGTCCTGGGTGGTGAAGATGGAGAGGCCGCCGGAATATAACAGGTTGGAAGCCTGCGTTACCGTATAGCCTTTCTTTTCCTGAAGCGCTTTGATTACCTGCTCGGTCAGTTCGTCTGTAAAATAGGAATAGGGATTCTGACTTTCCTTGGTCACCAGATCCACGTTCTGGATTCTGGAATACACATCGTCTGCCAGAGCCTCTTCCTGGTCTTTCTTTTCGATTTTTCCCTGCTCGTACATGTACTGAAGAATGACGCGCCGTTTTTCTTCATTGTTGACGCGGCCCTTTTCGGAAAGTGGATTGTACTTGGAGGGGTTCTGGGTGATACCTGCAATGACGGTTGCCTCTGAAAGCGTCAGATCAGAAACGTCCTTATCAAAGTATCGTTTGGCCGCGGCCTTTACTCCCAGGGTATTGTTGCCGAGATTGATGGTGTTTAAGTAGTTTTTCAGGATAATTTTCTTATCCATGGTTTTTTCAAGCTGGACGGCCAGATACTGCTCCTGGATTTTACGCTCCAGCTTTTCGCCGAAGGTGTCTTCATTTCCCCCGGCAAATACATTATTTTTAATTAGCTGCTGGGTCAGGGTACTGCCGCCTCCGGCGCTGGAATCTCCCGTCAGGACACCCACAACCGCACGCATCATGGAGCGGATATCCACACCCTTATGAGTCCAGAACCTGGCGTCCTCAATGGCAACGAATGCGTCGATGAGGCATTGGGGCAGCTCTTCGTATGTTGCCTCCAGACGGTTGGCTCCGGATTTTACAAGGGTTTCCGTAAGATTCCCCTTACTGTCGTACACCATGGTCGCAAAGCCGCTGGGTTCAATGCTGGCCACGTCGATTTCGGGAGCAGAGTCTATGACCCCTTTGAATACTCCATAACCCAGACTGACAGCCAGAACCAGGCAGAAGGAACACAAAACCAGGGCGATCTTCACAAAGAAAAGAATCAGCTTGGATGCAATTTTTTCTGCTTTGGAACTGGTCTTTCTAAGCTTCCGGGTTACTTCACGTTTTCCATAATTCATTCAGGAAGCCTCCTTTTTATGCAGGAATGCCGCCGAACCGGCGTATTCCAACGGGAACATTATATCAAAGTTTGAAAGAATAATAAATACCTATTGTGGAAAAGTTTGGTTTGTATTATGATATTTTTGACGACAAAGTGGGGAAATATGAAGAAAAAATTACGTTTTTAAAAAGATATGGATATAAATGTGCAGATTATATTCCGAAAAAAGAGAGGGAAGAGAAATGGCGGACAGTTATAAAATTCTGTATGGGGGCGGCGAAGCCGAGACCGAGGTGAAAAAATCGCGGTTTATTGCAACTGTAAGACCGGTAAAAACCGAGGCAGAAGCCTCTTTATTTATTGCGGAAATGAAAAAAAAATACTGGGATGCATCCCACAACTGCTCTGCCTTTACGATAGGAAGGCACCATGAGCTCACCAGGTGCAGTGACGACGGAGAGCCGGCCCAGACAGCGGGACGTCCTATGCTGGATGTGCTTCTGGGAGAGGATATCCATGACCTTTGTGTGGTGGTGACCCGGTACTTCGGCGGAACTTTGCTTGGAACGGGCGGGCTTGTGCGGGCCTACTCCGGCGCGGTGAAAGAAGGGCTTTTCATGAGCCAGGTGGTGGAAAAACGCCGTGCTTTCCAGATGACGGTTCAGACGGATTACACCGGAGTCGGAAAAATCCAGTACATTCTCGGCCAGGCGGGAATTACGGTTCTGGATTCCATCTACACGGATAAGGTGGAGTTTAAGATTTTGGTTCCGGCGGGTGATTATGAAAGCCTGGAAAATAAGATTACCGAGGGAACAGCCGGCGGCGCCAGAATCACAAAAGGCGATGAGATCTGGTTTGGCCTCCTTAATAAGGAAGTGATTTTGTTTGAAGAGTAAGTTTTTATTGCAATTTATTAGCCGCAATGCTATAATCGTGTGTCGAGTAAAAGGAATTAAACGTATGGAAAGAGGATTCTTATGAAAATAAAACGCGAAGACATCAGGAATGTAGCAATCATCGCTCATGTAGATCACGGCAAAACCACACTTGTGGATCAGCTTTTAAGACAGAGCGGCGTATTCCGCGCCAACCAGGAAGTAGTGGAGCGCGTTATGGACTCCAACGATATTGAGAGAGAACGTGGAATTACCATTTTATCTAAAAATACGGCAGTTTTTTATAAGGGAGTGAAAATCAATATTATCGATACGCCAGGCCATGCAGACTTTGGCGGCGAAGTGGAACGTGTTCTTAAGATGGTGGACGGTGTAATTCTTGTGGTGGACGCCTTTGAGGGACCAATGCCCCAAACGAAGTTTGTACTTCAAAAAGCCCTGGAACTGGACCTTCGCGTTATCGTATGTATCAATAAGATTGATCGTCCGGAGGCAAGACCTGCGGATGTGATTGACGAAACCCTGGAACTTTTCATGGATTTGGATGCTTCTGATGAACAGCTTGACTGTCCTTTTGTATTTGCTTCCGCAAGGGCGGGTTTTGCAAAGAAAGCGCTGGAAGATCCGGAAACGGATATGAGTCCGCTGTTCGAGACTATCATTGATTATATCCCGGAGCCTGAGGGAGATCCGGAGGCTGACACCCAGGTTCTTATAAGTACCATTGATTATAACGAATATGTGGGACGGATTGGAATCGGGAAAATAGACAACGGCTCCGTTAAGGACAACCAGGAATGCGTGATTGTAAATCACCACGATCCTGAAAAGAAGAAAAAGGTGAAAATCGGGAAACTGTATGAGTTTGACGGTTTAAACCGCGTGGAGGTTCCAAGTGCGGAAATAGGTTCCATCGTGGCCATTTCCGGTATCCCGGATATTCATATCGGAGATACCCTGTGCTCTCCGGAGAATCCGGTGGCAATTCCCTTTCAGAAGATTTCCGAGCCTACCATTTCCATGAATTTCATGGTCAATGACAGTCCTCTGGCAGGGCAGGAGGGAAAGTATATTACTTCCCGCCATATCCGGGACCGCCTGTTTCGGGAGTTGAATACAGATGTGAGCCTGCGGGTGGAGGAGACGGATTCTGCTGACTGCTTTAAAGTTTCCGGCCGGGGAGAGCTTCATCTTTCCGTGCTGATTGAAAATATGCGTCGTGAGGGTTTTGAGTTTGCGGTCAGTAAGGCCGAGGTCATCTATAAATACGACGAGCGGAACAGAAAGCTAGAGCCCATGGAGTTAGCTTACGTGGATGTGCCGGAGGAGTTTTCCGGTTCTGTCATTCAGAAGCTCACAAGCCGCAAGGGCGAGCTTCAGGGGATGAGTCCTGCCAATGGCGGTTACACAAGACTGGAGTTTTCCATTCCATCCAGAGGTCTCATTGGCTATCGTGGAGAGTTTATGACAGATACCAAGGGAAACGGGATTCTCAATACGATTTTTGACGGATACGCACCCTTTAAGGGAGAACTCAATTACAGAAAGAATGGTTCCCTGATTGCCTTTGAAGCGGGCGAATCCATCACCTATGGTCTTTTCAATGCTCAGGAGAGAGGAACGCTGTTCATCGGACCAGGCGTCAGAGTGTACTCGGGAATGGTTGTGGGCGAGTGCCCCAAAGCGGAGGATATTGAATTAAATGTATGTAAGACAAAGAAGCTTACCAATACCCGTTCTTCCAGCGCCGATGAAGCCTTAAAGCTTACTCCGCCCAAGGATATGAGCCTGGAACAGTGTCTGGACTTCATTGACACAGACGAGCTTTTGGAGGTAACTCCAAAAAGCCTTAGGATCAGAAAGAAAATTCTGGATCCGACCTTAAGAAAGAGAGCCATGTTCGGTAAAAAATAATGGTTGACGGAGCCTGTTCGCCCTGTACGTGCAAGAGAATAAATATGGAAACAGACACCGGGGAATGATAATGTATCAGTCATCATTCCCCGGTGTTTCTATGCTTTTCGGTATCATAATGCTGTTTTTTGTGAGGATAAAAAATGTACACATATCCCGCAGGACCTCCATTTGATCCTTCAGATGATACAGAGAAATTGCTTAGAGTGTGTCTGAAAATTGCTTTTTGGTAGCTGTGCGTTCCACTTTGTGGGAGATTTGGCCCAAATGAACGCGGCGTAGTGGGCTACGTTAAGTGAATTTG
>CAJUDN010000035.1:0-8726 GCA_910585355.1 uncultured Lachnospiraceae bacterium
CGAAGTGGAACGCACAGCTACCAGAAAGCAATTTTCAGACACACTCTAGTGTCGATTCGCGGGGTATCGCTCAATCGCCTGATTTTGATGAGTTTGCGGCGCCCTTAAGGGTGTGCAAACATAGAAGTGAGCAGCGTAATATATTCCTGGCCGATCTCTGAGAACGTTTCATTTTTCCGTTTCACATATCCGAAGCACAGCTCGGCGCTTCGGTCCTCGAAGGGGAGTTCAACCAGCGTGGTTTCTGAAGGCTGATAACGGGAATTATAAAGATATTTTAAGGGGCCTACGGAAAAGGCCTTTCCCTGCCGCATGATGTCCTGGGCCAGAACATAATCGGGGACATCAATTAACGTATGGCAATTGATGAGGCGCTGGTAAGATTCCAGAGCCCGCAGATAGACTTCCATGGGCTTATAGAGTACGAAGGGGTACATCCGGCACATATTAAGACTCACGGAACGAATATGATCCTTTACAAAGGGATGGTTGTCTCCAACGATGATGCTGAAAGGGGAGGTCCCCAGGGGGACGAATTCCAGACCCTGGGAGGTGAAGAGCTTAAGCTGCAGCCTGCTCTGGTTTTTTACAATACCCAGGATACCGATGTCATACTGGTGAGAGGCCACGCTGCGGGGAATGTCCTCAAAGGAGACATTTTCCATCCGCATATGAATGGTCCGGTTGGAATAGATCCGGCAGAGCTCAGAGAACGCCCACCGGGCGATGGTCATATGGTGGCTGCAGATATTGAACTCTTCGATAGGAGCATTGAGGCTGTTTTCGCCGATTTCCTTTAAAAGCTGATACTGCTTATAGTAGGACTGGGCGAAGGCCATGAAATCCTTACCGAAGGGAGTCAGGCAGACGCCGTTGGGCGTCCGGTAAAAAATCGGCTGATGAAATTCTTCCTCCACGGCCTTTACAACCATGCTCAGATTGGGCTGCTGCATATAAAGTTTCTGGGCCGCCTTTCCGATGGAGCCGCTTTCGATGATCTCGATAATCTGTCCAATCTGTTCAATACGCATGGGACACCTTCCTTCCATAAAATATACTGTGGATGTTTGGAAAACGTTTCAGCCGCATTCCCATACCGCCTGCTGTTTCTCAGGACAGAAGCAAAGAGGGGAGCGGGGCGGGCTGTCAAAATTTGAGACAGCACGCCCCACGGGCATTATTTGCTTAAGTAGTCAAGGATCGTACAGAGATAAACCTTTGCAATATTTACTACGTCCTTTACCTCGGCCGTCTCGTTATAGGCGTGAATGCCGGAAGCGGTGGAGGGGCCGTACTGCAGCGTTGGGATCCCGGCATAGCGGAAATATCTGGCATCGCTGCTGGCCCACTGGTAGGTGCGGGTCAGGGTGACATCCCAGATTTCCCGGACATTTTTGGCCAGAAGCTCGACGATTTCGGAGGTCCGCTTTGTGCTGTTGGGCTCTGAGCGCCAGGAGAAGGAATATTCGACATCGGATGCACCGGATTCCTGGATGATCCTGCAGATTTCCTCTTCTACAGTCTGTGTGGAAATACCGATGGGAATACGGATATCCACCTCTGCCTCCGCATAGTCTGGCACCATGTTGATCTTGGTCCCGCCGCTTATTTTTCCGATGTTGACGCTGCAGTGATTGAGCACATGAGCGGCGCCCTTTGCAGCCAGACGGCGGCGGGCATTATTTTTGGAATCTTCCATGACAGCGGCTGTCTCGTCGTCATAGCGGGCAGGGAGTCTGCGAAGCTCCGGAAGTTTTGCGAGGACACGCATGATTTTTTCAATGGCGTTATCTCCGGCGAAGGGGGCCAGGCTTCCGTGAGCCGGCATGCCCTGGGCGGAGAGTTTTAACCAGCAGCAGCCTTTCTGACCGATCTCGCAGTTAAAGTATCCGGATGGCTCTGCGATGATACAGGCGTCGCCGGTGACAGCGCCGCTTTCAATGAGCCATTTGGTGCCCCAGGTACCGCTGACCTCCTCGTCAGGAACGATGGTGAGCATGACCTCGCCGCCAAGTTCCGCCTGTTCGTCAGAGAGGATTGCAAGGGAAAATAAGAGTCCGGCCAGTCCGCATTTCATATCGGATGCACCGCGGCCGTAGATGGTGCCGTCCTGGATTTTTCCGGAGAACGGATCAAAATCCCATTTTTCTAAGTTTCCCGGTGGAACCACATCAGAGTGTCCGTTCAGAATCAGGCGCCGGCCGCCCTTTTTTCCAATCGTGGCTACGATATTGGGAGTCTGGGGAGTCGGCCGCAGAACCTCATAGGAGATGTGGTGACGGTCCAGATAACCGCAGATAAAGGAGGTGACCGGCTCCATGTCTCCGGGCGGGTTGACGCTGGGAATGCGGATCAGGTCGCTGCAGAGAGATAAAAGTTCCTCCTGTCGTGCTTCGAACAGGGAGAGGAAATGGTCGTGATCAAACATGGCAAGGCTTCCTTTCTTTTTTATTTTTGAGGTGATGGTGTATTCTTTTTCTATTCTACACCATCATACAGTACATTTTGTAGGCGGTGTTTTGCCAAAATTTCAGGACTTTTTTTGGCAATAATGTACAGAAATCTTTGGCTGCTTTGCAGTTAACAGAAAGATATAGAAAAAAATCCGGAAATTTCCGGTAATCTGATTTTTAAAAGATATGACCGGTCATATGAGGGAATTGACGGAAAACAGAAAGCTGTCCGTTGCCTTTTGAGCCGGTGGGGAAAATGACGCGTCTGAATATATGAAAACCAATATATTTTTTTATATTATACAAGGGACTTGCACACATTGTATAATAAACATATCAAGAACGGTGACAAAAATAGTTAAAACCACTAAATACATAAGGAGGGAAACAAGGATGCTGTTGAAAGAAATTCTGGAAGTTTACGGACTTTTGGATCATGCACATGCCAATGGAAAAGCGGTGGAGGAATATCTGCACGGAATCCGAGGCGACGCAGAGGTGGAAGTGGTTCCGATCACATCTGAAAAGGGTTCCACAGATCTGGTACGGATTCTTGTGAAAGGACGAGATGGAAGAAGCGCCGGAGGGAACGCGCCCACAATCGGCCTTATGGGATGGCTTGGCGGCATTGGCGCCAGACCGGGCGCCGTCGGTTATGTTTCCGATGGAGACGGCGCGCTGGTGGCGCTTTCTATCGCAGCGAAGCTTCTGGATATGCAGAATAAGGACGATTTCCTGGAGGGTGATGTTTATCTGGCCACGCACATCTGTCCCAATGCGCCGACCAGGCCTCATGATCCGGTACCGCTGATGGATTCCGAACCATTCAGGGAAAAGGTAAAGCAGGAGGCTTTCTTAAAGGCGGAACATCTGGACGCTCTGATGTCCTGTGATACCACCAAGGGAAACCGGATTATCAATACCCACGGCTTTGCAATTTCTCCCACTGTAAAAGAAGGGTATATTTTAAAGGTAAGCAAGGACCTGCTGGATATCTATCAGAATACGGTGGGAGACTTACCGCATGTATTTGCTGTTACCAATCAGGATATTACGCCCTATGGCAACGGTATCGATCACTTAAACGGCATCATGCAGCCCAGCACCATGACGTCTGCCCCCACAGTGGGAGTCGCAATTACGACAGTTGCAGCGGTTCCCGGCTGTGCCACAGGCGCGACGCATTTTGCGGATGTGGAATCGGCAGCGCGCTTTATGCTGGAGACCGCAAAGGGCTTTGGCGCAGGGAAGGTGCAGTTTTATGATGAAGCAGAATACCAGAAAATTCTTCATCGGTACGGTTCCTTAAAGCATCTGCAGACGCAGGGCAGAGAGTAGAGGCGCCCATGGAAAAGCTGAGAATTGGTGCGGTGACGGTGGGACAGTCTCCCAGGACGGATATCATGGCCGATGCACAGAGGTTCTTTTATGACCAGGTGGATATTATCGAATTCGGCGCTCTGGACCGGTATTCCCTGACAGAGGCAGAGGCGCTTCTTCCTGTGCCGGGTGATTATCAGCTGACAAGCCGGTTAAGGAATGGGAAGGAAGTGAAAATTTCCAGGAGCCAGGTCATCGGGGAACTGAAGCGGGGCATTTCCTCGCTGGAGGAACAGGGCGTGACGCTGATTATGGTGCTTTGTACGGGACAGCTGGAAGGGCTTTGCGGGACCGTGCCGATTCTGGAACCGAATCTTTTAGTGAAAAAAGCGGTAGTGCAGATGACGAAGAAACAGCATATCCTTACGCTGTCGCCGTCAGAACAGCAGATTCTGCAGAGTGAACGGCGGTGGAAGGAGAGCTTCCCGGACTTATCCTTTACCAGCTTTGGCTTATCCCCGTACAGCTCTTCGGTACAGTTTGAATCGGTTCTGGAGAAAATAGAACAGATTCAGGATGCGGATCTTTTAATTATGGACTGTCTGGGTTTTTCCTTTGAGATGTATGACCGTCTGCGAAAGGCCACAGAAAAAAAGGTTCTGCTTCCCCGCCGCCTCTTATTTGAAACTGCGGCAGAGCTTCTTGGGATTCGGTAACGGAGCCCAAAAAGGAAAGAGAAAAGTAAAAGGAGGAAACATGATGAACGTGAATGAGACGAAACCAACCGCTGTGGCGGAAGAACCCGTTATGATTACCATGGAAACCGGAAAATCCGTTGATGTGCGAACTTTAAAATCCGAAGACCATGTAAAAGCACTGGACCCGTCTACGTTAGTGGTTACGGCCCTGGCCGCCTGCCTGGGCGCAATCATTGGCCTGGAGTTAATCACCCGTGTGGGCGTGACCCAGAATACGTCCATTACCGGCGCACTTTTAGCGGTGATTTTGAGCCTGATCCCTGCAAGAGTGTTTGCGAAATTTAAAAACATTCATGCCCAGAACCTGGTACAGACGTCCATTTCCGGCGCGACCTACGCGGCGGCAAATGCCATGATCCTGCCAATTGGAATCCCGGTTCTGATGGGAAGAAGCGATCTGCTGTTCCCGGTTCTGATTGGCGTGACCCTGGCAACAGTCGTAGATGGATTCCTGATTTACAGGGTATTCGATTCTCCGATGTTTGTGGCCACCAACCCGTTCCCCTCCGGTATTGCCACATCCGAGACAATCCTGGCGCTGGCAAACCGCGGAAAACGTTCCCTGCTCTTATTTGTGGGCATGGGCGCCGGTGCAGTCGGCAAGGCTTTCGGTATTCCGATGGATTTATTTGGCGTATCCTGGTTTGGAAACATCGTTGCGATGACAGCGTTTGCCATCGGAAGCCTGATTAAGGGCAGCGTTATCCCGGCATGGACGGCGGCAGTGAGCGTTGATGGGGCAGCTCCTGTTATGATCACATATCTGCCTCACGGCATCATGATCGGCGCCGGCGTGGTATCGTTAGTACAGGCAGGACTCATGCTTTCAAAAAGAAGCGGAAAACTTGAGAAGGTCAATGCAGAGAATTGTTCCGTTGATATGGACAGCATGAGAAAATCCCTGGTATTTGGCTTTTGTGCATACCTGGCTATTGCCCTCTTACTGGCGCTGGTGACCGGTATTGTAACGGATATGAGCATGGTTCAGCTGCTTATCTGGATCGTGTTTGCTGCTTTTGCAGCCATTGCTTCTGAGCTGGTAGTCGGCCTTTCCGCCATGCATTCCGGATGGTTTCCGGCAATGGCGACGGCCCTTATTTTCCTGATGATCGGTATCATGATGGGCTTTCCGCCGCTGGCGCTGGGCGTTCTTGTGGCTTACACGGCAGCGACCGGCCCGGCATTTACAGATATGGCCACCGACTTAAAGGCAGGCTGGATTCTCCGCGGCCGCGGCGTAAACAGAGAGTTTGAATTAGCAGGACGGAAACAGCAGTTCATCAGTGAGATGGTAGGTTACGGCGTAGCGTTTGTGATTGTTGCATTGATGGCGAACACCTATTTCAGCCAGGATCTTTTCGTACCAACTGCGAGAACCTATATCGCTACCATCGAGGCCGGTGCAAATCTGGAAATCGCAAAATGGCTTTTGATCTGGGCGATCCCCGGCGCGATTATTCAGCTTTTAGGCGGCCACCGTCAGCTGGGAATTCTGTTTGCAACAGGTCTTTTAATTGGAAATACTTTAAATGGTATGACGGTACTGGTTGCTCTGGCAATCCGTGCAGCAGCCCTGCGGTGGAAGAAGAAGCAGGCCCAGGATCTTCTTTATATCCTTGGCGCCGGATGTATTGCAGGCTCTGCGCTTTATAGCTTCTTTACCTCTACGCTGAAGCTTGTGAATGTGAGAAAGAAATAAGGATAAAGGAAACTTTACACTGTTACGCAGTGAAAATCAATTTTGGAATTTCTGTATTCCCGCGGTGTGCAATTATAAAAGCGTTTAAATACTTTAGAAAAATTGCTGGGGCTGTCGAAACCGCATGATGCGGCAATTTCTGATATACTGTCCGCCGGATTCTTTAACAGCAGTTCAGCCCCGCGCATGATCCGGTATTTTAACAGATATTGAATGGGGGAAAGCTGGATGCTTTTTTTAAAGCAGCGCAGGCTTTCCCTCTTGCTGATATGGGCGGCGCCTGAAATATCCGCCAGGGAGATATCATCAGCAAAATTATTGTGAATGAATGTAAGCATTTTTCTGAGACGGAGATTATCCTGATCCGGAGGAAGGTTCTGAATTTTAATCTGCGGCTGAAATTCCCCATATAAAAAAAGGCAGATGCGGGATAAGTTTTCCCGCACAAGAAACTCATACCCGTAACAATCTTTCGCAAGAGCATCAAACGCGAGGTTGAACCAGCCGGCCGCGTTTTTATTATTTTCGGCCTTTATGACATAGTGGGAGAAGTTGCTGCAGGTTAATAACGGCCGCATATATTTTTTTGCAAATACAAGCTCCTCATTACCTGTAATAAGGGACGGACTGAAAACAAGAGAACGCAGTCTGTATTCCACGGCGGCCGCGGCATAATGAAGAATATTTGAATTGATAACGATACAGTCACCTCTTTCCAGAAGAAATGATCTGGAAGGGATTTTTATTTTCATCTGTCCGGCTTCTATGTATATAATCTCCATTTCCTCATGCCAGTGCCAGGGGATGACGTCTTCAGACCTGTCCGTATGGCGGGAGGAATATCCGGCGCAGGGGAATTCAAGGCTTCCGTGGGGGTGAAGTTCTTTTGATACTTTATTCAGGTTTAATCCGCATTCCTGTAATGCCATATGCTTGTTTCTCCTTCTGTCTGGCGCTTTTTTTATATTATATGTCCCAAAATGTATTGTATCAAGGACTATTTGACGGTATTCTTTTAATAAATCAAAAAGGGACAGCAGAACAGACACAAGGAGGATGATAAAATGATTCATCTGTTATTAATTACTATTTATCTTGCTTTTATCAGTCTGGGCCTTCCGGATTCTCTTTTGGGTTCCGCATGGCCGGCCATGTATCAGGAGTTTTCTGTACCCGTTTCCTATGCGGGAGGGATTTCCATGATTATCGCTGTCGGGACAATTATTTCCAGCCTGCAAAGCGACGGACTTACCAGAAAATTTGGACCGGGAAAAGTTACGGCTGTCAGTGTGTTCATGACGGCCGCCGCCCTGTTTGGATTTTCAATCAGCCATTCCTACGCCGCGTTATGCTTCTGGGCAGTTCCTTACGGGCTCGGGGCCGGAAGCGTTGACGCTTCTTTGAATAATTATGTTGCGCTCCATTATGCAAGCAGACATATGAGCTGGCTGCATTGTATGTGGGGTGTTGGCGCTTCCCTTGGCCCATATATCATGGGGTATGCGCTGACCGGAGGGCATGGGTGGAATATGGGATACCAATATGTCGCCGTTCTCCAGACGGTACTGGCCATACTACTGATTTTCAGCCTGCCGCTATGGAAAAAACAGGGAAACACGGATACAGGACGGGCGGAGGAACAAGTGGAAGCCGGACCGCTTTCCTTGCTTCAGATTGTTAAAATTCCGGGGGCAAAGGAAGTCATGGTCACATTTTTCTGCTACTGCGCGGTGGAACAGACAACCGGTCTCTGGGCAAGCAGCTATCTTGTGCTGCGCCGGGGAGTATCCGCAGAGACTGCCGCCGGATTTGCAGGCCTGTTTTTTATTGGGATTACAGCAGGCAGGGCTCTCAGCGGATTTCTGACGATGAAACTTAAGGATACGCAGATGGTAAGGCTGGGGCTGGGGATTATTTTGGCCGGTATCGCGTCTGTACTTTTGCCGTTTGGCAGCGCAGGGGTTCTGTCAGGGCTGCTTTTGATTGGATTGGGCTGCGCCCCGGTCTACCCGTCCATCATACACTCCACGCCGGAACATTTTGGTGCTGCCAGGTCACAGGCTATGATTGGCGTACAAATGGCATCTGCCTATGCGGGAACCTGCCTTATGCCGCCGCTTTTCGGGCTTCTTGCAAATTATGTAAGCGTTTCTCTGTTTCCGGTTTATTTGCTGGCCGTATTGGTTCTTATGACTGCTATGTATGAAAAAATGTTATCGAAGGTTAGAAAGAGCAGGCAGTAAGCGGTTCTGCGTAAGGCGGGAATTTAAAAGCCGGGGAAACCGTATGAGAAAAAAGAAAACGGCTGATCCCCATACCGGATGATATCTGCGGCATGGGGGAGTTCCACACTTAAAAAAGTAAAAAAAACACGGGCGGCCGCAATAGAAAACAAACCTGCGGCCGCCTGTTGTTTAAATCATGCATATTTCTTCCAGGGGTGGAAAAAACACCTTGAAATTTGGGGAAAACAAGTATATTATTACACTAGGCAGA
>CAJUDN010000035.1:8736-30932 GCA_910585355.1 uncultured Lachnospiraceae bacterium
ATTTTCGTCAATTATATTTATAATGGAGGACAGCAAAATGACTAATTCAACACAAACGTCAGCTATGAAGCGGATTCACACACTGCTTGATGACAACAGCTTTGTTGAAGTCGGAGCGTACATCACTGCCAGAAGTACAGACTTCAATATGCAGGCGCAGGAAACTCCTTCTGACGGCGTTGTAACCGGCTACGGCACAATCGAAGGCGCGCTTGTATACGTGTACAGCCAGGACGCTTCCGTAATGGGCGGTTCCGTAGGCGAGATGCATGCAAAAAAAATTGAGAACCTCTATGGCATGGCCATGAAGATGGGCGCTCCCGTGGTGGGCCTCATTGACTGTGCAGGCTTACGTTTGCAGGAGAGCATGGATGCTCTCAACGGCTTCGGAAAACTCTACACCTGCCAGGCTCTGGCATCCGGCGTAATTCCGCAGATTCAGGCTGTATTTGGCAGCTGCGGCGGCGGTATGGCGGTGGCCTCTGCAATGGCAGATTTCACATTTATGGAGGAGAAGGCAAAATTATTTGTGAATTCTCCCAACGCTCTGGAGGGGAACAGCGCCGATACTTCCAGTGCAAAATTCCAGAGTGAGGAAGCAGGCAATGCATGCATGACGGGCTCGGAGGAGGAAATTCTTTCTACGATCCATACGCTGGTTTCTGTTCTCCCGGCAAATAACGAGGATGATATGTCCTATGACGAGTGTGAGGACGACTTAAACAGAATTTGTGAAGGCCTCGAAAACTGCGCGGGCGATACGGCGCTGGCTCTTGCCATGATCTCCGACGACAGTTTTTATATGGAGATGAAAAAAAGTTATGCCCCCAATATGGTAACGGCATTTATCCGGTTAAATGGAACTACCGTTGGCTGTGTGGCAAACCGCAGGGAATCCTATGAGGAAGGTGAGAAGACAGCGGAGTATGACGGCAGTCTGACCGCACAGGGATGTGAGAAAGCGGCGGACTTTGTGAACTTCTGCGACGCTTTCAATATCCCGGTTCTTACCCTTGTGAATGTAAACGGTTATAAGGGATGTAAGTGTACAGAAAAGAAGATCGCCAAGGCGGCGGCACGTCTGACGTACGCGTTTGCAAACGCAGATGTTCCGAAGGTAACTGTGATCGCGGGTCAGGCTTTTGGAACGGCAGGTCTTACGATGAACAGCAAATCCATTGGCGCGGATATCGTTTATGCATGGAAGAACGCTTCCATCGGTATGATGGATGCCGTTCCGGCTGTTAAGATCATGTACGCAAAGGAAATTGCGGAATCCGACAATGCAGGTGTGCTGATTCATGAGAAGGCAGCAGAATACAGCGCAATGCAGGCAAGCGCGCTGGCGGCGGCAAAGAGAGGCTATGTGGATGACATCATTGATGCGTCAGATACGAGAAAGCGTGTGATCGCAGCATTTGAAATGCTGTTTACAAAGAGAGAGGATCGTCCGTCCAAGAAACACGGAACGGTCTAAGACGAGGTGGCAGATATATGAAACAGAATATTAAAAGAAGCTGGCTTGCTCTTTGCATGGCAGTATGTCTGTTTGCCCTGGCGGGCTGCTCACAGGCGGCAGAAACAGAAGAGGAGATTGATCCGTCCGTTCTGATGACTCTCCAGCAGGGGACGCAGCAGTATCTGGATCTGTTCAGCACCATGACAGAGGAAGATCTGCAGCAGGCGCTTGATACCAGCGCAAAGAACAAAGACACAGTCATGCAGAGTGCGCTGAAGTCCTGGGAGTCCACAATGGACGATCTGGGTGCCCTGATTTCATCCGAAACACCGACGGTTGAGAACGTGGATGATGGTTATGCAGTCAGAATCCAGGCGCAGTTTGAGAAGAGAAACGCAGTATTTTCTCTGATCGTGGATGAAGATCTTTCTGTTATCAGCTCCATCAGCATCTCTCCGGAATATACTACCGGCGAGAAGCTTTCAAAGGCAGGCATGAATACCCTTATGGGCATGGGAATTGTATTCCTGGTACTGATTTTCATCAGCTGGATTATCAGCATGTTCAAATATATCAATCGCTTTGAAGCGGGCATGAACAAAAAAGAGGCTCCGGCCGCAGCCCCGGCGCCCGCGGCAGGTTTGGCACCTGCGGCAGTTTTGGCGCCCGTAACGGCTCCGGTTCAGGAGGAGATGTCTGATGATACGGAACTGATTTCTGTTATTGCAGCGGCGATTGCAGCATCGGAAGGAAAGGAAACAGCCGAGGGGCTTGTGGTCCGTTCCATTAAACGTGTTCCCAAGAGGAACTGGAAATAACCCATAATTTCAGGAGGAAATGAAAATGAAGAATTATACAATTACCGTTAATGGAAACGTTTATGAAGTAACCGTAGAGGAAGGTTTTACAGGTAAGGCATCTGCACCGAGGGCCGCAGCCCCGGCCCCGAAAGCGGCCCCGGCGCCCGCGGCAGCTCCGGCACCCGCTCCGGCACCCGCAGCAGCTCCTGCTGGCGCAGCAGGAAGCGTTGCAGTTACAGCTCCCATGCCCGGAAAGATTCTCGGCGTGAAAGCATCCGCCGGTCAGGCTGTGAAGAAAGGCCAGGTAATTCTGATTCTGGAAGCCATGAAGATGGAGAATGAAATCGTTGCTCCTCAGGATGGCACTGTTGCAACGATCAACGTATCTGTCGGCGATTCCGTAGAGCCGGGCGCAACCCTTGCAACATTAAATTAGTCGTCTGCTGACTGCAGATTCCACATGGAGGGATTAACATGGATTATATTCAAAATACACTTTTGAATCTTGTTCAGCAGACAGCATTCTTAAATCTGACATTTGGCAATATGATTATGATTTTTGTGGCGTTTGTATTTTTATACCTTGCCATAAGAAAAGGCTTTGAGCCGTTGCTTCTTGTCCCGATTTCCTTCGGTATGCTGCTTGTTAATATCTATCCGGATATTATGCTGACCGTCGAAGATTCATCAAACGGCGTAGGCGGACTGCTTCACTATTTCTACCTGCTGGATGAGTGGAGTATCCTGCCGTCCTTGATTTTCATGGGCGTAGGCGCCATGACAGATTTCGGTCCGTTAATTGCGAACCCCAAAAGCTTCCTTCTGGGAGCCGCCGCACAGTTCGGTATTTACGCGGCGTACTTTATGGCTATTTTCATGGGCTTCAACGATAAAGCCGCTGCTGCGATCTCCATCATCGGCGGCGCCGACGGTCCGACTTCCATTTTCCTTGCAGGAAAACTTGGACAGACAGAGTTCATGGGACCCATTGCCGTAGCCGCTTACTCCTACATGGCTCTTGTTCCGATCATTCAGCCGCCGATCATGAAGCTTCTGACAACGGAAGAAGAGAGAAAAATTAAAATGGAACAGCTTCGCCCGGTTTCCAAACTGGAGAAGATTTTATTCCCGATTATTGTTACTGTCGTTGTCTGCCTGATTCTTCCCACGACCGCCCCGCTTGTGGGTATGCTGATGGTAGGTAACTTATTCCGTGAGTCCGGCGTTGTGAAGCAGCTTCAGGAAACGGCCGCCAACGCGTTAATGTATATCGTAGTTATCGTACTTGGCCTTTCTGTTGGCGCCACCACAAGCGCTGAGGCATTCTTGAAATGGACTACCATCAAGATCGTTATTCTGGGTCTGATTGCATTCGCATTCGGCACCGCCGCCGGTACTATTTTCGGTAAGATCATGTGCAAGGTAACCGGAGGCAAGGTAAATCCGCTAATCGGTTCTGCCGGTGTTTCCGCCGTTCCGATGGCGGCCCGCGTATCCCAGAAGGTTGGTTCTGAGGCAGATCCCACCAACTTCCTTCTGATGCACGCCATGGGCCCCAACGTGGCCGGTGTTATCGGTACTGCCGTAGCAGCAGGCACTTTCATGGCCATCTTTGGAATCCAGTAAGTTGTAATTGATAATTTCTAGGAGGTAAATACAATGGCAGAAATTCAGAAAAAGCCGGTAAAGATTGTTGAGACCGTTCTTCGTGATGCCCACCAGTCCCTGCTTGCAACCAGAATGTCCACAGAGCAGATGCTCCCGATTGTAGAGAAAATGGATAAGGTTGGCTACTATGCAGTTGAGTGCTGGGGCGGCGCTACCTTCGATGCATCCCTTCGTTTCTTAAAGGAAGATCCGTGGGAAAGACTTAGAAAACTGAGAGCTGGCTTTAAGAACACCAAGTTGCAGATGCTGTTCCGCGGCCAGAACATTCTGGGATACAACCACTATGCAGACGATGTGGTGGAATACTTTGTACAGAAATCCATTGCAAACGGTATTGACATCATCCGTATTTTCGACTGCTTAAACGATATCAGAAATCTTGAAACAGCCGTTAAGGCCACAAACAAGGAAAAAGGCCATGCACAGATTGCATTAAGCTATACCCTTGGCGATGCCTATACCCTTGATTACTGGAAGAATATTGCCCGCCAGATTGAAGAAATGGGCGCGGATTCTCTCTGCATTAAGGATATGGCAGGTCTTCTGACTCCCTATAAGGCAGCGGAGCTGGTTCAGGCTCTTAAGGAAGGAACAAGCCTTCCTATTGACCTTCATACTCACTACACCTCCGGCGTGGCTTCCATGACCTATTTAAAGGCAGTGGAGGCAGGCTGCGACATCATCGACTGTGCGATGTCTCCGTTGGCTCTGGGAACCTCTCAGCCGGCAACGGAAGTTATGGTCGAGACGTTCCGGGGAACTCCTTTTGACACCGGATATGATCAGAGCCTCCTGGCGGAGATTGCCGACTACTTCACGCCGATTCGTGAAGAGGCTCTTAAGAGCGGGCTTCTTAATCCCAAGGTATTGGGCGTTAATATCAAGACGCTTCAGTATCAGGTACCGGGCGGAATGCTTTCCAACCTGGTAAGCCAGCTTAAGGAAGCCGGCCAGGAAGACAAGTACCGCGCCGTTCTTGAGGAAATTCCGAGAGTAAGAAAGGATTTCGGCGAGCCGCCGCTTGTTACTCCGTCTTCACAGATCGTCGGCACTCAGGCTGTTATGAACGTACTGGCCGGAGAGCGTTACAAGATGGTTCCGAAGGAGTCAAAGAAGATCATGATGGGCGAGTTTGGCCAGACAGTTAAGCCCTTCAACCCCGAGGTTCAGAAAAAGATCATCGGCGATGCGACTCCAATCACCTGCCGCCCGGCTGATTTGATTCCGCCGCAGCTTCCGCAGTTTGAAAAGGAATGTGCACAGTGGAAACAGCAGGATGAAGATGTTTTATCTTATGCTCTGTTCCCGGCGGTTGCCAAGGATTTCTTTGAATACCGTGAGGCACAAAAGACCAAGGTTGATCCGAAGAAGGCCGATAAAGAGAATAAAGTATACCCCGTATAGGCTTTATAAAAAGGAATCCTGTTCTGCAGGATTCCTTTTTTACGGTAAATCTGCTTTTGTAAAAATGTTAAGAAAATCTTACGAAAATGAGGTAATTGTTGGCAAAACTGTGAACTTTTTTCTCTGAGGTTGACAGGAAAGTCTCTTTGTCAGTATAATGGCTTTGGTGTCATTTCCTGGGAGATGAGGGAAATGAAAGCAGGAGAGAAAATTATGAGAAAAAAAGGGAAACAGGTCCTGGCCGCTCTTGTGGGCGCATTTTTATTTTACGAAACCCTTGGGGGAACAGGACTTTTGAATGAAAGTCCCCGGGTAATATACGCAGAAACCAACAGAGCGGCGACGGTAAATGCCACCAGCCTTAATGTGAGAAGTGGACCAGGGACGGGCAATTCCGTTGTGAAGCGTCTGCTCTATGGAACAGCAGTGACTGTAACGGAGGAAACCACAGGCACCGACGGGAATCGATGGTATAAAATCCGGTTTGCTTCCGGAACAGAGACGGCGGAGGGATACGTATCCGCTGCCTACATTAAATTTCCCGTTTCCTATACAATGGATGCCAGTTTTGAAACTTATTTAACCCAGCAGGGATTTCCGGAAAGCTATAAGGATTCTCTGCGGGCGCTCCACGCAGAGCACCCGTCCTGGGTATTTCAGGTGCAGAATACGGGGCTTGACTGGAATGACGTAATTTCCAATGAGTCGCTGGTGGGCGCAAATCTGGTGGGAACAAACAGTATTTCTTCATGGAAATCCACGGAATACGGAGCCTATGACTGGGGGACGGGAACCTGGACAGGTTTTGACGGGGCAAGCTGGGTGGCGGCATCGAAGGATATCGTCAGCTATTATATGGATCCCAGAAACTTTTTAAATGATACCTATGTGTTCCAGTTCCTTCTTCATACATACGACGGATCCAGGCATACGGCGGAAGGTCTTAAAAGCCTTGTGAGCGGAACCTTTCTGGAAAGTTCTGTTTCCGGCCAAAATTCCGGGAGCGGTTCAAATGGCGGCTCCGGGCAGGGTGCGGGAGAAAACAGTGGCGGTTCCGGACAGGGCACAGGAGAAAGCGGTCAGTCAGGAAACACAGGACAGCCAGGAGATGCAGGACAGTCGGGAAATACGGGCTCCGGCCAGACGCTGCGGCCGGGAGAAAATTATGGTCCGGGATTTGAAAATACGCAGGCCTCCCCAGCAGGTTCTTCGTCTTCGCAGCCCGCGGACGGAACAAACGCAGGAGGAGGAAGCCAGGATGTAAGCCTGGAAGGGCCCTCCGTCTCCGTGAGCGCCAGAGAAACGCAGGTTCTTTCAGTCCCCAATGTGGAATATGGTCCGGGCATGGATGCCTCTTCCATTACGGAAGACCATACAGGAGAGTCTTCCACATCTCCGGTTCCTTCAGAGAGTTATGTGGATATTATTATGAGAGCGGCAGCGCAATCCGGAGTGAATCCCTATGTGCTGGGCGCCATGATCCTTCAGGAACAGGGGAAAGGAACCTCAGGAAGCATTTCCGGGACCACCTCCGGGTATGAAGGCTATTACAATTTTTTCAATGTGGGCGCCTATGCCTCCGGCTCCATGTCGGCAGTTACAAGAGGCCTCTGGTACGCGTCTCAGGCAGGAAACTATGGGAGACCATGGAATTCCATTGAAAAGTCCATTGTGGGCGGGGCCTGCTATTATGGTGAAAATTTTGTGAAACAGGGCCAGGATACGTTTTATCTGAAAAAGTTCAACGTACAGGGCACGAATTTATATAAGCACCAGTATATGACCAATGTGGAAGGGGCGGCAGGGGAGGCCGCAAAGCTTGCCAGGGCCTATACCGATGAAATGAAGCGGGGAACGCTTATATTTAAAATTCCCGTATACAGCAATATGCCGGAGACTGCCTGTGCAAGACCGGCTGGCACAGGAAGCCCCAACAACAAACTGTCCTCACTGGAGGTGACAGGATATGCCTTAACGCCCACCTTTAACAGGGATACGGAAAGCTATGACATTATTGTGAATCCGTCTGTGGATAAAATTTCCGTGAACGCCGCCGCCATTGATTCCAAAGCTTCCGTGGCAGGAACGGGGACCGTGCCGCTCCAGAGCGGAAATAATACAATACAGGTGGAAGTAAAGGCCGAAAATGGAAGCGTCCGCACGTATCGCCTCCATGTGGTACGGCAGTCCGATGCCCCGGTGGTTAATGTAAATCCGGGAGGCCAAACTACAGGAAACTCTGCGGGAAGCAGCGCAGAGGGCGCCAGGGGACCGGGAACAGAGATCGGACCCGGCGGCATCATGCCGGGGGAAACTGTCCCGACGACAGGTTCTGAGACCGGAGCAGTAGAAACCACGGCTGCATCTGCGAATACAGGAGTTCAGGCTGGCATAGGTCCTGGCGGGGAAACCGCCCCGGCGGCAGGTTCCGGGACCGGAGCGGCAGAAACTGTGACTGCATCTTTAGGTGCGGGAACCCAGGATAACATAGGACCGGGTTGGGAAACAATTCCGGCAGAAACTCAGGCGCCGGAAACCCAGGCGCCTGAAACCAGTGCACCGGAAACCCAGGCCGCCCTCCAGAAAGGAGACTGCAATGGGGACGGTTCGGTGACAATTCTTGATCTGATACTTATAAAAAGACAGATTCTTGGGGAAAATGTATTAAATGAAGCCCAGAAAGCGGCGGCTGATCTGAACGGGGACGGAATCATTACCCAGGCGGATGCAAAAGCGCTGCAAAAGATAATTATGGGAAGACAGTAAGGAGATAAAACAGTTATGAACAGACAAATAAAGAAGCTGGCGGCGGCCTTCCTGACAATGATCATGCTGCTCGCCGTAATGCCGGGACAACTGCTTGTGTCTTATGCAGCGACCGGAAAAATTACTTTTTCGGACCCGTCAGTGACTGTGGGAAATCAGGTTTCCGTGAACATGAAAATCACATCCTCCAGCGGAGAGCCACTGGGCGCTTCCGATGTGATGCTGGAGTATGACGCCTCGGCTTTGGAATTTGTAAGCGGAACCAATGCAAATGGAGGGGCGGGTTCCATCCGGGTCGTAGGCGCCATGGAATCCGCGGAGCAAACCACCTTCAGCTTTACACTGAAGTTTAAGGCTTTAAAGGCGGGAACCTCTTCCATCAAAGTGAGGTCCCAGGAAGTTTATGACGCAAATTCTCAGGCAGTTTCCATCGAACACGTGGGAAATTCCGCTGTGAAGGTCAACGCGCCGGAAACTTATTCCAAGGAGGCATCCCTGTCGTCCTTAACTGTTTCTCCCGGCGAACTGACCCCGGCTTTCTCTGCGGATGTGACAGAGTATACAGTAACGGTGCCCGTCGACACAGAAAAGATCACCGTCAGCGCTCCGGCCACGGACGATAAGGCAAAGGTGGTGGTAGAGGGAAACGAGCACCTGGAATCCGAAGAAAATACTGTGGTATGCAAAGTGACGGCGGAGGACGGCGCCACCACGAAAACCTATACCATAACGGTTGTTAAATCAGATGAGGCGCCCTCAGAAAATAATGCAGAGTCGGATTCCGCAGAAGCAATGGCTCCCGGAGAGGCTGTGGATGTGGAGAGCGGCAATTGGCAGGTGGCAGAGACCTTTGGTGAGGAGGAACTCCCGGATGGCTTCACTGTTACGGAATATGAGTACAATGGAGCTCAGGTCCAGGCAGCTGTCAATGAACAGGGAATCATCCTGCTTTATATGACCAATGAAGAAGGAAACGGAGATTTCTTCGTTTATGATGCGGAAAATGGGATGCTTGTGCCTTATGTGACAGTACGTATGGCAGAAAAGACCATTATCGTACTTCCTCCGGAGGAAATTCCCGAGGGGACCGGGCTTCCGGAAGGATTTTCGGCGTGCACCATCGACATTGGCAGTCATACGGTTGATGGCTGGATCTGGAAAGGCAGCGAGACTCCGGAATATTGCGTGGTGTACGGACAAAATTCGGCTGGAGAGAAAAACTTCTACCGCTATGATCAGAAGGAAATGACACTTCAGAGGTACTTCCCGGATCCGGATGCCGAGGACCTGCGTGCGAAATATGTGAGTGTGGCGGAGGATTACAACGGACTTCTGGATGATTACAGAATCCGCGGCTACATCGTTGTGGGACTTTTCGGCGTGTGCATCCTGCTGGTAATTATCCTGCTGATTCTTCTTCTGACAAGGAAGCCTAAAAATACTTATAAATCTGAGCGGGAATGGTATAAAGAGCCGGAGACTCCGAAAAGGGAACGCGCATCCTATGGCGGAGAAAACATAAAACAAGGCCGTAAGGCAGAGCGCGGCATTCCGCAAAGCAAGAGAACGGTTATGGAGGAAGAACCGGAGTTTGAGGATCTGGCTCTGGAGGAGGAAAAGCCTCCGGTGAGGAAATCCGCAAAGAACTTGTCTTCCGGGAGACAGGCGCCCGCAAGGAGCGTGGCAGATCTGGAACGGGATCTTGCGTCTTCCCTTGCGAAAGAAGCAGGCCATACGGCTGGGGAAGAGCAGTCCGAAGCGGACGAAGACGAAGATTTTGAATTCATTGATCTGGATTTGTAATTGCAGTTCACAGGGCGGGAAAAACCGGGCGAAAATAGACGTCAGGCTCGCTTGTCAGGCGGTTTTTGGCCGGTTTAAAACACCGGGCGTCCGCCTTATGAAGATTCCGGGTAAAAAATGCTTATGAAAACAAACTTACCGCGCGTTTTTTACTTGGAATCTCCGCAGGACTGAACTGTTACATTAATTACCAGATAAAGTAATTGCAAACTTTCCTTTAATCGGGTATAATAAGTGTCATATTTTCACCAAAACCGATAGGAGGGGAGTTTAAGTATGAAAGAAAGAAGCAGTTTCACCAGCCGGATTGGATTTGTTCTGGCTGCTGCCGGTTCCGCGGTTGGTCTGGGAAACATGTGGAGGTTTCCGTATCTGGCGGCAAAATACGGCGGAGGAGCGTTTTTAATTATATACATTCTTCTGGCGTTGACTTTTGGATTTACTTTGATGATTACAGAGATTGCCCTGGGAAGGCGAACCAGATTATCCTGTATTGAGGCTTTTAAGTCTCTGGACCGCCGGTTTGCAGCTCTGGGATGGCTTTCCGCGCTGATTCCTGTGATTATTACACCGTACTACTGCGTGATCGGCGGATGGGTTATGAAATATCTGGCCGAGTTTGCTGCCGGAAACGGGCTGGCGGCGTCGGACGATGCGTTTTTCGGAAATTTCATTGGCAGCGCGGGAACTGGCGTCATGGGCAGGCCCATGTTTTGGTTTCTGGTATTTGTTCTAATAACCGCCATCGTCGTTCTTTTTGGCGTTGAAAAAGGTGTGGAAAAAGCCAGCCGGGTCATGATGCCGGTTCTGGTTTTATTATCCATAGGCATATCTGTTTACAGCCTGACCCTTCCCGGCGCCATGGGCGGACTTAAGTATTATCTGCTTCCGGATTTTTCAGATGTTTCCGTTACGACGATTTTGGCAGCCATGGGGCAGCTTTTCTATTCCATGTCCCTGGCCATGGGGATTATGATTACTTATGGATCTTATATGAAAAAAGAGGACAACCTGGAAAAGTCAGTTGCTCAGATCGAGATTTTTGATACGGGAATTGCATTTTTGGCAGGCCTTATGATTATTCCGGCCGTGGTGGCTTTTAACGGCGGTGACGCCTCCTTAATCAGAGGAAAAGCGGGTCCCGGTCTGATGTTCGGCGTTCTTCCGAAGGTATTTGAGTCCATGAACATGGGAGGGTTTATCGGCGGAATGTTTTTCCTTCTGGTGCTGTTTGCAGCTCTGACATCTTCCATTTCCCTTTTGGAGACGGTGGTTTCCATTGTGTCTGACCGCGCAAAAATCAACAGAAGATCCGCAACAATCATATCAACGGCTGTGATCATCCTCTTGGGAATTCCCTCCTGTCTTGGATACGGACCCTGGGCGCACATCACAATCCTTAAGATGCAGTTTCTGGATTTCTTCGATTTTGTGTCCAATTCTGTGCTGATGCCCATTGCGGCCATCGGAACCTGCGTTTTTGTGGGACATGTACTGGGATGCAGATATGTGGAAGATGAGGTGGAATCCTCTGGAGAGTTTAAGAGAAAGAAACTTTATCGTGTGATGATTCGCTGGGTTGCCCCTGTGATGTTAGCAGCCATTCTGGCCGGTGAACTTTTGAAGTATTTTGGAATTATCAGTATTTAAGTGTAATAACCATGATGGTTCAGGTAGTGCCTGAACGGTTACGCCCCCCTGTTCTTTGGATGACTCCACTGGACAGGGGGCTTTATCGTCTGGTGTTCTGTCATTTGGCAAAGTGCGAATGCGTCAGCGGTTCATTTCACTGACCGGCCCTGTGGCATGGTGTTCACGGATGATTCGGTCGATTTCTTTGAAGTCTGAAGAGGGCAGGTCTCCGGGAACTGTGTTTTTTACGCTGGAAGTGGCATTTCCAAACTGCATGGCTTTTTCGGGGTCGTCATATTTCAGGAGACCAAACAGTACGCCTGCCACATAAGCGTCGCCCGAACCTATACGGTCAATGACATCAATGTCGGTGTAGGGCTCTTCTGTGAAATACTGATTGGTGCGGGCGTCGTATACCGTGGAAGTGAAGTTATGTTTTCTGGGGCTTACTACCGTCCGTTGGGTGGTGGCCACGATCTTTACTCCATATTCCTCTGCATAGCTCTTCATGATTTCCGAAAGTTCCCCGGATTTTTGAAACATCCGGCGGCTGGTTTCCTCCGACACAAAGAGAATATCCACCATGGGAAGGATGTTTTTAATGGTTTCCCGGGCCTCGTCCTCACTCCATAAGTTGGCCCGGTAGTTTACGTCAAAGGAAATCATGGCGCCCTGTTCCTTGAATTTTCGGATCAGCTCCACGGCCACATTTCTCATGCCGGAACAAAGCGCCAGGCTGATGCCGCTGGTGTGGAACATTCTGGCGGAGGTATAGATGTCCTTTGGAATTTCGTCCAGGGTAATTCTGGTGACGGAGGAGGAGCGGCGGTCGTAGACAATGGTAGGCTTTCTGGGGGCGGCTCCCATTTCATAATAGTAAAGACCGAGTCTCGCGTCAGGGGTGTCGTCATAAATTAAAAAGTCATCAGAAACACCCACAAAACGGATCCTGTTTTTTATAAAGGTCCCCAGCTCATTTAACGGAAGTCTGGATAAGATTCCGGTGCGGAGGCCCAGAAGAGCCACGCCGGATGCTACATTGAGCTCGGCGCCTCCGGCGCGCTTTTCAAAAATATCGCCGTCCGTAATCCGCGCGTGGCGTGGCGGGGAGAGCCTTAACATGATTTCGCCGAATGTGATGAGATCAAAGGAATTTTTGTTCATAAAGAGTATCCTCCATAGGTATGTATTTGCGGCCGTCCGGCAGACAGCCGGGATGAACCGCAGAAAGCCCAGCAATACATTCAGTATAATCTTATAACTGTAATTCGTCAAAGGATTTTCGCAGGGTACTGCAGGAATCTGAAAATTTTTCCATTTCTTCCGGAGCCAGATTCAGATGGAGAATCCGGCTGACCCCGTTCTGATTCAAAATACAGGGAACGCCGACAAATACCTGATCCTGCCCGTAATCGCCGTCCAGACATGCAGAGACCGTGAGAATGCTGTTTTCCCCATTTAAAATGGCTTTGGTGATGCGGGTTAAAGCCATGCCAATGCCATAATAGGTGGCTTTTTTTGCGTCAATGATCTTGTAGGCCGCATTTCTCACATCATTTGAGATTTGTTCCAGAGTTTTAAAGTCCAGGCTGCCGCCGGATTCTTCGCATATCTGGAGCACTGGTTTGGTGGCTAAAAGGGCCTGGCTCCAGGGTACAAACTCAGAATCTCCGTGTTCCCCTATGACATAGGCGTGGACATTTCTGGGATCCACCTGAAAATACTGTCCAAGAAGATATCGGAGTCTGGCGGTATCCAGGGCGGTGCCGCTGCCGATGACGCGTTCTTTGGGAAATCCAGAGAGATGGCAGGTGATCCGGGTCATGATATCTACCGGATTGGTGGCAATAAGAAAAACTCCGTGAAAGCCGGATGCCGCCACAGGCTCAATGATGGACTGGAACACAGCTGCATTTCGCTTTAAAAGGGCCAGCCTGGTTTCCCCAGGCTTCTGTGCTACTCCGGCGCAGACGGTCACAATGTCTGCATCCCGGCAGTCTTCATAGGAGCCGGCATAGATTTTCATGTTTCCCGGGGAGAATGCCAGCCCGTGATTTAAGTCCATGGCTTCCCCCTCGGCACGGTTTCTATCCAGGTCAATGAGTACCAGCTCGTCGCAGGCCGCCTGATTTAGAAGGCTGTAAGCAAAGCTCATGCCCACCATTCCGGTTCCCACCAGGGCGACCTTTCTGTTATCTGTTCTTGTAGTCATAGCTGTCCTTCTTTCTATACATAAAGGTTTGGTTATACTATTTCCGCAGGGTAGTACTATTTTTTGTGGTCCGGGAATAAAATATGCACGGTTTTATGCAAAATTGCCCTTTTATAATCGGTGAAAATATGATAGTATAATGCTACTAACCAAAATGGAGGAATTGATATGGCGGAAAATATAAAACCGGCAGAGGAAACAAAAGAGACAGTTTCCAAACACTTTATTGAACAGGAAATTGACAAGGACCTTGCGGAAGGAGTATATGACCATGTCCAGACCAGGTTCCCACCGGAGCCCAATGGCTACCTTCATATCGGACACGCAAAATCCATTATCTTAAACTCCGGACTTGCAAAGGAATACGGCGGAAAATTCAACCTCCGTTTTGATGATACAAACCCGACAAAAGAAAAGACTGAGTATGTGGAATCCATTATTTCTGACGTGAGATGGCTGGGTGCTGATTTTGAAGACAGGCTGTTTTTTGCCTCCGATTATTTTGAGAAAATGTACGAGTGCGCCGTGCTTCTTATTAAAAAGGGAAAGGCTTTTGTCTGTGACCTGAGTGCGGAGGAAATCAGGGAATACCGCGGCGATTTCAATACTCCCGGTAAAAACAGTCCTTACCGCGACAGAACGGTGGAAGAGAACTTAAAGCTTTTTGAGGAGATGAAAAACGGTGTTTACGGGGACGGTGAAAAGGTGCTCCGCGCCAGGATTGACATGGCGTCTCCCAACATCAATATGCGCGATCCGGTTATCTACCGTGTGGCCCATATGACCCATCACAATACAGGCGATACATGGTGCATTTACCCCATGTATGATTTTGCACATCCCATTGAGGATGCGATTGAGCACATTACCCACTCCATCTGTACCCTGGAATTCGAGGACCACAGACCTCTTTACGACTGGGTGGTAAGAGAGTGCGAATTTGAGAATCCGCCCCGTCAGATTGAGTTTGCAAAGCTGTATCTGACTAATGTGGTAACAGGAAAGAGATACATTAAAAAGCTGGTGGAGGACGGAATTGTGGACGGATGGGACGATCCCCGTCTGGTGACCATCGCCGCTTTGAGAAGAAGAGGGTATACGCCGGAATCTCTCAGAATGTTCGTGGATCTGGTGGGCGTTTCCAAGGCCAACAGTTCCGTGGATTACGCAATGCTTGAATACTGCATCCGTGAGGACTTGAAGTTAAAGAGACCGCGGATGATGGCTGTGCTGGATCCGGTAAAGCTGATCATTGATAACTATCCGGAGGGCCGGACAGAAATGCTTTCCGTTCCCAATAACCTGGAAAACCCTGACATGGGCGAGCGGCCGGTTCCCTTCTCCCGTGAACTCTACATTGAGAGAGAGGATTTCATGGAGGAGCCGCCGAAGAAATATTTCCGCCTGTTCCCGGGCAACGAGGTACGCCTCATGGGCGCATATTTTGTGACCTGCACCGGCTGTGAAAAAGATGAAAGCGGCAATGTGACCGTGATTCACTGCACCTATGACCCGGAGACAAAGAGCGGTTCCGGCTTCAACGGAAGAAAAGTAAAGGGAACCATTCACTGGGTATCGGTCCCCACGGCCGGACAGGTGGAATGCCGTCTGTACGAAAATATTGTGGATGAGGAAAAGGGAAAACTAAATCCGGACGGGACCCTGAATTTAAACCCCAATTCAGAGACCGTTGTCATGGCTTATGTGGAGCCGTCCTTAATGGAGGCCAAGGCTTATGACAGCTTCCAGTTCGTGCGAAACGGTTTCTACTGCGTGGACTGTAAAGACAGTGTGGAGGGAAAGCCTGTTTATAACAGGATCGTTTCCTTAAAGAGCTCATTTAAGCTTCCGAAATAGGAAAGAATTCAGAGGCGTGTGGAGCGCTTAAACATATGAGAAAATGAGGGATGCTCGCGGATGCTTTTTCCTGTGAACATCCCTTTTATGTTCACATGGTGCAGAAAGACATAGGCTGTTTTTGCAGCCTGCCCCGGTAGAAAGACACAGGCTGTTTTTGCAGCCTGCCCCGGCAGAAGGACACAGGCTGTTGTTACGGGCAGCCCTGGCAAAAAGGCATGTGCCGCTTTCGCAGCCTACCCTCTGGTGCGTGAGCGGGGAAAAGTCTTTCCTGACAAATTGATGAGGAGAAAACGATGGAACTTATGATTCCCTTAAACAGCCAGGATGTCAGACCTCTTTATGAGCAGATCTATCTGTACATTAAAAATGAAATCAGAAACGGAAATTTAAAGCCGGATAAGCGGCTTCCCTCATCCAGAGAGCTGGCAAAAAATTTAAAGGTAAGCCGGAGCACCACTCAGCTTGCCTATGAGCAGCTTGTATCGGAGGGATACCTGGAGGCGGTTCCCAGAAAGGGATACTTTGCCGCAAGGCTCGACGGGCTCCTGCCTCCGGTTTCCGGGGAGGGAAAGACAGTCAGGCCGGAGGGAAGGACGGATTTGCCGGTCCCGTGGAAGGTGGATTTTTCTCCCAGGGGCATTGACTTAAAGAGTTTCCCCTTTTCCACCTGGAGAAAAATCAACAGAGCCATTTTAAAAGAAGAGAAAGTGGAGATTTTTCTAAAAGGGGATCCCCAGGGGGATCTCCCCCTAAGGGAGGCAATTCGTGAATATCTTCATGGCGCCAGAGGCGTAACCTGTAGGACGGACCAGATTCTTGTGGGAGCGGGAAACGAATATCTTCTGATGCTGCTGTCCCAGCTGTTAGGAAATCATATGGGAATTGCCATGGAAAATCCCACCTACAAGCAGGCCTGCCGCGTACTTTCGGGAATGGGGCATCCGGTATTTCCTGTGGGGATGGATGAGAGCGGGTTTATGGTTTCTGAACTCAGAAACCTCTCTGTTTCCGTGGCCTATGTCATGCCGTCCCATCAGTTCCCCATGGGAATTGTGATGCCGGTGAAGCGCCGTCAGGAGCTTTTGGCATGGGCAGGGGAGAAGCCCGGGCGTTATCTAATCGAGGACGATTACGACAGTGAGTTCCGCTATAAGGGAAAGCCCATTCCCGCGCTCCAGGGCATGGATCAGAACGGCTGCGTGATTTATATGGGAACCTTTTCCAAGGCTATTGCTCCGGCTATCCGCGTGGGATACATGGTGCTTCCGGCAGGCCTTCTGGAAAAGTACAGAGAGCAGGCCAGGTTTTATTCGTCCACTGTGTCCCGGGTAGATCAGAGGCTTCTTGCCCAGTTTATCGCAGGCGGGTATTTTGAGCGTCATTTAAACCGGATGCGGGAGATTTATAAAGCAAAGCATGACGCTTTGCTGGCGGCCTTAAGGCCTCTTGAAGAGACGTTTGCAATCGGGGGAGAATTTGCGGGACTTCATGTGCTGCTTTCCCACCGGGGGGAGATGACGGAGGAGGAGCTTGTGGAGGCGGCGGCCAGGGCTGGCGTAAAGGTTTACGGACTTTCCGGTTTTTTTATCCATAAAGAACATGCAGGACAGACAAAAACAGTGATTCTCGGATATGCGAGTCTTTCGGAAACGGAGATTAAGGAGGGGGCCGCTCTCCTCCTGGAGGCTTTTGGCATAACCGGTACGACAGGAAAGGAAGGAATGAAATAAGATTGGAGAGACAAAAGGACAGGCGGGGAGTGCTCAGAGAGAGGCGGGCGGAGCTAGGAGACAAACGGATGGCACATAAGAAAAGTCCTGGGAGGGGAGCTGGGTTTCTGATAGCGGTTCTGGCGGCGGCTGCGGTTCTGGCAGCGCTTCGGGGAGGAAAAATTCCGGGAAATTATAACGGGTGTGCTCCAGAAATCGAAAAGAACATGGAAATGGAGGACCCCGTGGAAACGGGGGAAGCAGAGAAAACAGAGGAGACAAAGGCTGGTGCTCCCCTTCCGGTAAATGAAGAGGAGGAGGCTCTTCTTAAGTCCCTCTGCCAGGCCATGGAAAAAAGGGAGCTGGACCAGGCTGCAGAAATCTTAAACAGTCAGGAGGACATCTTAAAAACTTTGGTTCAGGAGACACTTGGAGGAAAAAAATATCTGTACTGGCAGGAAGAGACCGCGGGGGAGCTGACGGGACGTATGGAGGAGCTGACGGGAGAGACAGAAGGAAGGGGCCTGGCGGTCACCAGATTCAATACGGTTTTCTTTGGGGAGTTTTCCAAAGGAAAGCCGGAGGGAGACTGCGCGGCGGTACAGGCTATGGTGCTGGCGGAGCCAAGATTTACCTATGCGGACGGGGAATGGAAAAACGGAAAGATGAACGGACATGGAAAAACGGGATACCGGTACTATGAAAATGCTCCGGAAGCAGGATTCGTCATGGCAGAAAAAGAGGGAACCTATCAGGAAAACCTGCTGGAAGGGGACTTTGCATATACCGCAAAAAATGCCGAAGGAGAACAGCTTTGCTGGCATATGCAGGCAAAGGACGGAGTGACGGTTCTTTCTGAGGAATGGATCTATCAAAAAAATAACGGAACCTATATGCTTCCATCAAAGGAGGCTCCCGAACGCGCTTATGTGCTGTCCGAGAACCAGGCGGAGACGATCATGTGGAACAATCTGATTGTATGGGACGAGCAGTAAGCCTTAGATTTTTCCGAACATGCTGTCCTCGATCAGATGGATTCCATGGTAAAACATTCTGCAGACGGGAGTATCCACGCCAAGGGTTTCTCCCAGCCGTAAAACGGTTCCGGCAAACATGTCCACCTCCGTATGTTTTCCCGCGTCCAGATCCTGGAGCGTGGAGGGGCGGTTGTCGTAAGGAATGCGTCCTAACGTGTGCTCCTGACGGTCGATTTCGTCCTGTCCGATTTCAATTCCCAGCCTGTTGGCAACCTGTATGACCTCCTCCATGGCGGCGCGGCGAAAATAGTTGGCATCCCGGCTTACCTGAAAGGCGCCGAAAGGAACCCCAAACATGGCGCAGGTCATATTTTCAGACACATTGCACATGAATTTAAACCATATTCCCTTTAACATATCGGAGTCGATTTTGTAATGAATGCCGCAGCGTTCAAACAGATCCCGGACTGCAAGGACCTTTGGGGAAAGCATATCCGGATCGTTTGTCTTTTCTCCGAAGTGAATCAGTCCCTTATGGGGGTCAAATTCTGTTTTGCCATTTTTCATTACAATGCTGATTCTCATATAGGAATAAAGCATATGTTCCATGCCATAGACGGCTCCGACCTGTTCCTCGCTTTCCACCCCGTTTAAAACGGAAAGGATGATGGTATCGGGGCCCACCTGGTTTTTGATATGGCGGATGGCTTCGGGAAGGTCATACCCTTTCACGGCAATGATTACCAGATCCGCCGGCTCGCAGGTGGTTTCCGGAGTGATGATGGGGAAACGGTAATTGATGCCGTTTACGGTGACGCCCTTTTGCTCCAGGCGCTTTTTTCTTTCTCCGTCCGCCATGATTTTAAAACCGGCCCCCAGCTTTTCGGAAATTCCCGGCGCAAAGAAAACGCCCATGGCCCCGAGACCGATTAAGGTTACTTTTTCGATTTGCTTCATAATCCCTTTTCTCCTTTTGTGAATAAAGCTATGTTTCGTGATGTTCTGTCCCGTTCCCTTTCCATAAAATGACGCAGAATGAATTTTCAGTCTGCAAGGCCGCGGAGGGAGGCGATGCGGCGGTATCTTTGATCGACGGCAATGCGGCAGATGGAAATCCAGACAAGCCATTTTGCGAAATGTGAGAGGTCTGGTGTCATTTTATTATAAGAAAAGGGAGGTGTCAATGAAGAAAGAGAAAGTAAGGTTCGGGTGAGTTTCCTATAAAAGTTACCTTTACAAACATGGGGTGGATTTCTTTCCTACATATTATGCGGTATCCTTCTTCTGTGACACTGGTTTCTTTACAAGAGGATACTATCATGCATAAAAACAAACTTTTATCTATTGAGGAACGTTCTACTATCAAATCTATGCTTGACCAGTCCGCTTCCTTTAAAGCCATTGTGTACTCTTTAGGACTTGACTGCACTACTAACTCCAAGGAAGTTCATAACCATCTTATCTTCAAAAAATTCGTCTGCTTCGGACGCTCCTTTAATGACTGTGCTAATCGCTTCAGCTGTCCTGTTTCTGGCCTCTGTTCTGATTCTTCCTGCCGCTTAAAAAATGTTCCCTCTATTGCCCGGACTATTTTAAGCAGTACTGTTCCACACTCTTAAAATTCCCTTATGTTTGCAATTGCTGTCAGAACAAAAATAAATGCACTCTCGAAAAGCATCTCTATTCTGCTTCTGCCGCTCAGCAGGAGTACGAGCTCGTCCGCTCTGAATCTGGGTCCAGCATCTGTCTTACTGAGGATGAGGCCCTACAATTACACCAATACTGCTTCCTCTGTTTTCTGGATTATTGAAAGGCTTTGGTTGGGAGCTGCGGTCGAACAGATTTATGCAGATTCTCCCTGTTTTATTGGGAGATAACGGCAGTGAATTCTCGGATCCCCTTTCCCTTGAAATGGATGCTGAAAACAATCAGAAGACACAGGCGTTTTACTGTGCCCCTTCGGCACTTTACCAGAAAGGCGTCGCCGAAAACAATCATGAGTTCATCCACAGAATCCTGCCTAGGGGTTTTTCCTTTGACGGGCTGGAACAGACTGACATAAACCGGATGATGAACCACATCAATTCCTACAAAATAGCGAACCTGGGAAATCGGAGCCCCTTATGAAATGTTCCGACTCCTTTACGGGCAGAAGATTTTAGATGCTCTGGGCGCAAGATTCATTTCCACAAATGACATCATTCTGCGCCCGGAACTTCTAATAATAAAATATTAATTCACACCAACATCACGCCTTTCAAACAGAACACAAACTATGGGATGGAATTTAATATTTCAAAAAAATGGTTAAATTGCATCCATGCCCTTTTGTGCCCTAAAATCGGGGGTATCTGCAGTTTTCTACTCCATAATAGCATAAAAACATCAGAGATGCCCTTTTTCTCTACAGAAAAATTTGTCTCCGGTAGAATTTAACTTTATAAGGTGGACGCTACCTTTTCAATTGACCTCAAGAGACTTCAAAATATTTTTACTAACTATGATAAACTTGTTGTTATCTTTTGGAGTGTAGCCTATTTCACGTTCATTATCGATCTTATGTGAATACTATCTATCTTTTTTTGTAGTAGCAATATATTCTTCATACATTACCAAACGGTGTCCACCTCTTTTTTCAACCCAAATATGCGGATCGAAGCTGGTCTTAGATTGAATAAGCCATTTTACCCCGTTCTTATCAAAAATCGCTCCATTCATTTTTGCTCCATCAAAAATGACTTCTTGAAATTCGACACCTCGAAAATCGGTATTACTTAAATCTGCATCAGAAAAATCAACTCTATTCAATCTAGCCTTTTTAAAATTTGCATCTTTCAATAAGGCCCCTACAAACTTCACTTCAGATAATTGGCTATTTTCATATCCAGCACTTTGTAAATTAGCTCTATTGAAATGTGATTGTACCACCTTTGACTCAACAAATTGTATTCCAAATCCACTAATAAGATCAAATAGCACATTATCAATCTCCGCATGAATAAACTCAGCTTTTCCTAAGTCTGACAAATTAAAATTACACTCTTTGCAAGTAGCATCATTCAACTTTAGTTTAGCTGCGTATGCAAGTTTTACGTCACAATTTACCCAGACGCTTTTTTCAGCGTTACAATTGCGAAAATCAACTCGGCACATATTGCAGGAATTAAAATTACTAAATATCAGATTTCCACGCAACACTGATCCACTTATATCCGCTTGATTCAAATATAGATGCTCTAAATCAATTCTACAATAACCTTTGTTTCTCACCAGAAAACTCCAAAAAGTGCTTCCTCCTCTTACATTATTTACCCACTTTTTCCCAATTGTAATTTTAAAAATTTTGCAGACTGAGGTTAAATAATTTTGCAATTTTAGATAATAATCTTCTATGCTTGTATTAGATACAGGTAGCAATTCAAAATGACTTAGAACATATTGGCAACATCCGTTCATTCGATCAATAAAATGGTTCTCTGTCAGCTTTCCATTTTCAGCTATTGCAAGCTCTAATAAATTTTCTAACCGCTTATACATGTAGTTTTGTTGAAAAATATCCCAAAGTTTCAGCATTATCTGTTCATCACTTAGACTCAAAATTTCTTCCAGGAATTCTATCATATATTTGGTGAAAAAATATTCTCCAAAAGTTTTATGTACAAACATGATTCTGTTTGCTTCTATGTTGTAGTAATTTCCAATCGCAAAATCATCCTTTCTTTTAGGGCAATTTATACTTAAGATGGTATTAGCTGTTTCTCTCGATAATTCAATACCGCTTTTATTTCTAAACATTTCCAAAGCGAATAACTTTGAAATTAAAAGTAATTCTCTTTTATTTTGAGGATTTCTAGTCAAATAGTGCCCCGCATTTTTATCGTAGATCTTATCGTATAGGCCACCATT
>CAJUDN010000036.1:0-2921 GCA_910585355.1 uncultured Lachnospiraceae bacterium
GATAGCTTCAGGTGACTGGAGTTCAGACGTGTGCTCTTCCGATCTAGAAGAGTCTAATTAGGAGGAAGTAATAATGGCAGTTGATAGAGTTCCTGTTCTTAAAAGATGCAGATCCCTTGGTCTTGATCCCATTTATTTAGGAATAGATAAAAAATCCAACAGAGAATCCAAAAGAGCTAATAAAAAAATAAGTGAATACGGCCTTCAGTTAAGAGAGAAGCAGAAAGCCAAATTCATCTATGGCGTACTTGAGAAACCTTTCCGTAATTACTATGAGAAGGCTGAGCGTTTAAGTGGACAGACTGGTGAGAACCTTATGATTCTCTTAGAGCGCAGACTTGACAATGTATTGTTCCGCATGGGCTTCGGCAGAACAAGAAAAGAAACAAGACAGATTGTGGATCACAAGCATGTTTTGGTAAACGGCAAGTGCGTAAACATCCCGTCCTACCTTGTAAAGACCGGAGATGTTGTTGAAATCAAAGAAAAGCACAAAGGTGACAACAGATACAAATTAATTCTTGATGTTACAGGCGGCCGTCTGATTCCGGCATGGTTAGATGTTGACCAGGAGAACCTCAAAGGTACAGTTAAGGCTCTTCCGACCAGAGAAGAAATCGACGTTCCCGTAAACGAGATGCTTATTGTCGAGTTGTACTCCAAATAATAATTCACCGGAGCAGAGGGTGCTTCCTCTGCTTCGCGGCAGTTGTTGTATACCCAGAAGGAGGGGCTTTTTGTGTTCGATTTTGAGAAACCAAACATTGAGATTGCTGAAATTTCCGAAGATAAAAAATACGGGAAGTTTGTCGTAGAGCCTTTGGAAAGGGGATACGGCACAACTTTGGGCAATTCCCTTAGAAGAATCATGCTTTCTTCTTTACCGGGTTCTGCTGTCAGCCAGGTGAAAATCGACGGAGTCCTGCATGAATTCAGCTCCATTTCCGGTGTTAAGGAAGATGTGACTGAAATCATCATGAACGTCAAGAACTTAGCAATCAAGAATAACAGCGATACAAATGAGCCGAAAACCGCGTACATCGAATTTGAGGGCGAAGGTGTTATTACAGCTGCCGATATTCAGGCAGATGCAGACATTGAGATTCTCAATCCGGAGCAGGTTATTGCAACTTTAAGCGGCGGCGCCGACAGCAAGTTCTATATGGAACTTACCATTACCAATGGCCGCGGCTATGTAAGCGCTGATAAAAACAAGAACGGCGACCTTCCGATTGGCGTAATCGCGGTGGATTCCATCTACACACCTGTTGAGCGTGTCAATATGGCTGTTGAAAATACCCGTGTGGGTCAGATGACAGACTATGACAAGCTTACACTGGAAATCTACACAAATGGCACGCTTGACCCGGACGAGGCTGTCAGTCTTGCTGCGAAAGTTTTAAGCGAGCATCTGAATCTCTTTATCGACCTGTCCGAGAATGCGAAAACCGCCGAGGTTATGGTTGAGAAGGAGAATAATGAAAAAGAAAAGGTTCTCGAGATGAACATTGACGAACTGGAGCTTTCCGTTCGTTCTTATAACTGTCTCAAGAGGGCCGGCATCAATACCGTAGAAGAGCTGTGCAGCCGTACTTCCGAGGATATGATGAAGGTGAGAAATCTTGGAAGAAAGTCCTTGGAAGAGGTACTTGCAAAGTTAAAAGAGCTGGGGTTGCAGCTCAATTCCAGTGACGAGCAGTAATGGCTGCCGCCTGGGGAAACTGATTTATGGAAAGAAAGCAGCTATCCAGTAAGACCGAAGATGCATGGGTAATTGTTCCACAAATGGAGGAGAATTAAAATCATGGCAGGTTATAGAAAGCTTGGAAGAACATCCAGTCAGAGAAAAGCGTTACTTAGAAGCCAGGTAACAAATCTTTTGTATCATGGAAAGATCGTTACCACTGAGGCCAGAGCAAAAGAAGTGAGAAAGATTGCTGAGAGCATGATTGCTCTTGCAGTTAAGGAAAAAGACAATTTTGAGACAGTTAAGGTTACTGCCAAGGTTGCCCGCAAGGACAAAGACGGTAAGAGAGTCAAAGAGGTTGTTGACGGAAAGAAAGTTACTGTATACGATGAGGTTGAGAAGGAGATCAAAAAGGATATGCCTTCCAGACTTCATGCAAGAAGACAGATGTTAAGGACTCTGTACAGCGTAACGGATGTTCCGACCACTCTGGCAGGAAGAAAGAAAAATACGAAAAAGATTGATCTTCCGGCAAAGTTATTTGACGAGATTGCTCCGAAGTATGCATCCCGCAACGGCGGTTACACAAGAATCGTTAAAATTGGCCAGCGTAAGGGTGACGGCGCAATGGCTGTTCTTCTTGAATTAGTTTAATGGATGAGTAAAAGACAGGTGGCTGCTGGCCATCTGTTTTTTATGCAATTGCCTCTGTTTTGCCACAGAATGAAAGAATATCTTAAGTTGACGCATGGTATAGGGTGCCATTATAATAAAGACAGACAAAACATGACTATGCAGAAATGGGGGACGAAAATGGAGCGCATATATGGAGAGAAAAAGAGAAGAAGAGGCCTCTGCCTGATCCTTGCAGCAATGTTTCTTATGGCTTTTGGAGCGCAGACTGCCTTTGCGGCGTCTTCTTATATCAGCAATATAAGTATTACACTGGATATTACTCCCGTGCCGGGAGAAGATCTTCCAAGTCTCCACACGGGCTATACCGGCGACGGGACAGATGAGGTAATGATTAGCAGCAACGAGAAATATGACGTTATTTCAGCGAAGTGGAGCAGCAGCGCGGACGAGGCGAAGCTGGGCGGCGTTTATACGATTAAAGTGACGCTGGAGGCCTTGAATGATTATAAGTTCAATAGCAGCTATTCGTCTTCTAAAATAAAAGTAAAGGGCGGAACCTTTGTTTCGGCCCAGCGTCAGAGTACCGGAAGGCTGGTTG
>CAJUDN010000036.1:2931-30296 GCA_910585355.1 uncultured Lachnospiraceae bacterium
GTGACAGTGAAGACAAAACCGGCGGAGGGGACGTTAGAGGCTCCGGATGATGCCGTGTGGCAGAGCTCAAGGGCCAGTAATTCCAAGTTTGGATATGCGAAATGGGAAGCTGTGTCAGACGCTGCCTATGATGTATATTTATACCGGGGAAGCAAGCAGATCCATAAGGTGACGGATCTTCATACGACTTCGTATAACTTTTACCCGTATATGACTGCCAAGGGAACCTACACGTACCGGGTACGCGCGGTTCCGGTTGATGATGAAACCGCAAAGTATGCCAGTAAGAGCGAGTGGACTGTTTCGGAAGAGCTGTATGTGGATTCGGATGAAGTTTCCGATGGTTCCGGACAGAAAACGAATATCCAGGATATTACTGAAAACCAGCCGGAGACCAGCCAGGTGGGGTGGATTGCCCAGGGAAGCCGCTGGTATTTCCGCTATCCCGATGGGACCTATTTAAAGGATAGCTGGGGGCTCATTAGCGGCGCCTGGTATTTATTTGACAGCGCAGGCGTGATGCAGACCGGATGGCAGGAGGCCAAAGGCGTACATTATTATATGAATGAGAGCGGAGCTATGCAGACCGGGTGGCTTTCCTATAACGATGCCTGGTATTACTTAAAGGATGACGGAGCCATGGCCACCGGATGGATTCAGCTTGCTGATAAAACCTATTATCTGGGAGATAACGGTCAAATGGTGACAGGATGGAAAGAGGTAGATGGACAGATGTACTATTTCTATCCGGATGGACACAAGGCTGTGAACGAATATATCAGTGGGTTTTATGTGGATTTGAACGGCGTATGGAAGAAACCGTGAAAATAGGAAAGAAAGGTCTTTAGAGAATATGGGAAAATGGTATGAAAAGAAAGGGCTGGCCGGCGTGCTGATTGCCGCCGCTCTTGGCGTTGTGACGGCGTTTCCGGTGTTGGCCGCAGGGAATACCGTGAGCTCTGTGAGAATCAGCTTTACAGACAATCTGGAGGTTGGGGAGATTTTAGAGCCGACAGTTGCCAGCAAAACCACCGGGATCTCCATAGATTCCGTTTCCTGGGGGAAAGACCGTGAAAAATGGGCCCCGGGGAAAAAAGTGACAGCCACAATTACCCTTTCCGTAGACGACGACAGAGAGTTTGCATCCAGCTATGGCTCCAAGTCATGTAAGATTTCCGGAGCGGACTTTTCGTCGGCAAAGGGCTCCGGGAATAAGCTGACGGTCATTGCCCATTATTATCCGGTGGTGGAGTTAGACGCGCCGGAGACAGCCGGGTGGAGTGTCGGCAACAAGTATAAGGCCATATGGAAAAAGGTGGATTATGCAACCGGATACCAGATTATCCTTTATCGGGATGAGAAGCGCCTCCGTTCCATAGACGTGTCGGGAACCAGTGTGGATTTGTCTGAGTATATGAAAAAAGAAGGCTATTATTATTACGAAATCCGTTCTGTTGGAAAGACTAAAAGCGATTCCCAATACAGGAAAGCCAGCGAATATGTTTCTTCCACCAATCAGCCTCTGGACGATCTGGGAGATACGGAAGGAAGATGGAAGAATTACGCGGAGGGCAAAAAGTATCGCGCCGAGGATGGAGAATACGCGGCCAATGAGTGGTATAAAATCTCCGACCAGTGGTATTATTTTGATGATCAGGGGTACTGTGTCGTCGGTTGGAAGAAGCTGGGAGATACCTGGTATTATATGAACGATGACGGCATTATGCTGACCGGATGGCAGAAAATTAAGGACATCTGGTATTATTTCAACGAGGATGGCTCCATGGCTGAGGGCTGGAAAATGATGGCTCCGGGTCAATGGTACTATTTTAATGCGGATGGTTCCATGGCGGCCAATACGATTGTGGAAGGAAAGCGCCTGAATGCTTCCGGGCTTTGCATTGATTAAATGTAACCCAATCACAGCTACGCTTAAATAGGAAATTCAGTCGGAGGGCAGGTATTAAGAATACCTGTCCTCTGTTTTGCTGTCTTTCATGGTGATAAGGTCCATATGGCCTGGGCTCTGGAGGAATTTATCCAGCTTTTCCTGAAACAGTTTTAAGGAATTTTTGCATTTTGTGCGCGGCGCCTGGTTTGTGACCATGTAGCAGGTCCGATCCGGAGGCGGGTCCAGAATGGGATTTATTTGTAAGGGGCGACGAACCTGGAGCGATTTGGCAACGGACAGAGGAAGAATCGCCCATTCTCCTTCCTGGGATAAGAAGTATTCCAGAAGATTGGCTTCGTTGACAGTGACAGAGGCCTTGGGGGAGGTTCCCCACCAGTAATCATGCCATTGTTTGTATTCCATGGAGTATGTGTGAAAGATTTCCCTGTGGGGATCCAGCTCCGTGGGATGCTTCGGTATGACTTTACTCTGTTCTTCCCGGCTGTATGTGACCAGACAAAATCTTTCCCGGAAAATGGGCACTGCTTTCAGGCCATTATAATAGACCAGATTATTAACAAATCCCACATCTATTTTCTGCATATTGACAAATTCGTATATTTCCCAGCTATGGTGAGTGTTCAGAGACAATTTTAAGGTGGGGCATGTATGCCTCAGATGTTGGTAAAAAGGAAGCAGGGCATAATTGTTAATACTGTGGACGCCGCCAACGGAAAGCTCCATATAATCAGGGTGGAGATGCAGCCGGACAGTTTCCTCATAAAGAGCTTTCCACTGATTGGCCAGGGGAATGAAGTCTTCGCCGTAAGGGGTCAGAGAAACCGTCTTCTGACCCTTTCCACGTATAATCAGCGGCTTTCCGATTTCCTTTTCAAGAAGAGCCAGACGATGACTTATCGTAGATTGCGAAAGAAAGAGCTGCTGCGCTGTTTTTGTGATATTGTGATTCTGAACAATGGCAAGAAAGATATTGATGTCTGTGATGGTCATAAAACCCCCATAAATTATCGAGTATATCAATATTATACAACCAAATAAAACATTTTACAAATGTTTATACAAATATTATTATAGATTTATAAAGAATGAAGAGTGGAAGGGTTAATTCTTGAAAGAATACAGAGGAGCTCCTGTATTGATAAAAAATAGCCTGCAAATAAAAAGTCAAGCAAAATTTTAGGAACTTTGAAAATTTTATACAGGTTGAAAAATAGGTACCACAAATAGGCCACCGCAAAACGCTGGCCCAATGAAAAAGACTGGCATCTTTTTAAGTTTCTTCGGCTTCCGTAAGAGTGGAAAGGTATTCCTTTACCCGCCCGTAATAAATGCGGAGGAACTTGTTTGCACCGGCTGTCATGTAGACGTAATAAGGCTTGCCCTGTGCCCGTTTCTTGTCCATAAAGGCATAAACGGCATCGTCAGCGGGAGAACGCTTGATGAGACCATCCATGATCTGAAAAAGGGTCTTTCGCAGGCTGGGTGAACCTTTCTTCGTTGTATGTACGCTTTTCTGGATGTGCTTTCCGGAATCATTCTTACCGGGGTCCACACCGGCAAAGGCGGTCAGTGCCCCGCGATGCGTGAAACGTGTCACGTCGCCGATCTCAGCCATAAGCTGAGGACCCAGGGTGGGGCCAACGCCGTTCATCGCCATGACCACCGGATATTCCGGCAGTGTGGAAGCGGTCTCGTCCATTTTCAGACGGAGGGACTCCACGGTTGTGGAAACGGCATTGAGAACTGCCACGGCCTGGTGTATCAGCCGCTTGGTACAGTCGTCCTTGGGGAACACGGCAATCAGGTCGGATGAGAGCTGATAAATCTTCCTGGCCTTGTCCGGGTTGAAATTATACCCCTTGCGTTTGCACCAGTTCTGGTAATGTCTGATAAAGGAATCCAAAGACTTGGAGCGTACGCAATCCACATGCCAGTAGGTATGGACGAAGTCCACCCATTTCTGGTGGCCGTCGTTGCGTGCGGGGCTGTCAAAGAAGTCATTGGCCCCGGGATAGGACAGGTCAAGGAGAGCGATGATGTTGTTCTTCATGGCGGTTTTTTGAGCCATAAAGAAGCCGAACTGCCGGTTCATGGTTTTGAGTTGGTTGCGTGTTTTATCCATGGTTCCATATTGCTTCAATTTGGCCCAGCGGTCAAGGGTGTAACGGGCGATTTTTTTGGAATCGGCCTTGTCGGTTTTGGGAGAACGGAGGGAATCGTCACCGAAATCCCTGATGAGGACAGGATTGACGGCACTGACAAAGATGCCGGCATCGGAAAGCCAGGAAGCGACGGGTTCGTAGTACCTGCCGGTGTGCTCCATGCAGACCCTGGTCTCCCCGTCAAGACTCCTGATCGTATCAATGAGAGAATTGATGGCGGGGAGGGTGTGCGGGACATCGCAAGGGGGCATGAGGACAATATCGCCAGGCTTGCGGATGGTGACGGTACTTTTACCTTTGGAGACATCAATACCAACAGCGTTCATAAGAAAAACTCCTTTAAAAAGAAATAGCAATGGAGAGAAACCAGATTTACTCATTGCCTATTCAATCTACTGGGGTGTCACACGAACGCCCATGGGTTCAACCTGCGTAAAACGAATGCTGGGAATGAGGGCTGGTTGGCTGACTATTCTACGGACGTAAAGTCCAAGGAGGACTCGGCCAGACCCATTGCCTTACTCATTCTAACAGCTTAAGCAACAAGAAGGATAATAACCTAACTGGATGTTAGGTATATCAACCATAAATATATTGTAGTAGGAGGTATTATTTATGGAATTTGGAAGTTGGGCAATTATCAATCCCCCTTCACTGCTGGCGTTGATTCCCCTGCTGGTGATGATCATTCTCGCAATGAAGGGACATTCAACTACTGCTGCGTGCAGTGTTGGCATCATTGTTGCGGCTCTTCTGATGGGACAGAATGTGAAGCTGCTGGGGGCGGCTTTTCAGAAAAGTCTGTCTTCCTCTACCGCTTTCATCGGCGTTATTATCATGATAGGAAGCGGACTGGGAGTACTGATGACAGAAGCAAAAATCACGCAGACTCTGGTTTACTGGATCGTCAAGGGAATCGGAGTGAATACCCAGGCCAAAGGAAAAGCAGCTCTGTTGGTGAGTTCTGTGTTATCCTGTGGTCTTCTCGGAACCATGGGCGGCGGAAATTCAGTAATTGCGCCGATCATGATCCCCATTCTTGCAAATCTGGGAATTACTCCCAGCGTAGCGGCAGTCCTGTTTAAGATTGGCGGAGAAATGGGACTGGTATTGGGGCCTCTTACGGGTGTGACGCTGATTACAATGGAAGTAACGGGTCTTTCTTACGGTGAACTAATGGTGGGGGCTGCAATTCCTTTTGCCGTGTTCTTCATCGGAGGAGCTTGGTTTTCCACCATAAGGACTCAAAAGAGAACCGAGGGGAAAGAACGGTATGTGATCAGCGAAGATATGAAAGATATCAGTTCTATTGTAGTGTCGCCCAGGGAGAAAATGAACGCGATCATATTCTTATGCTCCTTTTTACTGCTGATTGTATATGGAATCATAACAAAACAGGGAACCAGCTACGCGCTGATGGTTATGATTATTTTATCTATTATTATTGGAATTACAAATCGCATTTCCATCGACAATGTGGTAAAATATCTTACGAAAGGGGGTGCTTCCCAGGCAGGCATGCTTTTAATGTTCATCTCCATTGATGTTCTTCTTACCATGGTGACAGGCGCAGGAGGATTCGAGGCTCTGTCAGGCCTTCTTGGCGGTCTGGTTGGAAACAGCCCTACTGCAGTTATGCTGATTGCTTCTGTTGTGGGGGGCTTTGGAATTGAGGCAGCCGCTGTTGCAGAAATCAAGATCATTGCAGAAATGTTTCTGGGGGTGGCGACGACGGCAGGTCTTCCTATGACCATGTTCGCTATTTCAATTATCGCAGCCACCCGTATTACAGGCTCCATGTATCCCACAAGTAATTTCGCAATCGCTTTGGGCGTTGCCCAGTGTGATAATACAAAGGAAGTGCTTCGGGCATTATGGGCGGCGTGCGCCAGTGTATGTGCATTTATTTTGGTGTGGGCATTCGTTGGCGTCTGGATTTTGACTTGAGCAGAGGGAGGTAGCTTATGTATGATTATTGTATCAGAAATGGCCTCATTGTGGACGGTACAGGAGAAAAACCGTATTATGCGGATCTTTGTATAGAGAATGGAAGGATTGCGGAAATTACGGATTCCCCGCTCCAACCCTCCAAACATGAGATTAACGCGGCGGGAAAGGTAGTTTCCCCTGGATTCATTGATATTCACTGTCATTCAGATTTGACCAGAAGAACAGATAATTCTGCTGAGAATAAGCTGTATCAGGGCGTTACCATGGAAATCGGCGGGAACTGCGGGCTGTCCATTGTGCCCGCGCCCAGAGAAGAACCAGCCCACGATACATTTGTGAGAAATATTCTCCAGACGCTTCCTGTTACATACACGCCGGACCGCTATGGGCTTTATGATGTCAAAGATTACGCCAGATTTATGGAAGATGTGAAGGGTCCTATCCATATGGGGACTCTGGTTGGACATAATGCGCTTCGGGCTTATGTTGTGGGATATGAAAAAAGGGACGCCACGCCAGAAGAAATGGCACAGATGAAGACGCTTCTCGGAGAGATGTTAAAGCAGGGAGCATTCGGGCTGTCTCTGGGGTTAGTATATTCTCCCGGCATTTTCTGTAAGACAGAAGAACTGGTTGAGCTGGCAATGGTGGTAAAAGAGCACAACGGTATGCTGGCTGTCCATATGAGAGACGAGAGTGACCATATTTTTGAGGCCATGGATGAGATTTTCTACGTGGCAAAGAGGAGCGGCGTTCATTTGCATATCTCCCATGTGAAGCTGATGGGAAAGGCAAACTGGGGTTTGGCATCTAAAGTACTGGAAAAAATAGAACAGGCAAAGGAGGACGGCCTCTGCATTACCGCCGACCAGTATCCCTACGATGCCTCCAGCACCGGTCTCAGCCGCACAGTTCCGGCCTGGGCCCATGCCGGAGGAACAAAGGCTATGCTGGAACGTTTACAGGACCCGGATCTGCTTCCTAAAATAAAAGTGGAAATGCAGGAGGAAATCGAACGCAGAGGCGGAGCAGACTGCATTCGCATCAGCAATACGAATCATTATCTTCCGGAGATTGAAGACTATACTCTGGATGCAATCGCAAGGCTATGGGATATGCCTTATGTGGACGCTGCAGTGAAGATTCTCCTTACGTGCGGCGGAAGCGCGGGGGTAATCTCCCATTCCATCAGCCCTGAAGACATGAAGAAAATTATGGAACAGCGTTGGATTTGTGTTGGAAGCGACGGAGCCACATATAAATACAGTGAGGTGGAAGAAGAAGGGCGGCCGCACCGCAGAAGTTTTGGAACGTTTCCAATTTTTCTGGAGACCGTGCGGGAAAGCCGGATGATGCCCCTGGAGGCTGCCATTTACAAGATCACAGGATGCCCGGCCAAAGCTCTTAATTTAAAAGACAGGGGCATATTAAAACCAGGAAACCAGGCGGATATTACAGTTTTCGATTTTGAATCTATAAAAGATCTGTCCACATATAATAAGCCCGGCGTAAAGCCGTCCGGCATTGAGTATGTGTTTGTTTCCGGGGAGCCGGCTCTCTGGGAAGGTGCCGCCACAGGAACAGGGAAAGGGGAATTTATTAAAAAAGGAGAAGTTTAGGTATGCGTTTAGAATATTTGGAAACTCCGGCGCTGGTTGTTGACCTGGATGCATTGGAGTATAATATTGAGGCGGGAAACCGCATGCTGGAGGGGAGCAAGATGAAAATGCGGCCCCACTACAAATCCCACAAATGCCCGGCTATCGCACACATGCAGATCAACGCGGGCGCAAAGGGAATCACCTGCTCTAAAATAAGCGAGGCGGAGGATCTGATCGCATCAGGGATAGAAGATGTTCTGATTGCCAATCAGATTGTTCATCCTGCAAAGGTTGCCAGGCTGGCATACCTGGCAAAATGCTGTCATTTGACGGTGTGTGTGGATAATGGAGATAACATTCTTGATCTTCAGAAAGCAGCAAGCGCCCAAGGGGCTACAATTCACTGCCTCATAGAATACGAAATTGGAATGAAACGCTGCGGCGTTGATACTCCGGAGGATTTTTATGAATTAGTCAGTGTGATTGAAAAATGTCCCAATCTGACCTTTGACGGCATTCAAGCGTATGCAGGTAATCTATCTCATGAGGAAAACTACCAGGTAAGAGCTTCGGAATCTGTCAGGGTGGAGGAACGTCTCTCCGCTTTAAAACAGTATGTGGAAGAGCGGGGAACGGCTGTTAAGGAAGTGAGCGGAGCCAGTACCGGTACCATTCAGTTCCGCAAAGCTGACAGCGTTTATACAGAAGTGCAGGCGGGCAGTTATATTTTCATGGATATGGCCTATGGCGCTTTGGATCTGGAATTTAAAAATTCTCTGTTTGTACTCACATCGGTTCTTGTAAAGAGAGAGGATGTGGTGATTACTGACGCAGGAAGGAAGTCTGTGAGCGTGGACCAGAAAATGCCGATTTTCAGAGAATACCCCCTGTATCCGGTGAAAGTCAGTGAGGAACACAGTGCTGTTTATGAAAATCTGCCCTTAAAGGTGGGAGACAAACTAAAATTAATTCCTGGTCATTGCTGTACTACAATGAATCTTCATGATTATGTGTATCTGGTACGTCAGGACGCGGTTGTGGACCGGATTCCTGTCGTGAGCCGGGGAAGAAGTTTATAATGATGGAGGAGATATAAATGAGAGAATCCATACATAAATATTTTCAGGTGGGAACCATCCGCTGGATGTCCTTTCCCAAAATGGGAGTATTGGAGTCTGCCAGAAGAATTGCATCGGATGATTACTTTGATGCCATTGAAATTACAAAATGTAAAGACGCCAAAGAGAGGGAAGCTGTAAAAAAAATACTGGAGCAATCACACCTGAAGGTATGCTTCGGCGCTCAGCCCTGCCTTTTGGGACCAAAGCTTAATCCCAACGATATCAATGAAGAAGGAAGAAAAGCGGCGGAAGCGGCCCTTATAGATGCCATTGATGAGGCTGAATATCTTGGCGCGGGGGGGATTGCTTTTCTGGCCGGAAAATGGGAAAAGGAAACAAAGGATCAGTCCTATGAGCAGCTTTTGAAGACCACCAGGAACCTTTGTGATTATGCAGCGGAAAAAGGCATGATGGTTGAGCTTGAAGTGTTCGACTTCGATATGGATAAAGCCGCCTTAATCGGTCCCGCCCCTTATGCGGCTAAATTTGCGGCAGATATGAGGACTACCAACGATAACTTTGGTCTGTTGATTGATCTGTCTCATTTTCCAACTACCTATGAAACCTCAAGATTTGTCATTCAGACCTTGAGACCATATATTACCCACCTTCATTTCGGAAACGCTGTGGTGAAAAAGGGCTGTGAAGCATATGGAGATAAGCACCCGCGGTTTGGGTTTCCGAACAGCGCCAATGACACGGCTGAACTGGTGGACTACCTGACCGTCTTAAAACAAGAGGGCTTTTTCCGTGCTGAAAATCCCATGGTACTTTCCATGGAAGTAACCCTGACAGGCGACGAAGATGAAGAGATCGTTCTGGCCAATACCAAGAGAGTGCTGAACCGGGCCTGGGCATTGGTGGAGGATTAATAATTGCGGAGGAGAGAGAACAATGAAGATGGTTGTGTTGGATGGCTATACGGAGAATCCCGGAGATTTGAGCTGGGCTGAGCTGGAAAAATTTGGTGAAGTGACTGTATACGACAGAACCTCATATACGGATGTACCGATTATCGCGGAGAGAATAGGGGATGCCGAGATTGTTGTAATTAATAAAACGCCAATTTCCAGGGAAACCATAGATAAGTGCCCCAATATAAAACTGATTGCAGTTCTGGCCACAGGCTACAATGTGGTGGACTGCGCTTACGCCAGAGAAAAAGGGATTTCTGTCGTCAATGTACCTACATATGGAACACAGATTGTTGGACAGTATGCTGTGGGCCTTCTATTGGAGATATGCTCCCATTATGGTCATCATGACAAGACTGTGAAAGAAGGAAGATGGGAAAACAATGCCGACTGGTGCTACTGGGATTACCCAATGATTGAGCTGTACGGAAAGACGGCAGGAATTATTGGTCTTGGAAGAATCGGACAGGCTACAGCAAAAATCCTGAAAGCCATGGAAATGAAGGTGCTGGCATTTGATTCATTCCCCAGTGAATCGGGAAAACAGGTGGCGGAATACGTGGATTTAGACACGCTTTTTTCTCAATCCGATGTAATTTTCCTGCACTGTCCTCTGTTCCCGTCAACAGAAGGTATCATTAATAAGGAAAATATTGCAAAGATGAAGGATGGAGTGATTCTGATTAACAACAGCCGGGGACAGCTTGTGGTGGAGCAGGATCTGGCGGATGCCTTAAACAGCGGAAAGGTATATGCAGCCGGGCTGGACGTGGTGTCCAGTGAGCCAATCAAGGGAGATAATCCTTTATTAAAGGCAAAAAACTGCATGATCACGCCGCATATTTCCTGGGCCGCCCAGGCGGCCAGACAGAGAATTATGGATATCACCGCTGAAAATATAAAAGCATTTTTGGACGGTACTCCCCAAAACGTTGTAAACTTCTAACGATACCCCCCTCTCAGAAAGCTTCCGGTATTACTTTTTACCGGGGGCTTTTTCTCGTTTCATAGGAAAGACCTTATTACGTTAATATATAAAAGTGAGATAGAAGAAGGTCTTTCCAACGAAATAAAAAGCACTTCGTGCTTCGTATCGCACTGCAGCGGAGAGGAAGATATCGTTGTCGCAACCCGCCGCAAGCGGAGAATCCTGCCGGGCAGAATTCTTTTTTAGAATAAAAATTATGGATTTTGCTGCGGAAAAATTTCAAATACTCTTGACGAAAGGGGAATTATCAACTAAACTTTAGAAACATGTAAACAATTACTTTTAGAGTTTCTTTTTTGGAAAGGCTGGCTATGGGAATCATACGGGCAGTGAATTTGATATTTGATTATATCAGGCATGACGAAGAAGCAGATCGGGATGAAATTAATCATGCCCTCAGAGGAGTGACATTAGATATTAAAGAGGGAAGTTTTGTGGCGATTCTGGGACACAATGGTTCGGGAAAATCCACGTTTGCCAAGCTGATGAACGGCATTTTGCTTCCTTCCGACGGAATTGTTTATATTTCCAATATGAAGACAAGTGATGAGGAACATCTTTGGGATGTGAGAAAGACGGCCGGAATGGTGTTCCAGAATCCTGACAACCAGATTATCGGCAATGTCGTTGAGGAGGACGTGGGGTTTGGTCCGGAGAATATGGGAGTGCCTACGGATGAAATCTGGAAGCGGGTGGATGAAAGCCTGGAGGCAGTGGGAATGACTGCATACCGGCTTCAGTCTCCCAACAAGCTCTCAGGAGGTCAGAAACAGAGAGTGGCAATCGCAGGCGTCATGGCCATGAAGCCAAGGTGTATTGTTTTGGACGAGCCTACAGCCATGCTGGATCCCAATGGGCGCCGGGAAGTTATTAAAACGGTCCGCGAACTGAACCGGAAAGAAGGAATTACCGTTCTTTTAATCACCCATTATATGGAAGAGGTCATTGAAGCTGACCGGGTCGTGGTTATGGACGAGGGAAAAGTGGTCATGGACGGAACTCCCCGGGAAGTTTTCTCCAGGGTGAAGGAACTGAAGCAGTATCGTCTGGATGTGCCGCAGGTGACGGAGCTTGCAGACGAGCTTAAGGCGGCAGGTATGGATATTCCCGACGGAATCCTGACCATTGACGAACTGGTGAACAGTCTGGCGCCCATTCTCGGAAAAAAGGGGGCATAGACCAGGCTTTTTGGAGGAAATATGGCGATAGAGATTAAAAATCTGAATCATATTTATGGTCAGGATACGATATTTGAGCAGTATGCATTGAAAAATGTGAACCTTACAATCGGGGACGGAGAGTTTATCGGACTGATCGGTCACACGGGCTCCGGTAAATCAACGCTGACCCAGCACTTAAACGGGCTTTTAAAGGCCAGCAGCGGCGACATTTTGTATAATGGCGAGAGCATATACAGGGAAGGCTTTTCCATGAAGGAATTGAGAAGCAAGGTGGGCCTTGTGTTCCAGTACCCGGAGCACCAGCTTTTTGAAGTGGATGTTATCTCTGATGTGTGTTTTGGCCCGAAAAATCTGGGACTTCCCCGGGAAGAGATTGATGCAAGAGCGAAAGAAGCGCTGGCTCTGGTGGGATTGGACGAGAGCTTCTATAAGCAGTCTCCCTTTGAGCTTTCCGGCGGACAAAAGCGGCTGGTGGCCATTGCAGGCGTGCTGGCCATGAAGCCGGAGGTGCTGATTCTGGACGAGCCCACAGCGGGCCTGGACCCAAGGGGCCGGGATGATATTTTAGGTTTGGTTGCAAAGCTCCATTCAGAGCAGGGAATGACTGTTGTGCTGGTTTCTCACAGTATGGAGGACGTGGCCCGATATGTATCCAGGCTGGTTGTGATGAACCACGGGGAGAAAGCATTCGACGGAACCCCCAGGGAAGTATTCCGCCACTATAAGGAGCTGGAGGCCATGGGACTGGCAGCGCCCCAGATCACTTATGTAGTCCATGCCTTAAGAGAGCGCGGTATTGCCGTGGACCAGGATATTACTACGGTGGAGGAAGCCAGAGACGCGATCCTGGGATTGTGGAAAAATGTTATCGTTTAGACAGGTCTGCGCGTTTCCTGTGCGGACGGCGCGAAAACACAGCCGCCGCGGGTATACGGCCCATGGCGATGGGATTCTAAATGGCCGTTTGTCATAACAGTTCGGGAGGGATATCTGGACTGTTACGAAAAAATAGAGCAGGCATACTGCTGGAGCCGGAGAGTTTAGAGAACCGGACTCGCGACATTGGAGGAAAGAGCATGTTAAGAGACATCACGTTGGGACAGTATTATCCGGTAGATTCCCTTTTGCACCGGATGGATCCCAGGACGAAGCTGTTCGGGACACTGGTATATATTGTTTCTCTGTTTATTGCGGATAATCTGTTGTCCTACGCGGCGGCCACCGCATTTCTGGCGACAGCTATCTACCTGTCAAGAGTACCGGTGAAGTTCATGGTACGGGGGTTAAAAGCTGTTGTATTTCTGTTGCTTATCAGTGTCAGTTTTAACCTGTTTCTGACACCGGGAACGCCTATTTTTAAAATCGGCTTTTTGCAGATGACCTGGGAAGGCGTGGAGTTTGCAGCTTTTATGGCTATCCGTTTAATTTATCTGGTTATGGGATCTACCATCCTTACTTTGACCACGACGCCGAACCAGCTGACTGACGGATTGGAAAAGAGCCTTGGATTTCTTAACAGAGTGGGCGTTCCGGTTCATGAAGTTTCCATGATGATGTCCATTGCCCTCCGGTTTATTCCAATTTTGATTGAGGAAACCGACAAGATCATGAAGGCGCAGATGGCAAGGGGAGCTGATTTTGAAAGCGGAAATCTGATCCAGAAGGCGAAGGCCATGGTACCTCTTCTGGTGCCGCTGTTTATTTCTGCCTTCCGGCGGGCCACAGATCTGGCCATGGCCATGGAGGCCAGATGCTATCGCGGCGGAGAGGGGAGAACGAAAATGAAACCCCTTCACTATGAAAAAAGGGATAAATTTACCTATATATTTTATCTGGGATATCTTATTCTGATTTTGGCGGTGAAGATTGCCCTGTAAAGGGAAGATGGATTCCGAAAGGAAAAGAAGCATGAAGCGAATCAAAATGGCGGTTGCCTACGATGGAACCGCGTACTGCGGCTGGCAGCTCCAGCCCAATGGTGTGACAATTGAAGAAATTTTAAACAGGACTCTTTCGGATCTTCTGAAGGAGCCTGTTTGCGTTACCGGGGCCAGCCGAACGGATTCCGGCGTCCATGCGCTTGGAAACGTGGCGGTTTTCGATACGGAAAGCCGGATTCCGGGAGATAAAATCTGCTTTGCCTTAAATCAGAGACTGCCGGAGGATATCAGGGCGCTGTCTTCCGAGGAGGTGCCGCCCGACTGGCATCCGCGGAAGCAAAACTGTATTAAAACTTATGAATACAAAATTTTAAACTGCCGGGTGGATGTGCCCACCAGGCGGTTGTATGCACATTTCTGTTATTTTCCTCTGGATGTGGATAAAATGCGTAAGGCCGCTTCTTACCTGGTGGGGGAGCATGATTTCACCAGCTTTTGTTCTGCCAGGCATCAGGCGGAGGAAACCGTGCGGACGTTGTACGGAATTACTTTGGATAAGGGCAGCGATGATGTGATCACCATCCGGCTTTGGGGAAATGGATTCCTCTATAATATGGTGCGGATTATTGCGGGAACGCTCATGAAGGTGGGAATGGGAGTGTACCCGCCGGAGCATGTAAAGGAAATTTTGGAGGCCAGGGACCGGCAGCAGGCTGGGCAGACGGCCCCGGCCAGGGGACTGACCCTGGTGGGTATCCAGTATGAGACAGAACCGGAAAAAGAAATCTCCGGAGGAAACGAACACTGGAGTTATGTATTGGACCAGAGAGAGCTTGCGACAAAGGGGCGTTCTGTTCTGCGGATAAGGTTCTGTGAAGAAGGAGAGGTCCTCAGGCTGATTCGCAGGATGGTCCATCAGGCTTATCGGAACGGCGCCAGGGAGGTTTTTTTGGAGGCGCCGGGGGAGATTCCTGTTTCAGAGGAAATTTTGTATGGATTTTACCGTCTTACAAAGGAAAAAAATGGTTTGTGGAGGGCTGTGTATGCCGGGGCCTGGCCCATCGCGAAGCGATTTTAAATGGCTGAGAGGGACTCTGAAAAAAGACTTGCTTTAAGAAAATAAGTCAGATAAAATGAAGGAGAACAATAGAAGGAGGCGGCGTATATGTATTATGTGGATTTGAACAGTGACCTTGGGGAGAGTTTCGGCAATTACACAATCGGTATGGACGAGGAGATTCTTAAGTATGTCTCTTCTGCCAATGTGGCCTGCGGATGGCATGCCGGCGATCCCATTGTAATGGAAAAAACAATTTCTCTTGCAAAGGAATTCTCAACCGCAGTGGGGGCACATCCGGGTTTTCCGGATTTAATGGGTTTCGGCCGTAGAAATATGGCGGTTACCCCAGAAGAGGCCAGAGCATATGTAAAATACCAGCTTGGCGCCCTGATGGCATTTACACAGAGTAAGGGCATGAAAATTCAGCATGTGAAACCCCATGGCGCCATTTATAACATGGCAGCTGTGGATGAACAGCTGGCAAGAGCCATGTGTGAGGCTGTTTACGAGGTGGATAAGAACATTATCTTTATGGGGCTTGCAGGTTCAAAAATGATTTCCGCTGCCGAGAAGGTGGGGCTTAGGGCGGCCAGCGAGGTTTTTGCAGACCGTGCCTACAATGATGATGGAACGCTTGTTTCCAGAAAGCTTCCGGGCGCTGTAATCAAGGATAAGGAAGTGGCCATAAAGCGCGTAGTCCGTATGGTAAAAGAGGGAAAAGTAGAGTCCATTAATGGCAATGACATTGCCATCAGGGCAGATTCCATCTGTGTACACGGAGATAATCCAAAGGCGCTGGAGTTTGTAAAAAACATCCGGGAAACTTTGATTGCGGAGGGAATTTCTATCAGAAATCTGATGGCGTAATGCAGCAGTTCAGATAGGTCTGCATGTCGGCCCTTTATATTCCGTTTCGGCCGGTTCCCGGCCGGTGTCATGTTACTGGCGCCTGGCTACGTTAAGTGAATTTGGGCCGAATATACCGCAAAGTGGGGCGCGCAGATGACGGGAATGAATTTTCAGCGTGTATCGATGTTAAATGACCGTATGCCGTAACCGTTTAGGCAGCATTTGAACTGTTATGATAGAATAAAGAAGGGAACAGGAGAAGGAGACATGTCTATGGGTGAAGTAAGGTATCTTATTTCCGGAGATTGTGCCGTTTGTGTAGAATTCGGAAATGAAATCAGTCCGGAAATCAACCGGAAAATCCGTGCATTTAAAATTGCGGTAGAAAAACAGGGGATAGAAGGCATTATAGAGACAGTTCCCACATACCGCTCTCTGCTTGTGGTATATAACCCGGAGGTGATTCGTTTTAAGGAACTGACAGAGAGATTTGAAACAATCATGGGCGCCATAGATTCAATACAGATACCGCCGCCAACGGTCATTGAAATTCCTGTTTTGTACGGCAAAGAGATGGGACCGGATATTGAAACTGTGGCGGTTCACAATAGAAAAACTGTGGAAGAGGTTATTAAACTTCATACCTCCGGAGAGTATTTGATTTACATGTTGGGCTTTATTGCGGGTTTCCCGTATCTTGGCGGTATGAGTAAGGAGATTGCGACTCCAAGACTGAAGAGCCCCAGGGTGAAAATCGAGGGCGGTTCCGTAGGAATCGCCGGGGAGCAGACAGGCGTGTATCCGGTGGCATCGCCGGGAGGCTGGCAGTTGATTGGCCGCACTCCTTTAAAGCTTTATGATTCCAACCGCGAGAAGCCGGTGCTTCTGGAGGCCGGGCAGTACATGAAATTCCGTGCTGTGACCGAGGAGGAATACAGGCGGATAGAGAAGCAGGTGGCGGACAATACATATCGCTATGTGGTTTATGAAAAGGAGGCGGAATGATGGGGATTAAGATCGTAAACGGAGGATTTTTGACCACCATTCAGGACATGGGACGGTTTGGCTATCAGGAAACCGGCATGGCTGTGTCCGGCGTCATGGATACGCGCTCCGCGTCTCTTGCCAATATTTTAGTCGGCAATGATGTGAATGAGGCTGTCATTGAGGTTACCATGATGGGACCGATGGTGGAATTTACAGAGGATATTATGGCCGCTGTGACCGGGGGGGATCTGGGGGCAAGGCTTGACGGAAAGCCCATGCCCAGATATGAAGCTGTTCTTGTGAAGGCGGGACAGGTTTTGAGCTTTGCGGGAATGTTTTCCGGAAGCCGCGCCTATGTGGCTTTTGCAGGCGGATTAAACGTTCCGGCAGTTATGGGAAGCAAATCCACAAATATGAAATCCAAGGTGGGAGGTCTGGAAGGGAGAAAGTTAGGAGCCGGGGATGAGATTGGTTTTTCAGCGCCCAAAACATGGCTCCCCAATAGGAAGGATAGAAAACTGGAGCCGGAGGACTTTTCCGCCCGGGAGATTACCCTTCGTGTGCTCATGGGACCTCAGGATGACGCTTTCACGGAGAAAGGCATTGCCACATTCCTTGGCAGCACGTATACGGTCTCCAATGAATATGACCGTATGGGCTGTAGAATGCAGGGAGAAGTGATAGAACATAAAGACGGCGGTGATATTATTACGGATGGAATCAGCTTCGGCGCGGTTCAGGTGCCGTCCCATGGGAACCCGATTGTTATGATGGCGGACCATCAGACCACGGGCGGATATACAAAGATTGCCAATGTAATTTCTGTGGATCTCCCGAAGCTGGCCCAGTGTATGCCAGGGTTTAAGGTCCATTTCGCGAAAGTGGACATCGAGGAGGCCCAGGACCTTTTCTGCCGGGAGAAAGCAAAATTCCGGGCCTTGAAAGCTTCTCTGGAGTCCCAGCCGGCTCCCGCATCCGAGTTACAGGCAGTGGCTCTCGCCGCTGCTGTAAATGAGGATAAGACCGGCTGGGCCGACCAGGGAACCTACCGTGTGGTGGTGAACGGAGATGAATTCCTTGTGGATTTGAAAAAAGAAACGGTTCCGTTCCGCTGATGGCCAAAAGGAAGGCGTATGAAAAAATCGGACTGATGTCATGGCTGTTTTCATTGCGTTTCCGGTTTGGCGGGAGCGTGCCATATAGAGCTAAAAATCTTGTATCTACGGGAAAAAATGCATATTTTTGGAGAAAAAACAGTTGACACACCCGACATAGTATAATATAATGTATAACTGTGACATCGGTAAAAAATACTGTCGCCAAAGCCCCGGAAGCAGTATTTTTCGATATAGGAACAATGATTAGTTAAGTACAAACAGGAGGTCAACCCATGAAGAGCTTTATGGCTAGTCCGGCAACAATTGAAAGAAAATGGTATGTAGTTGACGCTACGGGATATACATTGGGTCGTTTAGCATCTGAAGTAGCTAAGGTTTTAAGAGGAAAGAATAAACCGATCTATACTCCTCATATGGATTGCGGTGACTATGTTATTGTGGTAAACGCTTCCAAAGTAAAGGTAACAGGTAAGAAGTTAGATCAGAAGATTTATTACAGCCACTCCGATTATGTAGGCGGAATGAGAGAGACCACATTAAGAGAGATGATGGAGAAAAAGCCGGAGAAGGTAGTGGAGTTAGCAGTTAAGGGTATGCTTCCCAAGGGACCGTTAGGTAGAAGCATGATTAAAAAGCTTCATGTATATGCAGGCGCTGACCATGAGCAGGCAGCTCAGAAGCCGGAAGCTTTAGAAATCAAATTTTAATCGAGGTCTGAAAGGAGGAAATCATAATGGCTAACGTAAAATTCTATGGAACTGGAAGAAGAAAGAAATCCATCGCTAGAGTGTATCTTATCCCGGGTACAGGAAATATCACCATCAATAAGAGAACTATTGACGAGTATCTTGGGCTTGAAACCTTAAAGCTTATCGTTCGTCAGCCTCTCGTTGCTACTGAGACAGCAGACAAGTTTGACGTTATTGTAAACGTACGCGGCGGCGGATTCTCCGGTCAGGCCGGAGCAATCAGACATGGTATCGCCAGAGCCCTGCTTCATGCAGATGCTGAATATCGTCCGATATTGAAGAAAGCGGGATTTTTAACAAGAGATCCGCGTATGAAAGAAAGAAAGAAGTACGGCCTCAAGGCGGCTCGTCGCGCTCCGCAGTTCAGCAAGAGATAATTTTACTACAATTTCAAAAAGCCTTAAAAACTCTCGGAAGTCCAGTATTTCCGGGGGTTTTCTTTATTTTCTAAGTGTTCAATAATTTTTATAAAATGCCCTAAATTTTACCATATAGCACCACTACAACACCAGTACAGCATCATTTATATATAGTTTCTGTGTTGTGTCTTGCGTAAGACTTTTGTATAATGCGGTTATCAGAAAAAAGGCGGTGTTTTCATGGATAGAACAGCGTATAAGAACCGGCATATTAAAGAGCATTACGACAGGATAAACCTTGTCATACCAAAAGGTGAAAAGGACAGGATAAAGAAAATATGTTCTGAAATAGGGGCAAGCGTCAATGAATATCTCTATATGCTTGTCTGTAATGACCTTGCGGACGGTACAAGCAGGATGGCAGAAAAGAAGCAGGGTTTTAATGCGGAACAGGAGCGTATGCTTGAAAAGTGGCAAGTGCCAAGAAAATATTATGAAATGATAGAGGATTTGTCCTATACCAAAGACGAGGGCTATTTTATCTATCTGAAAAAGGGCTATGTAAATGATGTGACAGGCAGCAGGAATATACATTGCATGAAAACATCAGAGGTAAGACGGATTATCGGGAAAACGCATAAGCGGTAACAGACAGAAAGTATTTGCAATTTGACCTATGAAAGTTTATAATATCGGTACAAGGCACAAGCAGGAGAGAATAAAACAGAACACTACAGTATATTTTATTGCATTACATTACTATCCTACTGAAACTGTAAATTTTCAGATTAACGGAGGTATGTAATATGGCAGGGTATTCTTTAAGGACAATCAGAAATAAAGCCTATGAAGCAGGTTACAAAGTAAGTAAAGGTTTTCAGCACTATTTGTATAATGGTGCAGTTGTAAGAGATTGCAACGGTGCGGCATATACAGGATATATTGTTGAAGATTTGAGTACAGGTTTTCTTGTTTGGGGATGTTATGATGCGAATTATGACCATCTCTGGACATTAGAGGATGTTGAGGAATTTATCAAAGGCGAGTATGAAAAAGCCAAGATAGCATATTAACATCAAGATTGTTTAATTCCTGCATAAGTGCATTTACAAAGACCGTTACCCCAAGTAGGAGGGTAGCGGTTTTTTCTTGGAATGAATAAAGGGCATCTGCATTTTACAGACACCCTTGGTACGGTTTTATGTAACGGTTATTCTATTCAACTAATTCTCCGCTTATGCCCTTTTCTTTGATTTCATTGGCCATAAGCAAATAATTTCTTTCTGCCACTACTTTCATAAAGCCGGATTTACTAAGATAATAAATCATAGGTCTTTCGTGGCAATCGCCCCATGCATTACAATCATTGCCATCCTTTAATCTTGTTCTTGCATATTCCTTTATCCAATCCCCAAACATTTCCGCTACTCGGTAACATGGTATTACGTTTCCACGGTCAAAATATACCGATTCAATATTAAAAATTTCCTCGGCGGCTTCCTTGCTCAAAAGTCCTTTGTGTACTATCATGCAGATTCACCGCCTTTCTGCTGTTCGTACTGCTTCAAGGCTTCATCTACTACCCTTTTTCTTTCCTCACGCTCTGCCTTTTCCCTTGCTTCTTTTTCCTTGCTCTTTGCCCGGATTTCAAGAGCTGGCGTTGCTATTCTTTTAGGATAAAACGCTTCAAGCATACCTTCTTCAAAGGAATAAACCATAATGTAATAGAAATACTCTGCATGATACCCAAAAGGCAGATAATAGACTAACTCCAAAAGGCGGCGGTGCATATCGCTATACATACGCTTATCGATCTTCACTTTCAGTTCGGCTTCTGCCTGCTTATATCCTGCCATAAAGCCATAATTGAAAAGGTCATAAATCAAATCAATAATGCTTTCTCTGTCTGCCAGCCTGAAAAGTTCTTTGTAATTTCCAATCTGTGCGGAATTAAAATCAAAATCATCATGCCGGGGATGCTTTGCTTCCCATTTGATAAAGGCTTCCTTTGCTTCGGCGGCGGTCATGTTCTTAATTTTCTTCATTGTAAAATCTTCCTTTCTTTTGGTTGGGAAGTATGCTACAATGAACATACTCCCTTTAATTTGCTTTGTCGAGTGATTATTGTGGGGTAGCGGCTCTATGGTATTTGCGGTACTGTAGAGCCTTTTTAATTGCTACAATCAATCTGCATCAGCTCCTTTCCTAGATTTTATTTATGGCTTCTATCAGCAAATCTATTTCAAGATGCGTGTAGACGGTTTCTGTAACGGTCTTTCCTGCATGACCTACTATTTTCCTAATGATTTTATCATCAACCTCATTTTCCGTTAAAAGAGAAATACAGGTGTGCCGGGTATCATGGGGTTTATGTTCAAAATTCAGTAAATCCATTGTAGGCTGCCAATAACTATCACGAAAATTTCTGTCTTTAAATTGACCTCCTTGTCTGTTGGTAAAAGCATATTCAGTATTTTTAGATAGCCAATGCTCAAAGAATGGAGCAATCTTTTCAGCAATCGGCACAGTTCTGATACCTGCATCCGTTTTTGACTTTGTTACTTCAAAGTACCTGTCTGATAAATGGACATCTTCTGTTTTTAAATTCCATAATTCCCCTACACGCAATCCAGTGTAGATAAGTACAAGCGGAATTTGTATATATTCATCATGGTTTACGACATTCCATAGCTTTTCTATTTCTTCCTTGCTAAAAGTGGTATGTTCGTTTTTGTTTGGATTGCGGTCTTTGTATTTTCCAATATCAACAAACTCTGAATAATCTTTAGAGCAGACATCATTTTTCATTGCATAGCCGTACATAACATTAAACAGGACTTTTAATTTACGAAGTGTGGGGTAATTCTTGCCACAATCATCAACTATGCCTTGCAAATGGGAAAGTCTTATATCAGCAAATACCATATGTTGTATATCGGTACAGAGTTTATAGGCGGCATTATACCCATGTATATTACTTTGTGAGATATTGGGAAAATGTTCTGTACTCCACTTCTCATATATTTCTGCAAATGTTATCTTGCTTGCATCAATGTTATAGGGATTTTGTATGTAGTTGGCAAGTGCTATTTGTGCATCTGCCCTTGTTTCAAAATATCCTATATTTTTTCTAATCTGCTTTACTCTTCCTTTTTCAGTGTCATATTTCCAACCGACAGTGACCGTTACTCTAAAAGGTTTCCGTAAGTTACCTTTAACGTGTTGATAGAGCCTGTGCCATTACCGTTTCTGGAGGGTTTACCGTTCCGTATACGTGATGTTCTTGGGGTGGGTGCAGCAGCATCAACGGATTTTTCTTTTAACGGATAAAAGCAATAACCGCATTGAATGGCATATTCTGAAATATCTTTACCGCATTCCGGGCATTTAATGAGAGCCATTTAATCACTTCCTTTCTTTTATACGTTCCTTAATTCTATCAATAACTGTTTCGATATTTCCTTTTGCATAGGCTTTAAGCATATCCCGAAAAGATACTTGATAAACTTCTTCTTCATTACCAACATTATAAAAAGTCATACCATCAGAATCAGCTTTGTTATTACTTTTATCATAAGTATTAACTATTGTTGCAGTTTCTCCATTAATGGTAATCTTATCGTTTGTATTTAAGAAATCTAATGAATCGCCTATTTCAGGGTTATTAGATTTTTGCCTGTATCGAATAAGGTTAGTAGGGCATTTTTTAAAGTGTTCAGAAAAAATGTAAGTTCCTATATAATGGAATATTGAAAAATTAGCATAATTCCCATTTTTACGGTGTTTTTCTTGTAAATCATAATAATCTTCAAGTAAAAGGTTTAATGTATCGAGGTCTGATACACCATAAGAAACAATTAGCTTTTTAGGGTTATCCTTGTAATGTTTCCAACTCTTTAATACTTCTATTGATTTTCCGCTCAATCCTAATTCGTCACTAACACTCAATTTTTCATTTTCCATAACACTTGTATAACCTAATAAGAAATCAGTAGATATATTTAAATTATGATTTTCTAAAAAATAGGTTTTGTATGTTTGAATAATGAACAAAGATAAATCTCTATCGCCTTTTTCTATGGATGATAAATTTGGCTTCTGTAGTCCAGTTTGTTTGCAAAATTCGGTTGCTGATAGTCCTGCTATTTCTATACGTAATCTTAAAAGATTTTCTATGCGTTGCTTTTCACATTTTTTTTGATACTGCTTTTTTAACATATCTGCATTATATGCCATACTGCACCTCCATAATTTTATTTGATAATCAATTTTAAAAAATTATCAAATTACATATTATCCGATAAAACACTTGTTCTTGCTGAAATGCTATGTTATGATTTAATCAGATAATAAAAATAATATTGTTATCAATTAGAATATACATTATCTTGCAAGGAATGTCAACAAGAAAAAAAGAAATGAGGTAAAAATATGCGGAACAAAGACATTAGAGATTATGCACGTATTAAAGATGTCAGATTGTGGCAAATTGCAGAAAAGTTAAATTTACAGGATAGCAATTTCTCAAGGCTTTTAAGACATGAACTTACAGAAGATAAAAAAATAGAGATTAAGAAAATCATTGACGAATTAGCGGCAGAATAGGTGGTGGCATTATGAAAGATACTTCTGTTTTAACTGTCGCACAAGTGGCGGTAGCTTTACACCGGGATGCTCAAACAATTCGTTATCTTTTGGACAATAAACTTGTTTCATGGGGAATGAGTTTCCGTAAAAGAGGTAGCAAACGAAAAACATATATCATTTATGCAGATAAATTCATGCAGGAAACAGGCATAAAGATTGCAGAAAGCGAGGTATCTAAATGAATATTCTGAAAAGATACCGATTGAAAAAGCAACAAAGGGCGTTAATGAAAAAACGTGAGGTATATGAGCATTTGCAGACAGAACATGGCGAGAATGAGTATTTCTACCACTATGCACAAAAAGAAACGGATGCCCTTGACGAACAGGCCGAGCATATCCGGGGGATTTTAGAGGGGCGGTGGAACGCATGACCGCTAATGAGGTTTATGAAAATAATTTGCGACACTTTAAGATAAAAAAGCGTTATGGAGATAAAACACAATGCCAATGCCCGGCGCATGATGACAAACACGCTTCATTGACAATCACAAAAGGAAGAAAATGTACTTTGTTCTACTGCCATGCGGGATGTACCGTTGATGGTGTACTAAATGCAGCAGGGCTTGAAAAGAAAGATACCTTTTATGATGTAGAGCCGAGAAGCCCAAACTGGAAAGCCTATGTTGAAGCGAGGGAGAAACGCCGGATTGAAGCAGTTTACGATTACGTTTCTATTAACGGTGCTTATGCTTTTACAAAAATTCGATGCGAGGGCAAGAAAATCATTTATGGAAAATTGCAGAATGACCGTTTTACATACGGTTTGGGGCATGATGTAGGAAGAAAGAGTTATAAAGCCATTTATGGAAGCTTACAAGCCATAAAAAAGGCGGTTGCAGAGGGTAAGCCCATATTCATACCAGAGGGCGAAAAAGACGTTGATACGCTTACAAAACGAGGCTACACTACATGGACTTATGGCGGCTGTTCAGATTGGCAATCAGATTTTGCCACATTGGTGCAGGGGGCAGATGTTTATATTCTTGCAGATAATGACGAAGCCGGAAAGCGTGTTGCTGAAACTATCCAGAACGACATTAAAACGGTTGCAAAGAGTAGCAAAATCATTGTACCTATGCCAGACACGCCTAAAGCGGATATAACGGATTATTTCAATGTCGGACACAGCAAGCAGGAGTTTGAGCAGATGCTACAGCAGGAGCAGAGTACCGTTAAAGAAACCGTAAGGGAGTGTACGGCGGTTCACAGTACCCCTATAAAGGCACAGGGGCAGCAGGACAGCCGCTTAGAACAGATATTAAAGGATTTACACGCAGAGCGGTATGAAACATCAGATAAGGGCTTTGGGCGGCTATTTGCAGACGTTTTTAAGGACAAGCACAGATATAACCCATCCAGAAAAGATTTTATGCGGTATGACGGTAAACGGTGGGTTGATGATATTGAGGGATTGAGTGCGAGGGCATCAGCAAAGGTTCTGTCAGATGCACTTGTGAGATATGCAGTAAATGTTGATACAGAGGGCAAGTACCTAAAAGCTGTAGCGGCATTGTGTAACATCAGAAACCGAAACAATATGCTACAGGATAGCAAAGATGTGTATTTCTTCAGTAATGAGCAGTTAGATGTGAATGATTATCTTTTGAATTTGCAGAACGGTACACTGGATTTATCCGGGAATGAGCCTGTATTTTTGAGCCACAGCCCCGATATGCTTCTTTCAAAGATATGCAATGCTGAATATGATCCCGCTGCCGATTGCAGAAAATGGAAGAAATTTCTATTAGAAATCATGCAGGACGATAAGGAGAAAATATCGTATCTCCAAAAGATAGCAGGACTTTCGTTGACAGGGAACACAGAGCAGGAAACTTGTTTTATCCTCTATGGAAGTACCACACGAAACGGAAAATCTACTTTTTGCGAAACACTGATACATCTGTTAGGCGATTATGCGGTAACAATGAAGCCGGAGAGCCTAGCAGTAAGACAAAATCTTGACAGCCGACAGGCAAGCGGAGATATAGCACGATTGGCAGGATGTAGGTTCTGTAATGCCAGTGAGCCGCCAAAACGGATGTTATTTGACACAGCCTTATTAAAATCACTGTTAGGCAGGGACAGCATTACAGCAAGGCATCTGTATCAGAGAGAAACAACATTTATTCCAAAATTTAAACTTGTGATAAATACGAATTTTTTACCAACGATTACAGATGATACGGTTTTCAGTTCCGGCAGAATAAATGTTGTCAGCTTTGACCGACACTTTGAGCCGCAGGAGCAGGACAAAAACCTAAAGAACCGATTGAGGGATAAAAGCGAAATGTCCGGCATCTTGAATTGGTGCATTGAGGGATTACGGCTATACCGCAAAGAGGGATTGAAGCCTCCGGCAGCAGTGCAGACCGCTACAGACACTTACAGGACGGACAGCGACAAGGTAGGCAATTTCATCAATGAATGTCTGGCTAAGACTGGCAGGAACAGCAAGGCAAAAGATGTTTATGAAGCCTATACAAAGTGGTGTGATGATAACGGTTACGGTTGCGAAAACAAAGGTAATTTCTTTGCGGAACTTAAAGCAAAAGGATTATTTATGAACAGTGGAACGGTGGAGGGAAAGACAGTAAGAAATATCGTAAAGGGCTATACGGTGGAAACAGATTTTATTAAATATGATGGGCAGGAACCGTTACCTTTCGACTGACAAAAACGGGAATGTGTAAATTTGTGCAAAATAGATGTAAATTCCCTATAAGGGCTTACTTTCAAAACATTACATCTGAAATGCACATTTTTACACAGTCCTATCAAAACCTAGCAAAATCAAGGGTTTCAAGCACTTTATAGATTGAAGTGTGCAAAATGAATGTAAATAATTTTACGGTTTTTGTAACGGTATTTCAGAAAGCAGGTGCATAATGGATTATTGGAATTTGTATAAAGATGTGTGGAATTTTCACAAAAAATATTCAAAGGTACAGACAGATGATGCGTACTGGGAAGCGGTAGTTAATGAAAGCGGACAGATAGCAAAGAAGTATGATAACCATAAATTTGCGATTGCGTTATTATTGGCGGTCATTGATGAACTGGAACGGATTTATAAGGAGATGATGAAAAATGCAGACACAGCAGTATAAGGATTATATGCGTAGTGATGAATGGGAAGCCAAGAAACAGGAACGTATAGCCATAGATGGCGGTTGCGTGATGTGTGGCAGACCAATAAGCAGGATTAGGAGCGTACAGGTGCATCATATCACTTATGCCAGATTAGGCAATGAAAACGTGCTGACAGACCTTTGTACTCTTTGCGGTTCGTGTCATAAGAAGATACACGCCTATTATAACCGCAAGAGGGCATGAAAAACCAAGTACCACGCACAATCTTAACATCATAAAAAGGAAAATATAAATTTAGCTGAAAATCAGCAGAAAAGAGGTAGAGAAAATGGCAAAAAACAACTATCCACAGGGGCAGATTGACGATATGGAGCCGTCAACGGTACAGGAACTTGTAACATCATTAAAGCAATTACATGACAGGGGGAAGCCGGAAACGGACGAGGAAATCCAACAGCGGATTGATGAATATTTTTCATTCTGTCAGCAATCAAGCATTCGTCCAGGCATTGAATCTCTTTGTATGGCGTTGCATATTAGCAGGACAACGCTTTTTAACTGGAATAACGGAACAGGATGCAGTGAAAAGTGTCAAGAGTTGATACAATCGGCAAAAGCATTTATAGGGGCATTTATTGAACAAGCCATGTTGGGCGGCAAAATAAGCCCTCCGAGCGGCATTTTCTTAATGAAAAATTGGTTGTCTTATAAAGACGCTATCAGTATTGAGGAAAGCATACCAAACAAAGAAACAAAGCGTATTCTGACTGCTGCCGAACTGCCAAAACTGGGAGA
>CAJUDN010000037.1 GCA_910585355.1 uncultured Lachnospiraceae bacterium
ACGAGATAGCTTCAGGTGACTGGAGTTCAGACGTGTGCTCTTCCGATCTGGGCGCGTCAGTTCCCGCCGCTCCCCTCTTCGGTTCGCCGCTGTTTCGCGCTTTCCCATTTTTCTCTTCCACATCCTTTCTCGTGTACAGCTTCACCTCCTGACCTTCCTCGCGTCCGGGAGTCTTAAAATCTAATTTTTTTATTAAGAATGTGAAAAGGCCGTAATATACCAGAAAATACACAAGACCCACAACCACAATCCAGACCCATCCTGTTTTTTCATTTCCCTGAAGAATCCCAAATAAAAACAGGTCGATAAGTCCCCCGGAGAAGGTCATGCCCACGCCCACCTGAAGCATATGCATAAGCATATAGGCGGCGCCCGCCATCACACAGTGAATCCCATAGAGAAGCGGCGCCACAAACAGAAAGGTAAATTCCAGCGGTTCCGTAATTCCCGTAAGCATGGAAGTCAGCGCTGCGGACAGAAGAAGCCCCGACACTGCCTTTCTCTTTTCCGGCAGCGCCGTCCGGTACATGGCAAGCGCCGCCCCGGGAAGCCCGAAAATCATCAGCGGAAACTTTCCTGACATGAACCGGGTGGCGGAAACGGCAAAACGTGAGACCCCCGGGTCTGCAAGCTGGGCAAAGAAAATATTCTGCGCTCCTTCCACCATGCGGCCGCCCACCTCCATGGTTCCACCCACAGCCGTCTGCCAGAACGGAATATAGAATACATGGTGGAGGCCAAAGGGAATCAGCGCCCGCTCCATAAGGCCATAAAACCAGGTGCCCGCATACCCGGATTTCAGCACGAAGCTTCCCACATGAGAAATCGCCGTCTGAATGGGAGGCCAGATAAAATACATAAGTATTCCTACAACCACATAAACCAGAGCGCTGATGATCGGCACAAACCGGGTGCCTCCGAAAAAAGACAATACCTGAGGCAGTTCAATCCGGTAAAACCTGTTATGAAGCCAGGCCACACCCAGTCCCACCAGGATTCCGCCGAACACGCCCATCTGGAGAGAGGGGATTCCCACCACCAGGGCGCCTGCGCCTGCGGGAAGCGCCTCCATGCCGCCGTGAATGGAAATCATGGCGCTTATTGCCGCATGCATGATGAAAAAAGCAATGGCTGCCGCCAGCGCCGCTACCTCCTTTTCCTTTTTCGCCATGCCGATGGCCACGCCCATGGCAAAAAGAATCGGCAGGTTTGCAAAGACAATATCGCCTGCCTGGCTCATAACTGTAAAAATCATGTTGGGAACGGTACCTGGTCCCATGAGTCCCATGAGCCCATAGGCGGAAAGCATGGTCGTGTTGGAAAAGGAGCCCCCGATTCCCAATAAAAGTCCGGCAACCGGGAGAATTGCGATGGGCAGCATAAAGGACCGCCCCACCCGCTGCAATACGCCAAAAAAGTTATTTTTCATATCCGTTACCTCATTTGCACAATATTTTTCTCTTATCAGTATGGACATTTCCCTCCTGCTTTATCCATTTACAAAACCATTTGACATTTATGTGTTTTTTCCCCATAATGAATATAGTAACACATGTTCAGCTTGGTGAGCGCACAAAAAATGTCAGACAGCCCTTGTTGCGTTAATACAAAAAGTGAAACGGAAGAGGGACTTTCTCATGAAACAAATAGCACTTCGTGCTTAGGACCGCACTGTGACGGAAAGGAAAATGTCGCTGCCGCGGCCCGCCGCAGGCGGAGAACCCTGCAGAGAGGAATTTTATACAAGGAGGTATTAAAATGAAGTATTTAAACCAGCTTGACTATCCCACGCTCCCCTATCCCACCGACGTAAGCAACCCGGACAGCAAATTCGTGCATCTTTTTATCAAGGAAGCCGGGTGCGGCCTGTGCTGTCTGGCCATGATGGTTGACCAGCTCACCAACAAATCCATTTCCTTAAAGCGTCTGATTTCCCTGTCCATAAAAAATAAGGCCAACTTAACCCCGGGCACCGACTTAAAGATTATGGGGCCCGTTGTGGCCGGACTTTATGATCTGGAATTCCAGACCACAAACAGCATAAAAAAGGCTATGAAGCACCTGCAGGACGGCGGCAGCGTCATCGCCAATGTGGGCGGAGACCGGGAAGGCTATACCGGCGTATTTTCCCATGGCGGCCATTATATTCTTCTCCTTTCCGCCTCGAAAGACACAATATGCATTTTAGATCCGTCCTTAAAGGACGATAAATTTGACGAGCCGGAGCGCAGGGGAAAAGTCCGCGTGGACGCCCCCTTTGCCTACTGCACTCCCGATCTTCTGGAAATGGAAACAGGAAACAGAAATCCGGGATTCTATCTGTTCTCCAGGAAAATTCCCCAATAAGCTTACTTTTGTATATTAACGTAACGAGGTTTTTCCTATAAAAAACGCAGAAGCCGCTACACTTCTGCGTTTTTTTTCTGATGCATGATAAATAACTGGGCGCCAAACAGGGCGGCAATACAAAGCCATATGGACTTTTCCGCAAACAATTTACAGACCACGGCTCCCACAGCCGCCCCTCCTGCAAAAACACCGTCAATTAAAAAGTAATGAAGTCCCGCTCTCCTCTTTTTCGGGTCATGCTCAAACTGACTGACGGAAAGAAGTTCCGTTCCGCTTCTTAAATTTCCCGTACACATGGTTGTGGCAAAGGCCATTCCATGGATCTTCCGGAACGCCTCCACCTGCATGGCGCAGATAAAAGCGATCATGGCATTTACCAATGCATTATGCTGCTGAGGAATCCACCCCGCAATAAAAATTAAAACCATCTCCGCCCATAAAATTCCTTCCTTCCAATGAACCTTCGGGTTGTCCCCCACCTGTTTCCTTATATACTCCGCCACATAAACTCCCAGCGCAAAGGAGACCACCGGAACCAGATAATAAAGCACGCGTCCCCAGTTTCCTTTCGCCATATGAATTCCCATCAATACAATATTTCCTGTCTCCGCGTTGGCAAACGCGCCGCCCCGCACCAGATACGAATACGCGTCCATGAATCCCCCGGTCAAAGCCAGAATCATTCCCAGCCGCACCGATTCGGAAACTCTTTCGCTCTTAATCATTTTGGTCACTCCTTCATGCCGGCAATTCAAAAAAATCATAAAAACAAACAGGAGCCGTCGCAAAAATCAGTAACTCTACAATATGTGTCCAATATCCGAAAATATGGAAAACATATATGATAGGAATCTGTTGTTTTGCGACAGCCCCTTATATTTACTTTAACATTCCCAGAACCACAACCACCACAAACAGGACGCACATGCAGCCGATAAAAATATCCATGGTGCGGACAGACACATTAATTTTATCGTACATCCGCTCTTTTATAGATTTATTTAACTGCTCGTTTTCCTCTTTAAGCTTCCGGTTTTCCTCCCGGAGCTCTTCCAGGGTCTTTTCCTCTGACATTCGCTTACTCCTATGCTCTGTCAATGCAGATCGGCAATCATTCTGATAATCTCTGAACTGTTACGCGGATCTTTACTTCTTTGCAATGTACTTTCTGATATCAAGTGCAATGGCGACTACAATAACGATACCCTGTGCAATGTACTGGTAGTTGGTGTCAACGCCCAGATACTGCAGACAAGTCTTTAAGATCTCGAATACCAGAACGCCGATCAATACGCCGGAAACACGTCCAATACCGCCGTTAACAGATACGCCGCCGATGGTACAGGCTGCGATCGCCTCAAGCTCCCAGCCCTGGCCCATGTTTACAGAAGAACCGCCGGACTTGGCGCCTACTAAGAATCCGCCCAGGGCGTAAAGAGCCGCGGCTGTCATATAAATGATAATCTTTGTTTTCTTCGTATTTACGCCGGAAACCTCAGCGGACTGCTCGTTGCCGCCGATGGCATACATGTATTTTCCGTGGGGAGTCATGTTGTAGATGAACCACATCAAAAGACCCACAGCGATGGCAATTAAGAACAGATACGGGATCAGACCAAATAATTTACCCTTTGCAACGATGGTATATGCGCTGTGGTAGCCGCCGATGGGAGTGGCATTTGTGTAAACAAGGCAAACGCCGTAAACGATAAGCTGCATGCCAAGGGTGCCGATGAATGCCGGAACGTTTAAATAAGAAATTACAATACCGTTGATAAAACCGAATAAGCAGCATACGGCAACACAGATAAGAAGAACTGCGATTACCCATAACCACCACATTCCGCCGAAATCCGGAAGTCCTTCATAAAACTTGCCGCTGTAATCCGGCTTCTGCAGCAGGGTGCCGGCCAGGCAGGCCGCGAGACCTACCATACGCCCTGCGGATAGGTCTGTACCTTTTGTAATCAGACATCCGGAAACGCCGCAGGCGATGATGAAACGCGGGGCAACGTTTAACGCTACGTTAATCAGGTTTCCGCGGGAAAAGAACGTGGGCTGCATGATACCTGTATAAATAGCCAGTAACACAAGAACAACGATGATTCCATTATTAATAAGGAAATCTTTTACATTAAAATTTTTCGCTTTCATGACTTAACCTCCTCATGTGGCTTTTTACTTTGATGAACCGCTCAAATCAAACTTTGTGGCAAAGGCCATAATCTTCTCCTGAGTTGCATCCTCGCCTTCCACCTCGCCGGTAATGCGGCCGTTGCACATTACAATGATCCGGTTGGACATGCCGATTAACTCCGGCATCTCAGAAGAAATCATAATGATGGATTTTCCCTGTTTTATCAGATCGATCATAATCTGATAAATCTCATATTTGGCGCCCACGTCGATACCTCGTGTCGGCTCATCCATAATTAAAATATCAGGATTGTTGGCAAGCCATCTTGCGATAATTACCTTCTGCTGGTTACCACCAGACAAAGACTGAATCAGAGTCTTTCCGCTGGGGGTCTTGATTTTCAATTTGGCAATACTTTCTTTAACTACCTTGTCAACCTCGCCCTTGTTGATTTTACCCATATGGGTGTAATTCTTATAAGAAGCCATGGCGGTATTGTCTTCAATGCTTAAGCAGCTGAAAATACCATTTCCGCGCCTGTCCTCGGTAATCATACCGACGGAGCTTGCAATGGCATCCTGTGGTCTTTTGATGTTCGCTTTCTTTCCAAGGACCTCCACTTCGCCGCTTGCCACATGACGCATGCCAAAAATCGCTTCCATAAGCTCTGTTCTCTGTGCACCCACCAATCCGCCGAATCCAAGGATCTCACCTCGCTTTAACTCGAAGGAACAGTCCTGGAAGGAATTGGAATGGATACTGGACAGGTGGCTTACCTTCAGTACGGTTTCGTCTGTGCGGTAATCATCCTTGGGCGGGTACACATTGGTAAGCTCACGGCCTACCATCTGTCTTACGATCTCATCGTCGGAAATATCTTCCATCTTCCAGGTTCCCACATAAGTACCGTCACGCATGATGGTAATATCATCGGAAATCTGACGGATCTCAGCCATTTTATGGCTGATATATATCATAGAAACGCCTCTGGATCTTAAATCCCGAATAATACGGAACAGCGCTTCTACCTCATTATCAGTCAGAGAAGAGGTAGGCTCGTCGAGAATTACCAGATTGGCGCTCTGGCTGACGGCCTTGGCAATTTCCACTGACTGCATCTGTCCAATAGATAAAGTTCCCAGCTGGGCCTTGGGGTCAAAGTTCATCTTGACGTCCTTTAACCATTTTTCAGCTTCGCTGTTCATGGCTGCGTGATCCACAACCTTAATCGGGCCAACTTTCTTTAACGGATATCTTCCAAGGTACATATTTTCCGCAATGGAACGGGCCGGAATCGGCTGAAGCTCCTGATGCACCATGGCAAGTCCTTTGTGAAGGGCGTCGTCGGGGTTTGCAATCTCCGTTTTCACGCCGTCGATGAAGACCTCGCCTTCATCCATTTTGTAGATACCGAACAGGCATTTCATCAATGTAGACTTACCGGCGCCGTTTTCCCCCATCAGTGCATGAACGGTGCCGGGGCGCACACGCAAATTTACGCCATCCAATGCCTTAACGCCCGGGAAGGTCTTTTTTATCCCCTTCATTTCGAGTCTGTACTGCTCTGCCATCCCAAAACTCCTTTCAGCTGTATTCCCCCCAAAAATTTGGGCGGCTTGTGCAATTTAGAATCAACCGTTCAGCCTTGGGAAGATACTCTGAATCTTCATAAAACGGACGCAACGCGCTTCTTGTCCGCAGCACGCGGGCAAGAAGATGCAAGGCTGAACTGTTTCATTTATAAAACCGGGTGTGTCAGTGGAACACACCCGGTTTCAATTAGTTACAGTTTAAAATTACTTTAACTGATCCAAAATCTGCTGAGCGTTCTCCTGTGTAACTTTGGAGTAGTCAACCATGTTTACAGCCTCAACGGACTCGCCTGCAAGGAACTTGGCAGCGATATCGCCTGCAGTCTGAGCCTGTGCAAAGTGATCATTGAATACAGTACCAGTCTGCTTGCCGTCGATAACGTTCTGTACAGCCTCTGTCAGAGCGTCAACGCCTACAAGGTAGATATCCTCGTTCACGGTACGACCTGCTGCTTCGATAGACTGTAAAGCGCCGAGAGCCATGGCATCGTTGTTGCAGAAGATAACTTCGATCTTATCGCCGTACTGGTTTAAAGCATCCTGAGCAATCTGCTGAGCCTTAGCCTGATCCCAGTCGCCGCGCTGTAACAGCAGCTCTTCTACTTCCATGCCGGCGTCTGTAAGAGCCTTAACAGAGAACTCTGTTCTGTACTGAGCGTCTACATTCTCCGGATCTCCCTGAATCATGATGTAGGAAACCTTTCCGTCTCCGTTGATGTCGCCCTTTGTGGATGTCTCAAGGATTTCTTCGCCCTGATAAGTACCGGACTGTCTTGCGTCGCAGCCAACATAAGTGGCGGCGATACCCTCGGAAGTCCATCTTGCTTCTTCGTCAGGATCCGGCTCACGGTTGATGTAAACAACCGGAATTCCTGCTTCGTTACACATGTCTGTGATTTCCGGAGCAGAGGAAGCCTGTACAAGGTTTAAGATAAGAACGTCATATTTCTGAGTAATGAAGTTCTGAATCTGGTTGGTCTGCTCTGCCTGATCGCCCTTACCATCCTGAACAACTACGTTCTCAGCCTTAAAGCCAAGGTCTTCGGTTAAGTAACGAACCAGCTCTGTTCTGTACAGAGTCATGAAGTTATCATCAAACTTGTAGATGCTGATGCCGACTTTCTTATCAGCTACATCTGCAGAGCCTGCTGCAGCTGCGGCTGCTGTTGTAGCGGCCTCTGCGGCTGCTGTTGTGGCGGCTGCTGTTGTAGCGGCCTCTGTTGCTGCGGCTGTGGCAGCGGCCTCTGTTGCTGCGGCAGATGATTCCGCCGGCTTGCTGGAGCATCCTGCTAAAGACATGGCCATAACGGATGCCAGAGCGATTGCTGTTGCTTTCTTTGCTAATCTCATTGTTTTGAATCCTCCCATTCAAAAAAATAATTATTTGCCATTTAGATACAATTACCTTAATGACGAATTCATTATACTTTCTTTTTGTGCATTTTTCCATAGTTTTTTTTATCCAAAATTATTAAAATTCTTTGATTGTTACGATTTTCCAGGCTTTCCCGTCAGTTGGTTAACGGCTTCTGGGAGCTCCAGTAATATTTGGGGGCATCCACTTTTTCACCCATGGAAAGTCCGGCCGCCAGGTCAAAAATCGCTCCGGCATACTGGCCCCGGTCGGATTCCACAGTTCCGAAAAGCTTTCCGGCTTTTAAGGCCTCCTGTCCCGCCGGAGTCCCGTCGATGCCCACCACTTTTATGGTCTGAATCAGATATTCGTTCCGCTCAATGGCGTCAATGGCGCCTAAGGCCATGTCGTCATTGTTGCAGATCACCAGCTCAATTTGTTCCCCATACTCCCTAAGCCACTGGTCCATCAGCGCGGACGCCTGGCTCCGCTCCCAGTTGGCTATGCCTCCCGTGAGCTTCTCTAAAGGAACTCCACCGTCTTTTAAGGTCTGGATAGACCACTCCGTACGGATCAAAGAATCCTGATGGCTGCTTTCTCCCTCCAAAAGCACATATCTTACTGTTTTATCCCCGTTGCGGTCCAGGCTTTCCGGATTCCTCTTATAAGCATCCACCAGAATCTGGCCTTGGAGCACTGCTGATTCTTTGGCGTCCGCCCCTACATAATACAGCTTTTCCCATCGGTTCATATCCTCTTCCACCGGCTCACGGTTAAAAAACACAATAGGGATATCCGCCGCCATGGCCTTGTCAATCACCCCGGAAGCCGCAGACCGGTCCACCATATTGACGCAGAGGACGTCGCACTCCAGGCCGATGAGCCGCTCCACCTGGTTATTCTGGGTATTCTGGCTCCCTTTGGCATCCATCACATCCAAAGTCACCTTGATTCCCGTCTCCTTCTCATATTCCTTTGCCCGCTCCTCCAGAGAAAGTCTCAGGGTTCCTATGAAGGTATCATCTCCCCGATACAAAAGCACTCCAATCCGCATAGAATTCTTCTTCTCCTCTTTTGCGCTGCCGTTTCCAATTCCGGTAAAAAGCAGGACGGCAGCTGTCACAAAAATCACAGCCGCTCCTCCCCCAAACCATTTTCCCTTCATTTTTTTGTTCCTCCCGTTTTTATTTCATGCGAAAGCCCCTGGAAGATACCGCTGCCGCGGCCCACCACAGGCAAAGAATCCAGAAGAGCAAAACACTTTTTTATTCCATGGGATACAGAAGCTTCTCATACCTTCGCTCCCTTAAGTCCTCCCCTGTAATATAATAGGACTCCATAAACATCTGCTCCCTGAGCCACATCCCCTGTATGGCTTCCACTGCCATGCGAATACATAAATATCCCTCGTCATAATCATTGACAGCCATGATTCCCTTAATGAGACCCCGGTCCATTTTTCTTAATATGGCCGTGTTGCATCCAATCCCATAAAGCCCGGTCACGTGCTCCGCATATACGGTGCTTCCGCCGATGATGTCAGAAGCCTCATCCAGGGATTTTGCATCCATGGCAATAATTGCCGCCTGCCTGGCGTCCGGGTACACGGTCTCCTCAATGGCCTGACGGTAAGTATCTTCATTTTTCCGCTCCACCAGCCGGTAAGAAAATCCCTTTTCATCCAGAACAGAACGGATTCCATCATACAGATCTGTATTTCCCGTATAGGAAAGCCCCTCCGTAAAAATCCAGACAGGATTGTCCAAAGATTCCTCCTTTGCCGCCTGTTCGGCCAGCTCCCTTCCTGTTTCATATCCGTTTACGGATATGGAAGCAGCCACAGAATCATTGACCCGGGCAGAACCGAGAAGAATCACCGGGCAGTTGGGGGAAATTTCATCGATCCGCATAATAGAGCCGGATTCGTTAACAGGAGCAAGAACCACGGCCCTGGCCCCGTCCTTGATTTCCCGCTGCACCATCTCCATCTGCTCCTCTTCATTCTCCGCCCTGTAAAGAGTAATAAAGTTCACGTCGGCCTGGTACTTTTCCGCCGCCTTGTCCATCCCCTTTTTAAAATTCACATAATATTCGTCGTTGACATCCTCCACGATCACCGAAATCGGATATACCTCCCTTTTTTTCTCCTTTATAATCAAATCCGTGGAAGAAAGCAGGAACAAAAATACCAGCAGGCCGGCCGCGATGCACCATAAGACCTTTTCCCTATTCGACATCACGTATCCCTCCTTCCGAAATTTTTTCGTAGGGGACCGCCCGCAGATGAGCCGTCACACAGGTTCCCACATCCAGCTCCGATTCAATGGTCAGCCCATAATTCTTTCCAAAATAGAGTTTAATCCGCTCATTCACGTTTCTGACACCGATGCCGGAACCGCGCCTGGACGGCACATGATCCGTGTTCATAAGCATCTTTTGCACCTGCTTTTCGGTCATGCCAAGGCCATTGTCAGAAACGCTCATGTAAAGGTCCTCTCCGTCTTTAAAGACGCGAATGCGGATCTCCCCGTCTCCGTCCATAAACTCCATACCATGGTAAATGGAGTTTTCCACCAGCGGCTGAAGGATTAATTTAAGGCTTGCAAACTCCATCACATCTTCTCCGGCTTCGATTTCATAGGAAAACCTGTTTTTAAACCGCATGTGCTGGATGGTCAGATAATTTCTCACATGCTCCAGCTCGTCCCGCACCGTGATAATGCTCTTCCCCTTGCTTAAGCTGATGCGGAAAAATCTGGCCAAAGCCGTCACAGCCTTCACAGCGTCGGCCTGTTTTTCATTTTCAATCATCCACACAATAATATCCAGCGTATTGTAGAGAAAGTGGGGATTGATCTGGGACTGTAAAACATCGAACTCGTTTTTTCTTTTTGATTCGTGTTCCGCCACAACGTCTTCCATTAACTTTTTTATGCGGCTGGCCATATTTTGAATGGACGTTCCCAGATGCCTGGTTTCATAGGAACCTCCGGTATATACCTTTGCATCCAGATTCCCCGCCTCGATCTCATTGACGGATTTTTCCAGCTCCTTAATGGGGTCTGTGATTCTGGACGAGATAAAGGAATTGGTGATGGAAAGGAGAAAAACTACAAATGCAATGATGAACACCACCAAAAGCCTTGTTTTCACGGCATTTAAGGTAATTCCCCCGTAGGGCGTCACCCCTATGATCTTCCATCCCGTATACCCGACGGTTTTTACAGTAATCATTCGCTTTTCCCCAAGAAATTCTTCTTCATGGTTTCCATCCCTGTACCCGGCCGCCGCTTTGTGATTTTCCCGGACCTGACCGGAATAAATGAGCTGTCCGTCCGGGTGATAAATAATTTCCCCATCATTTCCGATCATATAAACATATCCGCCGTTTCCAAGGCTGATGCCGTTAAAAAGCTGCTCCAGACTGTCATAGCGCACATCAATCAGAAGGATCCCCTGGGCGGTATAGGGGCCCTGGGTAATCTCCACTGCCCGGGACACGGAGACCACCCAGTTATAGCGGTTTTCACTGTTGTCGAAAATGTACTGGACATGGGGCATGGAAAAATGCTGGTTTTCCGTTCTCTCCAGGGCTGTCATAAACCACTTTTCCCCGGCCGCATCCACGTTCGGCTTAAGCATGGCGGCCGGAACCGCCTCCAAAAGCTCTCCATTTTTGGAAAACAGCGCGATCTTTTCAATATTATCTTTATTATTGTCATACAGAAGCGTCATTTCCCTGCTGACCGATTTTTCCGACAGATCGGCATTTTTTATAACGCCATAGTACAGAGAATCTGACAGCTTCATGATGCTTCGAAGATAGGAATCCAGGGTCCGGTTCACCTGCTGAATCACGATTTGATTCTCCTCCTGAATGGATGCCGACATGATTCCGGACAGTCTGGTATATAAGGACAGTCCGATAAAGATGCTGGCCGCAAAGGCAGTCACCGTAAAATAGATAAAAATGCTGTATCGGATACTGGTGTTTTCCAGATATTCCTTCTGCTTTTTAAAAGGCATGGCTCCTCCTGTGCTCCCTTACTTATTTCCTCTGAATTTTGTGGGTGAAACGCCGAATTTCTTTTTAAACACATAACTGAAATAATTCTGTTCCTGATATCCCACTCTGGAAGCGATCACATAAGTTTTATCATCCGTTTTATTTAAAAGCTCCACAGCTTTATTAAGCCGTACATCCGTCAAGTATGCCACATAAGTCTGTCCGGTGGCCTTTTTAAACATGGTGGAAAAATAGGCGGGGCTCATGTGCAGGTACCGGCAGATCTGTTCCACAGAAAGGTTCGGATCCTGATAGTTATCCATAATGTACTGCCTGGCCCGTTCCATGGTCTGCCTGGCCGCATGGTCCCTTTCCTCGTCCATGGCCCGGTTAATTCGAATGGCCAGAGGCAGAAGCCACTGGGCAAAATTCTCCTTTTTAAGAATCTGGGGGATAACGGCAAAGGGGTCCCCTCCTGCGGAGCCTGCTTCAAAAATCTGTCCCATGTCCAGGTCGTGCTGCTGAATCAGCTGAATCACACAGTTGGAAACGCTTAACATATAGGCCTGATACTGTCTGATATGGACCCTTGCCCCGTTCATCCGTTCCATAATGTGCCCGACGGCTTCTCTGATCTTTTCATCGGGACCGAATTTTATGGCCATAATCAGTTCTGATTCGTCCTTTCCTTCAAGCAGAAGCTTTCCGCCGCTTACAGGCTCCACGTCATTGATATAAATAGTGCCGCCGTTTCCCACAATAGCCTTATATCCCAGCGCGTCCACTGCCGACTGGAAGGAAACGGAAATATTCTTAAGGGTCAGGGAGCTGTGGCCGATTCCCACAGTCACAGGCACCTGAAGGATCTTCCGTATCTCTTTACAGATGTCGCCCAAAATGTTAATAAGGCCGGTCTGGGTATTGGACGCGTCAATAGCCACGATGCCGGCAATCTCCGTTCCTTCGCTTCTGGAAAAGGAAAACAGCACATGACGGTAATAATTTTTTAAATTTCCCTCCATGATCTGCATGACAGAAATGGGAATTAACCCCTTTTCCTCATGAAGCGGCAGCTTTCCGCCCGTCTGTACCTCTTCCCGCTCAATGTCCACAGCTAAAGCAATCCACTTCTTGGCGCCTCCCAGAGAGATCCCGTATTCTGCCAGGCGGCTGTCCACCAAGTCTTCCTTCATTGGACGGCTTATGAGATCCATCAGAAACTGCTCCTTTAAAATCGGCAGGCTCTTTACATAGTTTTCCCGCAGACGGTCCACGTTGCGCTTTAACTCAATTTCCTCATCCAGATTGGCCCGAATCCGCTTTAAGATCGCTGTCAGCTCTTCCACATTCACAGGTTTTAAGATATATTCGGCAACATTGAGCTTTATTGCCTTTTTCGCATACTCAAAATCGTCATAGCCGGAGAAAATCACGATTTTTATAGACGGGTATTTCTGCCGAAGCCTCTCAGACAGAGTCAGTCCGTCCATATAGGGCATACGGATATCCGTAAGCACCACATCCGGTTCCAGGACCTCGATTTTCTCCAGGGCATCCTCTCCGTTTTCCGCATCCCCCGCCACAGAAAATCCCACTGACTCCCAGTCGATTTTCCGAATAATGCTCTTTCTTACTTCTTCCTCATCATCCACCAGAATAATTCTGTATAAATTCATCTCTCACGCCTCATTTTTGTCAGAATACATGTTACCATAACTATCGTTCGCGTAGCAGTTCAGACATTGCCCCCTGAACCGTCCCTTTTTAGCATACATGATTCTCCAAATTTTAGCAACTATCTTCCCAAAAAGCAACTTTTGTGCTAAAATTGTGTTGCCGTTCACAGGCGTCCTGTGAATGTAATCTAAAATTTTTCATGTATCCGTCCAGACAGTTCTGCACGTTCTTTGTGCGGGCTGTACGAAGGCACAGCGGCTGTACGCATAGAGGGGTCTTGGAGCCGTCTGAACGCTTGCAAAACAAAATGGATATGCCTGCCGGCACAGGCATCGCCATGCAGGAAGGGGGGAAATATGATCGAAAATATGATTGAAAAAATGGCGGATACCATAGGCGTAAGCCCGAAGGCTCTGATTATGGGAATCATTTTCTTCGTGATTGCCGTCATCGTTCTCTACATTAAAATATCCATTGACGAGAAAAAGGGCGTTGACAGCAAGGAAAAAGAAGAGATCAGAAAGCTGGTCAATAATCTGGTTCCCGACGGTTATGGGTACACTGCCGCCTATGCCCACAGCAAAGAAGTTTACGGCAGCCGCAGCTACCGCCGTGAAATTTATCACTACTATGCCGTCGGTTTCCACAAAGACAGAACCGACCACCTCTGGGTTATCCCGATCGGGATGGAACATGGGGAGATCGTCTACACGCAGCCCATGTGTCTTTCCGCACAAAACGTTTCGTATATCAGCGGAAACAGCGCACGTCTGGAAATTCATTTTCCGGAATCCAAAAATCTCTGTATTCTGTCTGTGGACGCAAGCAATACGAAAATGGGAAAAGAATGTCAGGTCAATATCCAGCAGCCGGAAGAGGCAAAGGAATTCATCCCATTTGCAGAGGCTTTCCAGAGCCGCGTAAACGATGCTCTCGGCGTTGACCGAAGAGGGCGAAAGATAAAATAAACCAAATTACATAAAAGGGGGAAAAAGCTTTGAATATCAAGAAACTTTTAGGCGGACTTGGACGCGATGTCCTGTTACTGTTTGTCATTGGCGGAGTCTTATTATACCAGACAGCCGGCGCTGCCCTTGTCTCCATCAAGCCGGCCGTCAGCTTTGAGGATATGCTGGACGGAGCCGAAGTAAAACCCGGAACCCATGTGGCCGGAAACGTCGTCTATGCCTTTGATTATTTCGCATCGGAAACCAGCTACACCCAGAGGTCAGACGGCTCCAGAAGCGGCGACAGGAAAAACGGCAATTATTATCTGATTCCCATTGCCAACGGATATATCGGCTTAAAGTGCCGTCAAGCCGACGTGGCCGACTTAGACAAGCTGTCGGAAGAAACCTTTACTTTGCTGCAGACCGGAACAGAACCGACCACCACAATCTTCATGGAAGGCAATGTGGAGGTACTGGAAGGAAAGGTTGCAACCTACTACCAGGAATACCTGGAGGAGCTGGGATATACGAAAGCAGAAATCGAGGCCTTCGGTACTCCGCTCGTGATCCGTTATGTGAGCTTCAATGCCGTACGCATCATGTTCCTCATTGGCGTCGTACTCGTCATTCTGGGGCTCTTCATTATGATCCGCAGAGCCAATTACGTATCGGGACTTCCCAAGGCCAGCGACCTTCCGAATTCACCGATCTGATCATGTTTTTCTTGATGATACAAACAGGATTCCATATATGTATACAACAAAACGGCCGCCAGGAATTTTATATTCCCGACAGCCGTTTCTCATAGTTGTCTGTTTTTTTAAGCAAACATGTCTGGCTGGAGCAGTTACATTTTCTCTCCCGGAACCACAGGTACTGCGCCCTCGGGAACCGGACAGTAATATCCGCCATAGCGTTTCATCTTCTTTTCGTACTCGTCTTTGGCTTCCTTTAACACCTCCGGCTTTTCTATCAGATCAATGGCTGTTGCCGCAAGAATCTTTCCGGCTGCCAGCATGCCCTTATGGGCGATCGATGTGTGGCCGCAGGATACGTTCTGCCAGGAATGTCCCGGGGCCTGCGCCGGATAGGTGGCCGTGTTAATCTGGGCCGTGGGAACGCACCAGCTCACATCTCCTACGTCCGTGGACCCCATTCTCTGCTTTTCGGAATAATGGTAGGGAACCAGGAACTCATTCATGGGAGTGGTTCCATGGCAGGATTTTTCGTCCACAAAATCATAAATTTCCTGGCTTTCATCGACCGCATCCCCCGGAAGCTCTGTGCTCTTCATTTCCACAGAATCATAGATCGCCTTTGCATAGGCAAGCTCTTCTTTTGTGTAGGCGGGAAGGCCCACTTCGTTGAAGTTCTCCCATAACAGGGATTCTAACGCCTTATTGGGAACGGTGTTGGAACAGCCGTCGATGAATTTCTTTTCCATTTTCGTATCCGTCATCATGGAAGCCGCCAGGGCAATCCGGTCCACTCTCTCCTGAAGCGCCAGGGCATCTTTTGCCCATACGGAACGAACCATGTAAAGGACCTGGGCTCTTGGCTGTACTACGTTGGGAGAATCTCCGCCCGCGTCTGTGATGGAATAGTGGATTCTGGCGCCGTCCGGCATATGCTCGCGTAAGAACTGTACGCCGATGTTCATAAGCTCCACAGCGTCTAGGGCAGAACGTCCCTTATCCGGAGCCCCCGCCGCATGGGAAGCGATTCCTGTAAACTTGTACTCGGTCTGGATACAGGTGTTGCAGGTTCCGGAGGTTACCTGATTCACATTGCCGGGATGCCAGGTAAGAGCCGCGTCGCACTCCGCAAACACGCCGTCTCTTGCCATAAAGGCCTTTGTGGCGGCGCCTTCCTCACCGGGGCAGCCGTAAAGGATAACTTTTCCGCTTCCCTCGCCCTTTTCCTCCAGATAATGCTTCACGGCAAAGGCGGCCGCCATAGAGCCCGCCCCCAAAAGATTATGGCCGCAGCCATGTCCATTTCCGTTGGGGACCAGCTCCTTTCTCTCTGTGGAGCCTGCCTCCTGGGAAAGGCCTGTGAGGGCATCATATTCAGCCAGAATGCCGATCACCGGTTTGCCGCTTCCGTAGGAAGCCCTGAACGCAGTCTCAATGCCGCAGAAAGGATGCTCAACCTCAAACCCCTCCTCCTTTAATACCTTCGCGTACAGATCCCCGGATTTATACTCTCTTAAAGACAGCTCCGCATACTCCCAGATCTTATCGGAGGTATCCGTAATCACATCCGCCTTTTCATCAATATAGTTCAGAATCTTTTTCTTTCCTTCTGTCATAGTCTGCCTCCCATTAATATAATACTTTACTTAAAAATTCCTGTGTACGTGGATTCTCCGGATGGTTAAAGACCTCGTCGGGGCTGCCTTTTTCGGCGATGATTCCGCCATCCATGAAAAATACCCTGTCAGAAATCTCTTTTGCGAACCCCATCTCATGAGTTACGATCACTGTGGTCATTCCGGTCTTTACAAGCTCTTTGATAACATGGAGAACCTCTCCTACCATTTCCGGGTCCAGGGCCGACGTGGGCTCATCAAACAGCATCACATCCGGTTCCATGGCCAGGGCGCGCACAATGGCAAGACGCTGCTTCTGTCCGCCGGACAGCTTTTTGGGAAACTGGTTGATCTTATCGTAAAGGCCGACCCGGTCCAAAAGCTCCTTCGCCATCTCGTCGGCCTCCGCCTGAGTCTTCTTTCCAAGAAGCGTCGGAGCCAGGGTGATATTTTTACCGACGGTCAGGTTATTGAACACGTTAAAATGCTGAAACACCATCCCCATTTTCTGACGATGAAGGTTAATGTTCACGTTTTTATCGGTGATATCCACTCCTTCAAAATAAATATGGCCGGAGTCTGGCACCTCTAAAAGGTTTAAACAGCGCAGAAAGGTACTTTTTCCGCCGCCTGAGGGACCGATGATGGAAACCACCTCGCCTTTGGAAATATGTTCTGTCACGCCTTTTAACACCTGCAGGCTGCCAAATGATTTATGTAAGTCCTCCACATGGATGATTTCATGATTAGCGTTCACTTGCATTCATCCTCCTTTCAAGTAAAGCGATCAGCTTGGACAGAACAAATGTCACCAGGAAGTAAATAATGCCGACGATGGTAAGCGGTTCAAGAACGCGGAAGGTAATGCCGTTGATGGTCTTGAACTGGGTCATCAGCTCGCCGATAAAGAAGGTGGAGGCCAGAGACGTCTCCTTAACAATGGCGATAAACTCGTTGCACAGGGCCGGGAGAATATTTTTTACGGCCTGTGGAATAACAATATGAACCATGGCCTGCCGTCCGTTTAAGCCAAGGGAACGGGCGGCTTCCATCTGGCCGATATCCACCGCCTGGATTCCCGCACGGACGATCTCACACACATAGGCAGTGGAGTTTACACAGCAGGCAATCATAACGCAGGCAAATTCACTTAAATCCATGAAGGGAAGCCATTGAGGCAGCATAAAATAGAAGAAATAAAGCTGCAGAAGAATCGGCGTGCCGCGGATGACTTCCACATAAACGGCGGCAGCGGCGCTTAAGGGCTTAAACTTTCCGATTCCCCAGTTACTGCGGCGTAACATTGCCATTAAAGAACCGGATACGGTGCTAATCATTACGGTCAGAGCGCCCATGTACAATGTCATGCCAAGACCATGCAAAAACAGGGTGCTGTACTCACTCCAGACCTTTCCCATTACCACAAAAAATTCCATCTGGGAGTTCTCCTTTCATTGGCAGACAAAGGGGGTGTTGTTTTGCGACACCCCCAATGCGATAAGTTTTGCATTTATTAATTATTGCCGATGCCAAGTTTTTCAGCAAGAGCCTGCGCCTCATCGGTCCACTGGGCATAAATGCCGGACTCATTAACCTCTTCAATGATCTCGTTGACTGCCTCGATTAATTCCGTCTCTTCCTTCCCCATCAGAACAATGTTTCCGTCGTCCTCATGGTCAAATTTAAACTCCGTCATTGCAATCTCCGGATAGGACTTCATTAACATTTCCCCGTTATCCCAGGATACCGCAAGGGCGTCCGCTTTGCCTGTAATTAACATCATAACCCCATCTGTAACAGCTGTCACAGGCTGGAAGGCGATGTCTGACGGAAGCTGCGCGCTTACCAGATTCTGCTGTAAGGAAGCGTTCTGAGCCAGGATTTTCTTACCGGCAAAATCTTCCGCTGTCTTATATGCGGAGGCGTTTTCCTTAAGAACCAGACAGGTATGTCCTTTATCATCAGGCTGTACGTTATAGAGAACAGAAGTTCCATAGCTCTTGGCCCGTTCTTCTGTGTATGCAAATCCGGAAATGCCCGCGTCTATGGTGCCGGAAGCAACGGCCTGCTGGATAGCGGAAAATTCCATTGCCTTAATTTCCAGTTCAACGCCAAGCTTATCGGCAATATATTTTGCAAGCTCGATATCGGAACCAACAAATTCGGTCTTTCCGGAGCTTACGTCCTTAAATTCCATGGGAGCAAAGTCCGGGGAGGTGCCGATTACAAATTTTCCCGCTTTCAGAACCTTTGCAAGACGGCAGTCGGGATCCAGTTCTTTCTGTTCCCCGGCGGCTCCCGCTGCTTCTGTCGTTGCTTCTGCTGCCGCTCCCGCCGTCGTTGTTTCTGCCGCTCCTGCTGCTGCCGTTGTCCCTGCCGCTGCTGTTGTTTCTGCCGCCGCTGCTGTTGTTGCCGCTGCATCCTTACTGTTGGAACATCCTGCCATAGCCGTCATAGAAAGGGCCGCTACCATTGCAATTAATACGCTTTTTTTCATAATTCTCTCCTCCGCTTCCTGTATTCACTGAATGTGTCAGTATTCTGCATTTCTTTGATGGTATGCATTATAATGCATAAATATTCTTTTGTAAAGTGCTTTTTTGATATTTTATAAGTTTTTATGCATTTTCGCTTCTAAATATGCAAATGTATACCGGCACTTATGCAAGTTTACTATTTCATCGCGGAGAAGCCGGGCTTTTATATTCCTCTGTTACCGCAGAGAAGCCGAACCTTTATATTCCTGCAATGTCGATGAGCGTTAATTCCTGCGCGCGGTTTTCCATACTGGTTACCAGCGCTCTGGCCGTATCAATGGCGGTGAGAACCGTAACGCCTGTTTCAATGGCGTTTCTTCGGATAATAAATCCATCATGGCTTCTCTCGGCGCCCTGGGCCGGAATATCAATGACAAGATCGATTTCATGGCCTAAAATCAGATCCAGAACATTGGGGGATTCCTGCTCAATCTTACGGATGGGAATGGTCACCACACCGTGCTCATACAAATACCTGGCCGTTCCGTTTGTACAGAATAGCCGGTAGCCCTGAGCCTTGAATCTTCTTGCTATGTCCACCATCTCCTCCTTATCGGAGTCGCGGACGGTAATAATCATGTTCTTATGTCTGGGAAGCTTGATTCCCGCACCCTGGAAAGCCTTGTAAAGAGCCTCGTTGAAAGTCTTCGCAATTCCCAGACATTCTCCCGTGGATTTCATCTCCGGGCCGAGACTTATATCGGCGCCGCGGATTTTTTCAAAGGAGAACACGGGCATCTTGATTGCAAAGTAATCGGCCTCCTTTTGAAGGCCCGGGGTGTAGCCCAGTTCTCTTATGGTGTGACCGCAGATAATCTGGGTTGCCAGGGGGACAATGGGGATTCCTGTCACCTTACTGATATAGGGAACGGTCCTGGAGGAACGGGGATTTACCTCGATAATATAAACGTCTTCTCCGTCCACAATGAACTGGATGTTAATCATCCCCTTCACATGAAGAGCCCGCGCCAGCTTTTCCGTGTAATCCACAATGGTCCGCTTGTTCCCCTCGGTAATGCTCTGGGCAGGATATACGGAAATACTGTCGCCGGAATGAATTCCTGTGCGCTCAATATGCTCCATAATACCGGGAATCAGAATATCGGAGCCGTCGCAGATAGCGTCCACCTCGATCTCCTTTCCCATAATATATTTATCCACCAGAATCGGATGTTCCTGGGCAATCTGGTTGATAATTCCGATAAACTCGTCAATGTCCTCGTCGTTGATGGCAATCTGCATTCCCTGGCCACCCAGCACATAGGACGGACGCACCAGAACCGGATAGCCAAGCTCCTTTGCCGCCTCCCTGGCTTCCCCGGCCGTAAAGACCGTGCGTCCTTTAGGTCTTGGAATCCCGCACTGCTCCAGAATCTTATCAAATAATTCCCTGTCCTCAGCCGCATCCACATCTTCGGCGGCTGTTCCGAGAATCGGAACGCCCATCTTCATCAGAGCCTCGGTCAGCTTGATGGCTGTCTGACCGCCGAACTGCACGACAGCTCCATCCGGCTTTTCGATATCCACAATGCTCTCCACATCCTCGGGAGTCAGGGGTTCAAAATACAGCTTGTCCGCAATATCAAAATCTGTACTCACGGTCTCCGGGTTGTTATTGACAATGATGGTCTCATACCCCTCTTTTTCAAAGGCCCATGTGCTGTGGACAGAGCAGAAGTCAAACTCGATTCCCTGACCGATACGGATGGGGCCGGAACCCAATACCAGTACTTTCTTTTTATCTGTAGCGCCGTCCGCCTCGTTTTCGCTGCCGAAACAGGAATAATAATAAGGAGTCTCAGCGGCAAACTCGGCGGCGCAGGTATCCACCATCTTATATGCGGCGCGGATGCCGTTTTCGTGGCGCAGGGCCTTAAGTTCTGTCTCGGAAATTCCCGTAAGACGGGCAATCACGTTGTCCGGAAATTCAATCCTCTTGGCTTCCTTTAAAAGCTCCGGAGTCAGATCTGTCCCGGCGTCCTTTAAAGCCCTCTCCATTTCTACCAGAATAGCAAGCTTGTCAATAAACCAGTTGTCAATCTTTGTGATGGAATGGATAAGCTCATAGTCGAAGCCGCGGCGCAGGGCCTCCGCAATGACCCAGATTCTTCTGTCGTCCACTTTCTTTAATTCCTGCTTCAACTGGGCTGTGGTAAGTCCGCTGTAATCATAGGATAAAAGGCTGTCCACATGCTGCTCTAAGGAACGGATGGCCTTCATAAGGCCCCCCTCAAAGCTGGTGCAGATACTCATAACCTCGCCGGTGGCCTTCATCTGGGTCCCCAGGCTCCTCTTGGCGCTTATGAATTTATCAAAAGGCAGGCGGGGCATTTTCACCACCACATAGTCAAGCATGGGCTCAAAGCTTGCGTATGTTTTCTTCGTAACGGCATTTTTAATTTCGTCCAGAGTATAGCCTAAGGCAATCTTCGCGGCCACCTTGGCAATGGGGTATCCGGTAGCTTTGGAAGCCAGCGCGGAGGAACGGCTCACGCGGGGATTCACCTCGATGACGCAGTACTCAAAGCTTTCCGGATGCAGGGCGTACTGTACATTGCAGCCGCCGGTAATTCCAAGCTCGGTGATGATCTTTAAAGCGGAGGTACGGAGCATCTGGTATTCTTTATCTCCCAATGTCTGCGACGGAGCCACCACTATGGAGTCCCCGGTATGGACGCCCACCGGATCAATATTTTCCATATTACAGACAGTAATCACGTTTCCCGCACCGTCGCGCATTACTTCATACTCTATTTCCTTCCATCCGGCAATACAGCGCTCCACCAGAACCTGGCCCACGCGGGAAAGCCGCAGGCCGTTTTCCAGAATTTCCGTGCACTGTTCCGGATTTTCTGCGATTCCGCCGCCGGAACCGCCCAGGGTATAGGCCGGCCTGAGCACCACCGGATAGCCGATCTTCGCGGCTACGGCCAAGCCGTCCGGAACGCTTTCCACAATCTCGGAGGGAGCCACCGGCTCTCCGATTTTTTCCATGGTTTCCTTAAACATTTCCCGGTCCTCAGCTTTTTTTATAGTAAGGGCTGTGGTTCCGATGAGACGCACGCCGTATTTTTTAAGGACTCCAGCCTCCTCTAATTCCATGGCCAGGTTAAGTCCCGCCTGTCCGCCCAGAGTGGGGAGGATGCTGTCGGGCTGTTCCTTTATAATTAACTGTTCCACCACCTCTGTAGTCAGAGGTTCAATATAAACCCGGTCTGCGATATCTTTATCGGTCATGATGGTGGCCGGATTGGAGTTTAAAAGCACCACTTCTATGCCCTCTTCCTTTAAGGAGCGGCACGCCTGGGTTCCTGCATAGTCAAATTCTGCGGCCTGTCCGATGATGATGGGACCGGATCCGATCACAAGTACTTTTTTGATATCTGGATTCTTTGGCATTAGTTTTTCTCCTCCATCATACGAATAAAGCGGTCAAAGAGGTATCCGGAATCCTGAGGTCCCGGGCATGCCTCCGGGTGATACTGTACGGTGAAAATATTTTTTCCCACATATTTAAGGCCCTCGTTTGTTCTGTCGTTGACATTTAAAAAGGCCGGAACTGCCACCTTCGGATCCAGGCTCTCCTCGTCCACGGCATACCCATGATTCTGAGATGTTATGTAAACTCTTCCTGTTTCCAGATCTTTCACCGGATGGTTGCCGCCCCGGTGGCCATATTTCAATTTGTAGGTCTTCGCGCCCGTGGCAAGAGCCATCAGCTGATGCCCAAGACAGATGGCAAAAATCGGCACGTCGGACTCATAAAGTTTTTTTACTTCCTGAATGATTTCCACGTTCTCCGCCGGGTCTCCCGGGCCGTTGGAAAGCATGATTCCATCAGGATTCGTCTTTAAAATCTCCTCCGCCGGAGTGTCGGCCGGATAAACGGTAACCTCACAGCCTCTCTTTCCCAGGCTGCGGGCAATGTTGTTCTTTGCGCCGCAGTCCAAAAGAGCCACTTTCTTCCCGTTTCCCGGAATCACATAGGGTTCCTTTACGGTTGTTTTTAATACCACGCCTGTCACCGTGTATTCCCGGATTCGTCTGGTTGCTTCCTCCAAGTCATATTTACTGTTGGTGGTAATCATACCGTTCATGGTTCCTTTTTCTCTTAATATTTTTGTGAGGGCTCTTGTATCGATACCACTGATACCTGGAATGTCTTGTTCTTCTAAGAAATGATTGATGGTGTCCCCGCTTCTGAAATTGCTGGGAATTCTGGATAATTCTCTGACAATATAACCGTCCGGCCATGCACGTTTGGACTCCATATCCTCACGGCAGATACCGTAATTTCCAATTAACGGATAAGTCATTACCACAGCCTGTCCTGCATAGGACGGATCGGTAAGGACTTCCAGATAACCGGTCATGGATGTATTAAACACAATTTCACTGATTATTTCTCTGGCGGAACCAATGCTTGTTCCCTCAAACACAGTTCCGTCTTCCAGTATTAAATATGCCTTCATGACGCCACCCTTTCTTCTTTCTCTGCGGATCCCTCAGATTCAGACCCAAATTTTTACTATTCTATCATGACTTCCACGTTTTTTCAACTGGTATTTTCGGTTTTTATGGGCTTAATTCCCCAATTTCGATTATATGGCCGTCGGGGTCATAAATCCGCACAGCTCTGCCCCCTCCGGGATGCTCCTCCTCCTGGGCCAAGATCTCCACGGGAAACTCGAAACTCCTTAACCGCTCCAAAAAGGAATCCAGATTCCGCTCCTCAAAATAAAGTTCCGCTCCATAGTTCGGCAAAACTGCCTTTTTTCCCAGAGCATCCTCCCAGGATTCTCTCTCCTGAAGTACCAGTCCTTCCATAAGAATCACATTCTCTCCTAAATCCCGGATTGGTTCCAGACCGAACAGGGTTTTATAAAATTTTTTGGAACGCTCCAGATCTCTTACCACCAAAAGAACATTTTTTAACTTCATCAGCCGTGTCCCCTTTCTATGTTTCGTATAACATGACTTCTAAAAATATTATATCATGTCTATGACATGCTATGCTCCGCCGGGTGCACACGATTCGCTTTAGGTAGTTGTCCTCCCTTCGGGCGGACGCGAATCGGCGCGGGTATAATGTCTGACGACATTATACCATGTCTATGACATGCTATGCTCCGCTGGTTGCACACGATTCGCTGCGGTGTTTGGCCTCCCTCCTCCGCCTTGCAGGCTGACAAAAGATTCGGTACTGGCAGTGCGATTACTGGCCGGATGGAGCGTTAGAGTGTGTTTTTCAAATTTTATGTGTTTTAATTATCGAAACCAGCTGAACATTCTTGCTTTTTAAACGTTCTCTGGCATTTTTAATCTGTGGCTCAAATACTACGAAACAAGTATGTACAATATAACCATATTTTCTCAAATGATCAATAGCTTCGGAAACCATTGCCCCGCCCGTTGTACTGTCATCAACAATAAGCGCAGTTGTACCTTTCTCCGGCACCTCACTGCAATTAAACCAGGTTCTTATATCATCATGATTATCCTTAAAACGTGCTGTTTCCTCATGCAGCAAAAAAGGTTTTTTTATTAATTTTGCAAACTCATAACTAAGTATGGGACTGCCGCCTTTAAGTCCTACTATAAAATCAAAATCCGCATCTGCTATTATATCTTTAGAGGGGGAATTGCTGGCCCAAAAGGAACTTAGACATAAAGCAAAGAATTGGGCTGTATTCGTATCACATGTTCCCCCGACTAAATCATAGAAATATTCCACCTTTGTAGGCCGGAGATGTCCTATTGAATGCCCCTCTTCAATTTTATATTTATCTAAGCTGTCTTTAACGCTGGACATAATCTCAGAAGGTTTTATACTTTTGGGAAATGATAATGCTTTCGTATTTCTTTTGTAGTACTCAGTATCTATTCCTATTTCTTTTAACATGTTAGATGCATATTCTGGGCGAAGCAGATCATTTGTAGAAGAATTGATTTTTGTCAATGTGTCTAATATATCATTTTGAGTGTCGTCCTGTGTCAGAACATAAGTTGAAATTGCAGTTGCCAGAAGTGAGCATCCAACAGATATCAGTATTGTTTTTAGTGGTTCTTCGTTTAGCGGTTTTCTAGGAATGCCAGAGAGGAGTATAAGAACAAGACCTATCAGAAAAACAATTACTACCACAAATTTTGAAATCTTTTTTCTTTCGTTATTTTCCATGTCTGCCTCCATTTGTATAAAGAATATAAAGAGTTTTTCGGTAGTTCTCTTTCGCATAACCCGCCTTAAATACCGTTTTGTTTCGAAGGGGACGCTTTTTCAAGAATGTGAAAGAAAAAACGGAGGCGTAATGACACTGCGTTTTTGCATTTTTCCTTAGCGCTATCGGGAAAGCAGACCAGCAAAACGTATGGTTATTTAAGGTGGATTATATTAATAATTTTTTGTCATACGTAAGTTGTCTATCATCTGTGTGCTGTGAGTATAAACGTCTCCATGCTGCGCTAACATATCTTGTAATATTTTGCTCTCATCATTATCAATTTCTTTCAAATCTCCTTCTCCAACCAAAATAGTTCCCTTTCCGGCAGCAAGCAGCGGACCTACAATGGCGGGTATCTGATAAGTCTCCATCAAACGACTATACGTTGGCACATCCTCCAGTGTAATATTGGGAATAACGGGTTTAATATATAAGGCGAAATAAAGATTTTTAAGTTCCGGCATCCACTGCAAAGGAGAAAGCCGCTCCTGTGGTTTTGCCGTTCCCGGCTCCAGCTCTGCAGAGTGCCGCAATGTCGGCACACTAAGATAGATGACAATTTGCCCTGGATATAAAGCGAAAGAATCAATTTCTTTTAGTTCTTCTCCGGAAATCGACTGTTTCGTAGACATTTGAATATAATTTCCGTGGGTAACTAAATTTGATAACAGTTTCATGGTTTCTGACTTATTTTCGCCATCCCAGCATTCAGAATAGCAGCCAAGGGAGAGAATGGTTCCATGAGAACCGGGAACAAAGTCATCGGATTGGTAAAACAAGGCCAACGCATCTTCTGCCGAAATATTATGCGGAGCGTGACCTAATCCTAAATGCGGCAGATAGCAGTATTGGCATCGTGCCGAGCATCCAAGAGCAGTGTTAAGAAAAATTCGCTGTTGATTTCCATAGATAAAATGTTTCATATGGCGTCCCTTCTGTTTTTCGTTATATTTAGAATAAGCCTCCCTCGGACAAACCTGTGTGCAGGGACATGATACCATGTCTATGACATGCTATGCTCCGCCGGGTGCACTCGATTCGCTGCGGTGTTTGGCCCCCCTCCGGGCGGCCGCGAATCGGCGCAGGTATAATATCTGTCGATATTATACCATGTCTATGACATGCTATGCTCCGCCGGGTGCACTCGATTCGCTGCGGTGTTTGGCCCCCCCTCCGGGCGGCCGCGAATCGGCGCAGGTATAATGTCTGCCGTCATTATACCAGATAAACCAACAAAAAGAAAGCCGCCGGCAGGGTTTCCTGGCGCCGGACGGCTTCCTTTTTGCTGGTCACTCCCCGGCCAGTCACTCCGCTGATTGACCGGGAACCGGTAACATAATGAAGCCAAAGCATATGCCCCATTATCTCAGGTAATCTTAAGCAGGCATATGCAGTTACGTACACAGAGTACCTGTGAACAGCAACGCTTCCTTTCCTGGTTATAGATTCACAAACTTTTTGTCGAACTCCGGATTGAAATAGTAATAGTTACTGGCCGACAAATCTCTCTTGATTCTTTCTAAGGCTTCACCAAACCTCTGAAAATGAACCACCTCCCTGGCCCGCAAAAATTTGAGAGGCTCCCGTACCTCAGGATTCTCAATAATTCGGATCAGATTTTCATAAGTGCTCCGGGCTTTTTGCTCCGCAGCGAGGTCTTCAAAAAGGTCTGTAACAGCGTCGCCTTTACTCTGAAATTCACAGGCATTGAAGGGAACACCTGCCGCCGCTGTGGGCCAGAGACCTGTGGTATGGTCCACGTAATAAGCATCAAATCCGGCGGTCTTTGCCTGCTCCGGCGTAAGGTTTTTCGTCAGCTGGTAAACCATGGCGCAGATGATTTCCAAGTGTCCCAGCTCCTCTGTGCCAATGTCAGTTAAGAGACCGCCGACTTCCTTTGAAGGCATGGTATATCTCTGGGATAAATACCGCATGGAGGCCGCCAGCTCCCCGTCTGGTCCGCCAAACTGGCTGATAATCAAGGATGCTGTTTTGGGACATGGCTTTGTGATATTCACAGGATACTGAAGCCTCTTTTCATAATTCCACATTTATATCATTCCCCCTTCCCACGGCATTGGTCCGTCACCCCAGGTAAAATGTTTCTGCCCCGGGTATTTCGTCAGGCTGTCCGTCCGGTTATTGGTATCCGGGCAGACGCAGTCCATAGTCAGCGGTTCAAATGCGCCGGCATAGGCCTCCAGAAGTCTCTTTCTCTGGTCCATAAGACCCGCAAAGTATTTTAAAGCCTCCTGGTCTGTAGGATGGGTGTCCAGATACAGAGAGAGATCCGTGATGGCGAAGCTGACTTCACTGATTTCCTTCAATGATTTTTCGCGATCATCCATGGATTCTACCTCCTGTTCTGTCATCCGTTACATAAAACGGTTTGTTCAGGCCCGGGAATATGGTTCCCTGCCTGATGGCTGTTTTGGGGTCATAGGGCTCCTCCCAGGGTTCCATGGGAACCGACGCCATGGCGAGGACCAAAGGCTCCTGTTGTTCTTTCCTGCATGTGCAAAAATCCATCTTCAACACTCCTTTCAGGGTTCTTCCCTTTGATGGGTTTCCCTTTTTAGTATGTGTCTCTGATGGATTTTCACGCCGGAGGGTTCCTGTAAATGAAACCAGCCTCCTCCTTTTTTCCTTTCATTTTTCGTTGTTACCGTTTCGATACCCCGGAATGATTATTTCTCGTTCTCTTTTACAATGTCTTCCAGAACACGAATCAGGTCATGTATGGTATCGATGGAAACGCCGCGCTCCAAAATTACTTTCTTCAGCTCTGGGGACAGGGTATCAAATTTTTCCTGTACCTTGGGAGAAATATATGACATAGCAATCACCTCATCCCATATTGTGCGCCTCGTAACTGATTTTATGCAGGTTAATATCGACTTTTAACCTCTGACATGCAAAGAAAGGACAGTCCTGCAAAATTCAGCTTTTCCGTCAGGCATGAAACAGGTCAGAAACCCTTACGAGTTGAAATCCCTTCGCTTTTAACGCCGGAATCAGTTGATCAAGCGCTTCTACAGTCTCATAATGGGTCGTGTGCAGCAAAACAATCGCTCCCATCTTTAATTTTTTACTTCCCAGAACATTTTTACAGATGGTTTTCGCATCGATTCCTGTCCAGTCATGGCTGTCAACGGACCACTCTATAGATTTTAGTCCCTGCTCTTTAACCAGTTTAATCAAATTTTTATTAAACTTACCATACGGAAAACGAAACAATGAGCATTCTTTCCCGGCAGTTCTTTTAATGAGCTGCTGCATCCGGCTTATTTCCTCGAAACTATCAGATCCTGATAATTTAGTCAGGTCAAAATGGTTATAGCTGTGATTCCCGATCTCATGTCCCGCTTCAGATAATTTCCGGCAGAGCCCCGAATCCTGTTCAACCCAATCCCCCACCAAAAAAAATGTAGCCTTTATACGATATGCTTCCAGTTTTTCCAATATCTCCATTGTATATTGATAACCGTCGTCAAACGTCAGCGCAATCATCCTTTTCTTGCAATGGATGGAACATACCGGTTCCCCATTCATCAGCCTTATTAACGCTCTCTTACACATGTTAATAAAACTCCAAATCATATTTTTCAAATCTCCCATCCTCCATATATCCGCCCCGCTTTGACAGTTCAGCTGAAACAAAGACCGTAAGCAATAACATTTCTGATACTTCTGTATTCGGTTCTATGGAATTTTGCAAAATAATGTACTTAAAACACCAATCTTCCTGCTGTCTTGGCCAAAAGCCGGCCTATGCCCTGATGTTTCCTGACAGCCCACATAGCTATTTTTTTATGTAAAGCTACATTAGGAGCATTCATGTAAATATCCGCGTAACGCTCAAGTTCCTGCATATAAATCGTCCAATTTTCACAATCCGGAGAAAAATCAAATCTGTTGCTTCGAGACGCCTCTTTATACCAAAACTCCATAAACATAAATGCATATTGAAGTTTATGGGCAATAAATTGTGGTTTTTTCATCCCTTCTCCAACGGCTAAAATCGGCTGTAACGCACCACGGATTTCTTTTGCCGTGTATTTCCGGGTTGTCAAACTTTCTTTGTGTTTACAGTAAAAATACCCCTGGAAAGGTAAAACCTCCACGAATCCTCTGCAACGGCTGACATATTCACAGATAAATGCGAAATCTTCAAATACAGCCACGTCCTCCGGACAGAATAATGCCTCCCCTGCCTCTGCCCCCATAACTATTTTCCTCCGAAACAAAGCCGTACAACTACTCATTTGAACCTGATCCCACATGATCATTTCTAATGCCTCATAAGGACACCGCCTCCTCTGCTTTCGTAAACGGTGCTGATAAAAATTAGGTTTTCCTGATTCATTACAAATCCATCTCCCACATATTGACAGGTCATTTCCTCTCTTCAAGCTGCCGACTAGCTTTTCAATCATCTGAGGGTGAATCATGTCATCTGCATCTATAAAGCCAATGTATTCTCCCTTTGCCAGACGCAGGCCATGATTGCGTGCTCTGGCGGCTCCTCCGTTAGAAATCGTAATTACATGTATTGAGAGTATCTTCGATCCATTCTTTTTCTTAAAATCTCTGACCACTTTCT
>CAJUDN010000038.1 GCA_910585355.1 uncultured Lachnospiraceae bacterium
TATTTCTCGCCAGATTTTGTGCAATTTTTAATTTTCAGACACACTCTAGTACTACCTTGCGGCTTTGAGTTTTCACAGAAAACTATTAGTTGTAATAGAGGGTTCCGTTTATCGAAATGGTTCCGGAGTCCATAAAGGTTATCTTTTTGGAGGAAGCCGAATCACGGTATTCTTTGTCATTGATTTTTTTCAGGGTATAGATACCTGTCAGATCACCGTCTTCATCATAGAAAAGACCTGCCAGGGAGTCGCCTGTTCCAATGTTGAGCTCCACATAAGAGCCCTTTTCGGAGGAATAAGTTCCGATGACGCTGTATCTGTCGTAGCTATTGTATTCTTCTTTTGTCTCCTGCTCCCGGACCTGGACTTTTCCGTTTTCAATCCAGGCGCCGTCACTGTTTACCATATATCCGTCAGGTGTCTTGGCGTCATGGAACATGTATCCGTCGGCTCCCAGATAATAGCATTCCGCAATTCCGTCCTGGTTTCCGTCCAGCCATTCCCAGGCTCCGGTGAGATAGGTTCCGTCATCGTTCTGCCAGCGCCATCCGGTGGAATCGGAAATCCATTGTCCTGCAAAGGACGTGATTCCCATGGATACGGCCATGGCTGTGGTCAAAATGGCTGCTGCGATATGTTTTCTCATATATTTACCTCCTGAAATAAAAGTTGACTTGTAAACTTGAAAACGCTCATTTATATATAAAATACCAGGGAAATGTGTTTGTATTGTGAATAAAGTGTGTCAAAACAGGAAGAAATTGCGGCAAAGCCCGGGTGGGCGGATGGAAAAGCTTTGCTTAGAATTGCAATGCGGCAAAAAAAACTGCAAAGCAGGATCTATTTATTACTATGTGCATAAAGAAAGGAAGAGATCGTATGAAACAAGAAATTCCCTACAAAATCTATCTGGAGGAGAAGGAGCTGCCAAAACAGTGGTACAATGTCCGGGCTGATATGAAAAAGAAGCCGGCTCCCATTTTAAATCCCCGGACCTTAAAGCCGATTACCGTGGAGGAGCTGTCCGGCATTTTCTGTGAGGAGCTGGCAAAGCAGGAGTTGGATGATACAACAGCATTTTTTGATATTCCTGATGAAATCCGGGATTTTTATAAGATGTACCGCCCGTCTCCTCTTGTGAGAGCTTATTGTCTGGAAAAGAAGCTGGATACTCCCGCTCATATTTACTATAAGTTTGAAGGAAATAACACGTCTGGCAGCCACAAATTAAACTCTGCCATCGCCCAGGCTTATTATGCGAAAAAACAGGGCTTAAAGGGCGTTACAACAGAGACCGGCGCGGGCCAGTGGGGGACGGCTCTCTCCATGGCATGCGCCTACTTTGGTCTGGACTGTCAGGTATATATGGTAAAGTGTTCTTATGAGCAGAAGCCCTTCCGCCGGGAAGTGATGCGGACCTACGGAGCCCTGGTGACTCCGTCTCCTTCCATGAATACAGAAGTGGGCCGGAAACTCAACGCACAGTTTCCCGGTACCACAGGAAGCCTTGGATGCGCCATTTCTGAGGCGGTGGAAGCAGCTATATCCCAGGAGGGATACCGTTATGTGCTGGGATCCGTTCTGGCCCAGGTAATGCTCCATCAGTCCATCATTGGCCTGGAAACGAAAACAGCGCTGGATAAATATGGAATTAAAGCGGATATGATCATCGGCTGCGCCGGAGGCGGCTCCAACCTGGGCGGTCTGATTTCTCCATTTGCAGGAGAAATGTTAAGGGGCGAGGCCCAGTATGACATTGTGGCTGTGGAACCGGCGTCCTGCCCCAGCATGACCAGAGGCGTTTATGCATATGATTTCTGCGATACCGGCAAGGTCTGCCCTCTGGCTAAAATGTATACCTTGGGAAGCGGATTCATTCCGTCAGCCAGCCATGCGGGCGGTCTCCGCTATCATGGCATGAGCTCCATTGTTTCCGAGTTATATGACCAGGGTCTTCTCACAGCCAGAAGCGTGGAGCAGACGGAGGTATTTAAAGCGGCTCAGACTTTTGCAAGAGTGGAGGGCATCCTCCCGGCGCCGGAAAGCAGCCATGCCATCAAGGCAGCCATTGACGAGGCGTTAAAGTGTAAAGACACCGGAGAGGAAAAGAACATTGTATTCGGACTGACTGGAACCGGATATTTTGACATGGTGGCATACCAGAGATTTAATGATGGAGAGATGTCAGATTGTGTTCCAACAGAAGCGGAACTGGCAAAAGCCATTTCAGCCCTTCCGAAGGTGGGAGAGTAGGCGAAGGCCCTATGCCTTTTGGGCATACGTTCACATACGGAATAAGTATTTGCCAGAGGAAGTCTTTGGAGTTAGAATAATGAAGGGAACCGGAGGCCCAATACGTGTATCGGCCTCCTACATAATGTATGCTCTCTTATAGCATAAAGCTTAAGGGACAGCGCCCTTTAAAATACGGGAGGTATAAGTTTGGAGTATAGGAGACTTCCCCATGGCGGGGAAAAAATCAGTATTCTGGGTCTTGGAACCAGTTCCATTCAGGCAGCCGGGGAAAAGGAGATTCAGGAGACCATGGCGCTCGCGCTGGATAACGGAATCAATTTCTTTGATATGGCCTCGTCCGAGGCAAAGCCCTTTGGGGCCTACGGCCGCGCACTGGAAGGAAGAAGAAAAGACGCATATTTTCAGATTCATTTCGGAGCCAATTATGAGACGGGAACCTATGGATGGACCACTGATTTGGATACCATAAAGCGTTCTGTGGACTGGCAGCTTTCCGCACTGAAAACAGATTATATTGACTTTGGATTTATTCACTGTCTGGATAATGAGACGGATTTGGAAAAGGTCGTGGAGAATGGCGTCATCGAGCATATGAAATCGCTGAAAAATCAGGGAGTGATCCGGCATTTGGGGCTTTCCTCCCATACGCCGCGCCTGGCGGCAAGGGTTTTGGACATGAAGCTTATTGATATGCTGATGTTCAGCATCAACCCGGGGTATGATTACCGTCACGGTACTTATGGAATCGGAACGGTGGGTGAGCGGATGAAGCTGTATCAGAGGTGCGAGACAGAGGGCGTGGGAATCTCTGTCATGAAGGCTTTCAGCGGCGGGCAGCTTTTAAACGAAAAAACTTCTCCTTTTAAAAAGGCTCTGACGGAGTACCAGTGCATCCAGTATGCCCTGGATAAACCAGGAGTCATTACCGTGCTGCCGGGAATCCGTGGTAAGGAAGATTTAAAGCGCATTCTGGGCTTCCTTAAGGCGGCTATGGAAGAGAAGGACTATTCTGTTCTGGGCTCCTTTACTCCGCAGGATGCGGAAGGGATCTGTGTATACTGCAATCACTGCCAGCCATGTCCCATGGGGATTGACGTGGCTCTGATCAATAAATATTATGATCTTTCTCTGGCGGGAGATGAACTGGCCAAAAATCATTATGGAAAGCTTGAGAAAAAAGCCGGGGCCTGCATCCAGTGTGGTCATTGCAATGGACGCTGTCCCTTCCATGTGGACCAGATGGCGCGGATGAAGGAAATTTCCGGGTATTTTGGGGAATAAAGGAAAAACGGCGGGGCTTCATCAAAGAATGAGGTCTTCGCCGTTTTGTTCAAGAATTCTCGTCGTCCGATGGATCCGGATCTGGGATAAAGGTGGCGATATCTGAGATATCATCACACTCTAAAATTTTGCACAACATATCCAGAGTGCTGGTGTAAACCACCTGGTTATGCTTCAGCCTGTATACCTGAGCACGGCTGATACCATAGTTCTTATAAAGTTTATTCTGCGAAAGTCCTTTTTTCTTCAGGGTCAGCCATAGCTTATCGTAAACGATCATATAGATTCCCACATTTCTAAAGATTCGATTGCATTTTTTTCATTATCCCATTATTATGGAATCAAAAGAAGTTTCCGGTTTCGGAAACCCAAATACGAAAGAGAGGTATTGGGATGGATAGGAACAGTGAGGATTTTAAAATGTTAGTGTATGATTTAATGAACGGTTCCATTGATCTGGAAAAGCGTCCGGTGGAGGAAAGCAGATGCGTGAAGAATGCGTACGAGGAGGGCTCTGACTGCGAGAAGGCCTATGCGGAGGCGGTCAAAGCCTGCGAGCGGCTTGGGGAACGTCTAGGAAATCCATCCGGCGAAGATCCGGATGTGGAGTGCATCATGAACAGTATGCTTAAGATCCAGGAGATTTTATGCATGAAAATGTATGAATACGGATGGTATTTTGCAAAAAGTGAGGCAAAATAGAGGATGTGCCGGAGGCGCTCCGGCAGCTTGCGTGTAAAAAAGACAGGCCTGCTTTGTTTTGGTTTACAGCAAAACCCGGATGTGCTAAGATTTAGAAAGAGAAAAAATTGCCGGGAGAAAGGAAGGAAACCATGGCTTTTTTAAAAGAACTGGACGGCTTTTACGGTACGGGGGAGAAAAACAGAGCAGGCGAAACACTGGAGGAATTTTTGGACGGCTATAACCCCAAAAAATATGACTGTCCCAGCAATACAACGGATATTTTGGTAGTCCGCTGTAAGGAACAGTTAAAAGTCTGGGGACAGCCCCTGAAAATATTGCTGGTGAAGCGGGGGAATCATCCCAGTATCGGATTCTGGGCCACACCAGGCGGATTTGTGGAATTGCGGGAGGACCTTTATGAAGGAGCGGCCCGGGAGCTTTTTGAGGAAACCGGGGTGGAGGGACTTCCTTTGCAGCAGCTTTGTACCTGGGGAGATTATAAAAGGGATCCCCGATGGAGGGTAATTACCACTTCATTTCTGGCCCTGGTTGAGGGAGACGTACCTGTGAAGGCCGGGGATGATGCGGCGGACGCCCTGTGGATGGATGTGGATTTGCAATTGCGTGAAAAGGACAGTGAAAACAGCGAGAGCTGGGAGTTAAGGCTGGAAAACAAGGAACATTCCGTCTCGGCAGGGGCCAGGGTTTTGGTGACCCGATCCGGACACAGGCTTTTGCCCCGGGAAGAGTACCGTCTCTTGGAAAGCGACGGACTGGCTGTCGATCATGGCTGCCTGATCGTCCAGGCTCTTCTTTATCTTAAAAGGAAATTGCAGGAATAAGACTTCTCCGGTGTGCTTTATGTGAAGCAGACAGCATGCGGATGAACGGACAGGAAAGAAAGATGCCGCTGCCGCAACCCGCCGCAGGCGGAGAGTCCTGTAACGCAGGATTCTTTTTCATGATACGGAGGAAATGCATATGAAAACATTGATAAAAAATGTCACGGTTCTTACCATAAACCAGAATGCCGATATTTACGGGAACGGTTATGTATTAATAGAAGACGATGGAATCCTTGAAGCGGGAGAGGGCGCGGGCCCTTCCAATGCAGACTGCACGGTGGACGGCCGGGGAGGAATTTTAATGCCCGGCATGGTCAATGCCCACAGCCATATCCCGATGATTCCATTCCGTTCCATGGGAGACGACTGCCCGGACAGGCTGAGAAAATTTTTGTTTCCACTGGAGCTTGAGGCCATGACTCCGGAACTCATATATAAAAGCGCCCGGTATGCGGCCTGCGAGCTTTTGCTTTCCGGTGTCACCGCGGTGGCGGATATGTATTATTTTGAAGACTGGGTGGCCAGGGCCTGTGAGGAAATGGGAATGCGGGCCTGGGTCGGAGAAACCATCATCAATATGGAAACATGCGACGCGAAAAATACAGGGGAATCCTTAAAGCAGGGGGAAGCGCTTTTAAAGAAGTGGGCCGGTCATAAAAGAATTCATCCCATGATTGCCCCCCATGCCACCAACACGAATCCGCCGGAAACCTTAAAGGCCGCTTATGACCTGGCTATGGCCCATGACGCCTTTTATATGCTCCATGTCAGCGAGATGGATTATGAAATGGATTTTTTCCGAAAAACCTATGATAAGACGCCGGTGGAATTCCTTTATGACCTGGGGGTTCTGGGTCCCAAAACTCTTGCCGCTCACTGTATTCATCTGACAGACCATGACATTGAGCTTCTTGCAAAAACAGGCACCAGGGTGGTTCATTGTGCGGGGTCCAATACCAAATCGGGAAAGGGAGTCTGCCCTGTCCGGGATCTTAAGGCAGCGGGAGTGACAGTGGCGGTGGGAACCGACGGTCCCTCCTCCGGCAATACCCTGGATATATTCACTCAGTTCCGGATGATTCCGCTGTTTCAGAAAACAAAATACCATGACCGCAGTATTTTTCCGGCCAGGGAGGTGGTGGAGATGGGAACCATGGGCGGCGCATATGCTTTGGGGGCGGAAAAGGAGATCGGCTCCATCGAGCCGGGGAAGCGGGCGGACCTGGTCCTGGTGGAAACGGAATCCGTCAATATGTTCCCTGTATACAATCCCTATTCTGCTCTGGTTTACTCCGCCAATCCCTCCAATGTGGACAGCGTGTGGGTGGATGGAAGGCTGCTTGTGAAAGAACATGAGCTTGTATTCACAGATCTGCAAAAGGAAAAGGAAGAGTTAAAAGCCGCAATGGGCGCATTCCGGATCCGGGCGGATAAATATTCTGATCTTATATAGTTACTGTTTACGGAACGTAGCAGGAAAGCTCTGGATCTTCTTGTTGGCGTACCGCGGACAAGAAGCGCACGGCGTCCGTCTTATGAAAATTCAGAATAAAAGGAGCTGTTGCAAAATGAGGTTTTCATACGAAATATACGTTTCTGTTTGAAAACAGTATACTGTATCTTGATGAACCTTTCCATATCGCAACAGCCCCTTTCACCCGGAATCTTCGTAAGGCTGAACTGTTACCGCGGAATTACAAATATTGTGTAAAACTTGATTGACATTTATTATTTTCAATGGTATTTTTATGTTATTATATAAGGACGTGATATAGACTGGCTTGCAAAAGGGACGCGGATTCAAAGGTCCCTTTTCTGCTTGGCGTCGCGAATGACAAAGAAAGGTAGGATGGAGTCTTGCTTGAGAAAAAAACAAAGATTTACTGGTTGTTTATTTTGCCGGGATGCCTGTTTCTTGCAGTATTCATGCTGATCCCTCTGTTTTCCCTGATTTTTAAAACGTTTTTTGACGAGAGCGGGGCGTTTTCCCTGGGAAACTATTTTGAACTGGTAAAGAGCACTTATTTCCAGCAGGTGTTCTGGCGTAGTATCCGTTTGAGCTTGATCAGTACGGCGGTCAGCGCGGTCCTTGGTTTTCCGACCGCCTACTATATTTCCAAATATTCCAAGAACAAAGGGGTGTTAATGGCCCTGGCCGTGTTCCCCATGTTCACAAGCCCGGTAATTCGTTCCTTTAGCTGGATGGTAATTCTTGGGAAAAAGGGCGTAATCAACACTATGCTGGTAGGCATGGGACTGACCGCGAAGCCCATTAGCCTCTTATATAACGAATTTTCCATGGTGGTCGGCTTTATCCAGCTTTTTCTGCCCACCATGATCCTTTCCCTGATCGGAGTTATGGATAATATTTCTGAAGATTTAAATCTGGCCGCCGGAAACCTGGGGGCTTCCAAAGCAAGTACCTTCCGCCATGTGATTTTGCCCTTAAGCATTCCCGGACTGGTGACGGGAAGCGTACTGGTATTTACCGGCTGTCTCACCGCTTACACGACTCCCCAGCTTCTGGGAGGGACAGATACCCGTGTTCTTGCCACAATGATTTACCAGCAGGCCATGTCTCTGGGGGACTGGACGCAGGCCTCTGTGGTGGCTGTGGTGATGATTGTGATTACCATTGTGATTTCCAATGGAATCAATTACGTCAGCAGAAAACTGAATCCGACGATATAACGGAAAGGAGAATCATATGTCACTTTTGGAATTGCAGAATATTACTGCAGGATATGACAAAAACGTAATATTAAAGGACCTGAATTTTCAGGTGGAGAAAGGAGAGCTGGTATCCCTCCTCGGCTCCAGCGGATGTGGAAAAACCACGACGCTCCGTCTGATTGCGGGATTTTCCAGTCCCATATCCGGTAAGTTTATCTTTAACGGTCAGGATTACACGCAGGTACCGTTAAATAAAAGAAATTTCGGCTTTGTGTTCCAAAGTTATGCCCTGTTCCCCCACATGACCGTGTTCGACAATGTGGCTTTCGGCCTTAAAATGAGAAAACTTTCCCAGGACCAGATTAAAAAAGAGGTCATGGAAATGCTGGAAACCGTGGATTTAAAAGGATTTGAGAACCGTTTCCCAAGAGAAATGTCCGGAGGGCAGAGACAGCGCGTGGCTCTGGCAAGAGCTCTTGTGATAAAGCCCGATCTGCTGCTTTTGGACGAGCCCCTTTCCAATCTGGACGCCAAGCTGCGTGTGAAGATGCGTGTGGAAATCCGCCGCCTGCAGCAGAAATTCGGCTTTACGGCCATCTATGTGACCCATGACCAGGAGGAGTGTTTCGCTATTTCCGACAAGGTGGCCATTATGAACCACGGAGTGATTGAACAGATGGACAGCCCGTCTGCGATTTATAACCATCCGAGAACGGAATTCATCGCCCGTTTCGTGGGCTTTGAAAATTTCCTGGATTTAAAGCGTACCGGAGAGGCCGGAAAGTATCAGGCCGGGGATAACAGCGTGATTCAGGTGACAGAACGTAAGGACGGAGAGAAATTTAAGGCATGCATCCGCCCTGAGGATATCTTGATTGTTCCGGACGATTCCGGCGCAGTGAATCCCTTAAAGGGGGAAATTATGGTAAGTACATTCCTTGGAAAGCGCAATCAGTACAATGTCCGCACCGCCATCGGTGAGTTCGAGGTCAGCACGGACCAGGAGAGTGTTTACAAAATCGGAGATAAGGTGACTTTGTCCCTGACTCCGGGAAAAATTATTTTGCTTTAAAGCGAAGGAGAGAGAAAAATTATGAAAAAGAGAGTTTTAAGCGTGGTTCTTGCAGCTGCCATGGCAGCATCCTTAACTGCATGTGGAAGCTCTTCCGACAGCGCCGCAACCACGGAAGCCGCCACTACGGCAGCAGCTACAGAAGCCGCCACTACGGCGGCAGCAGAAACGAAAGCGGAGGCTTCATCCGAAGCGGAAAAGGAAGCATCTAATGCAGCGTCCTTTGAGGGACAGGAGCTTCGTATTTCCACTTTTGCATTCAACGCAGAGCTGCTCCAGAAGAATGTGTACGAGCCCTTTGAGGCGGCCACCGGCGCAAAGTTAATCGTTGAGGGCGGAAAGAACGCAGAGCGTGCCACAAAGGTAAAAGAGTCCCCGGATAATTATGATATTATCATCATCGGCGATTCCTTCGTTGCGGACCTGATTCAGGACGGCATCATTGATACCATTGATTCCAGCAAGATTACAAATCTGGATGCCGTTTACGACAAGGCAAAGGCTCCCATGGGTGAGGAGTACGGCCCCGCGTATACTTTCAACCGCCTGGGTATCGTGTATGATAAGGCCACCTGCCCCATTGAGATTACTTCCTGGGAAGACTTATTTAATCCGGAACTGGAAGGTTCTATCGCAATCCCGGATATCACCACTACCACAGGCCCCTTATTTTACTATGGAATCGCCAAGATGGCAGGTCTGACCCCCGGGCAGGACGATGAGGCTATTTTTGCGAAACTTGAGGAATTAAAGCCCAATGTGATGAAAACATACACCAGCGCCAACGATACCATCACCATGTTAAATCAGGGTGAGATTTCCGTGGCTGTTCTTTTGGATTATGTGTACACCACAGCAAAATCCGCGTCTGAGGATTATGTCTGGGTAGACCCGGCCGAAGGGGTATACAGCGGTTTCAATATGGTAAATATTGTAAAGGGCTGCAAGAACAGAGAGCTGGCGGAAGCCTTTCTTGACTTCTATATCTCCAAAGACGTTCAGCTTGCCGAGGCTTTAGACGGCGTTGATTCTCCGGTCCGTACCGATGTGGAGCTGACACCTGAACAGTCTGCAAACTTCACATATGGCAAGGACGTGATAGACGGGCTTCTGATTCCGGACTGGTCTGTGATCGTTGATAACAAGGCGGATTGGACTGCGAAGTGGAACGAGCTGTTCTCCGTACAGTAAAAGGAGTTTATTCATGAAAAAGAGTAAATCACTGATGTTTGTAACGTTGCTGGTATATATTTTTCTGATTGGTCCGCTGCTTGTGATCATGGCGGCGTCTTTCAGCGATACCAACTATCTGAAATTCCCGGGCGAGGGTTTTACGCTCCGCTGGTATGAACAGATTTTACAGGTGAAGTCCTTCGGCAGCGCGGCGAAATACAGCCTGATTATTGCATTCGCCGCAACGGCCCTGGCCCTTCTTCTGGGACTTCCGGCAGCCTATGCTCTGAATCGTTACCGTTTTAAGGGAAAAGAGGCCGTCAAGAGCCTGTTTCTTTCCCCGGTTTTGATTCCTGTGATCGTACTCGGTTTTGTGATGCTCCGCTACGTGGTGAACCGTTTCGGGCTCCCGGCCCTTCCGAGCCTTTTAATCGGCCACACGATTTTGTCGATTCCGTATGTGATGCGGGTGGTCACTTCCAGTCTGGCGAACTTTGATTTCTCTATGGAGGAGGCAGCCAGAATTTTGGGTGCAGGCAATATGTATACATTTTTCCATATTCTGCTTCCCAATATCAAATCAGGAATTGTCTCCGCGTGTATCATGGCGATCATCAATTCCTTCAATAATGTATCCCTGTCCGCATTCTTAACCAGCGCGGGAGTTTCCATGCTGCCTATTGAGATGATGGCTTATGTGGAGTACCATTTTGATCCCACCATCGCGGCGCTGGCAACTCTTCTGATGGTTGTGACCCTGGGCGTGATGCTTTTGATTGAAAAGACTTTGGGACTTCAGAGCGTGGTTTGATTTTTTAGGGGAAATCCGCTTTGCAGATGAACGAATATGCCCGATAAAGCGGGGGCACGCTGTCCTGCGGAGTTTCGCCAAATATAATGGAGACAGTACACCGGTGCAGGGCTGCACTGGTACAGACAGATAATTTTAAATGGGGAGACAAAGGCTTTTTGTGGGCCATTGTCTCCCCTAAATTTTGCACGTCCTATTTTCATACAAGGTATGGGCTTCTGTTTGGGAACCGTATACTATATTTTGATGAACTGTTCCATTTTGCTACAGCCCCTTTTTTAAAATTTCGGTAAAAGCTCCGGAGGCAGGGAGGCCCCCTTTACAGAGACTACAGCGCCGGCAACCCGATTGGCGTATGCGACGGCGTCCCGCAGAGGAATATCTTTCGTGAGACAGGCCAGAATGGTTCCTATATGGGAATCTCCGGCGCCTATGGTATCTTCCACGTGCCTGGCCGGAATAGAGGGAACCAGATAGGCTGTGCCGTCCCGTTCCATACAATAGGTACCGCGTTCGCCCAGGGTTACAATGACCGTATTTTTTGTAACCGCATGGAGGGCTGCTGTTGCTGCTTCATAAGAGTCCTCCCCGCTCATCATCATAGCCTCCCGCTCATTAATATGGAGCAGGGGGTGCATGGCCATGAGCCGCTTCCCCTTTTCATTTCCAATATGGTCCGCTCTGGGGCCGGGGGCATAGCAGACAGAAAGAGAGGGGTGTTCTTCCAGATATTCGATCAGGTTTATTCCTGTGGGCTCCTCAACTTCAAAGCCGCATACATAGACGAGGCTGTAAGAGGCGGCATCATAGGGTTCCATCCATTCTTTCCGGAAAGAGTACTCAACTCCATGGTAAGACATGAAGGTGCGCTCTCCGGTTGCTTCCACGAGACAGTAGCAGCATCCGTTTTCCTTCTCGGGGACCCGGACGGCAATGGGGATTTTCCTTTCCGTGAGGACTTTGGCCACATAGTCGCCGTAGGTGCCTCCTCCCACAGGGCTTATGAAGGTGTGGGGAGCGTTTAAGAGCCGCATCATATATGCTACGTTGTAGGCGCAGCCCCCAATGACCATGGACTGCGAGCTGGGATGAATATTTTCCTCCGTTTTGGGAAGATGATGGATATTGATAATGACGTCCACGCAGGTGGAGCCGATGATTAATGCCGGTTTCATAAAACAGCACTCCTTTGTCTGGAAGTTTCTGGACAATAACAGCAGTTTCGCAACAGCTTGGATACTCCCTGAACTGTCATACGGTTTCATTATACACAGAAAACTGCCCTTGTTCAATGATTGTTTTTTGCGTCCGGATATGATAAGATTTAGGTGTTATACTGTGCGGACCTTCAGGCGGCTGTGTCCGGCGTGAAAATGTGCCAAGGCACAACCTTTTTATTTAACAAGATAAGCGTATTACAGAAGGAGCAAACGGAAAATGAATGAAAGAATCATAGAATATGCCAGGGCTCTGGATGAGGTAAGCAGAGCCAGAAGACGTGATTTCCATAAATATGCGGAGACCGCCTGGTATGAAATGCGGACCTCAGCCATCATTGCAAAGACTCTGACGGAGCTTGGCTATGAAGTCCTTACGGGAAGCCAGGTCTGCCTGGACGAGGCGCGAATCGGCCTTCCGGACAAAGAAGAACTGAGGGCCCACGGGGAGCTGGCTCTTCTCCAGGGAGCTCCGGCGGAGTATCTGACGGAGGAAATGAAACAGGGTTTTACAGGCGTTATCGGTATTTTACGGTGCGGCGAGGGGCCGGTGGCGGCTTTGCGGTTTGACATTGACGCCCTTGGGCTTTCTGAGGACGAGAAGGAAAGCCACCGTCCTTACCGGAAGGGGTTTTCTTCTGTAAATCCCGGGATGATGCATGCCTGCGGCCATGACGGCCACGCGGCCATAGGCCTTGGGACGGCAGAAGTGTTAATGAAAATAAAAGACCAGCTTCATGGAACCGTGAAGCTTATTTTCCAGCCCGGCGAGGAGGGAGGAAAGGGGGCAAGGGCCATTGTGGCCCATGGACACCTGGATGACGTGGACTATTTTGTGGGAACCCATATCGCTCCGGACGACGGACCGGACGATGGGGACGTGACACCGGGGACCTGGGGTTCTCTGGCCAACAGCCGGTATGATGCAGAGTTTGTGGGACAGGAGGCCCATGCGGGCGGCTTTCCGGAAAACGGAAAAAGCGCTATTGTGGCGGCCGCCAATGCAGTAATAAATTTGACGGCCATTCCCCGTCACAGCGGCGGTATTACCAGGGTCAACGTGGGAACGATCCATGGAGGAAGCGGAAGAAATGTGATTCCCCAAAAAGCTGTAATTCAGATGGAGGTCCGCGGCGAGACTACGGAAATCTGTAATTACATGGATGCGGAAGCCAGAAGAATCTGCCAGGCCGCCGCCGATATGACGGGCTGCCAGTGCCGTATGATTTCCATGGGCGCCTGTGAATCCCAAAAGAGCGATGTGGATTTTTTAGAGCAGATCGCAAAAATTCTGGAGAGGGAACTCCCGCAGCTTAAGATCAGTACTGTAAAAAATGCTCAAAACTGGGGCAGCGAAGACATTTCCTTTATGATGAACCGGGTTCAGGCCCACGGAGGAAAGGCCACGTATATGCGCTCCATGACGAAAACCGCCTCCGCCCAGCATACGACGGCCTTTGATTTTGATGAGAAGGTACTGGTGAATGCCATTGAGACCTTTTCCGTTATTGCCTGGTCCCTCTTAAAATAATAAATACGCCTATTTTATATTGCCTGCGGCAGTGGGGCGGATGTTTTGGCTTCAAAACAGTATTGGTCCGTGATGAATCAGAGGAGTGATTCGTCATGGTATAAATAATGTATCCGGGCTGCCATGGCGCGGTATTTGGGTGTTTACAGATTTTTTTGGCTATGCTATAATAGTCCAAGCGCTATATTACAGATGGGAGTCGGACGGGACTCTGGAATAAGAATACGAAAAGGATGGTTTTGCTATGGCAACTTTACTTGAAAACTGGAGAAACCTCGCATACGGCGATGGTCTCGATGATAAAAAGAAAGAAGAGCTCTGGAGAGGTTATTTTACCATTGAAAAGGGAATCTATGAAAAGATTCTTTCAAATCCCGGCGAGGTGGTTGAGGGTACTGTAAAAGAGCTGGCTGATAAATATGAGACAGAAGTTCTCATTATGACGGGGTTCTTAGATGGAATCAATGAGAGCTTAAAGGGCTATGAGAATCCCATCGAAACTATGGATGAGGACACGGTCGTAAAAATTGAAATCGACCCGGAAAAGCTGTATTACAACATGGTAGAGGCAAAAGCAAACTGGCTTTACGGCCTGCCCCAGTGGGATTCCATTCTCACGGAAGAGAAGAGAAGTGAGCTCTACAAGGCGCAGAAGGCTTCCGGTACGGTCCGTCGTGAAAGCCGTAAGGTTTATCCCAATGATCCGTGTCCCTGCGGAAGCGGTAAAAAGTACAAAAAATGCTGCGGCCGCAACCAGTAAAGAAAATTGGTGGAAAAGGGGTTGTTGCAAAATGGAGAAGTTCATCAAAATATAGTATACTGTTCTCAAGCAGACACCGATATCTTGTATGAAAAAAACATTTTGCGACAGCCCCTTTTTTGTATCATAGAAGAAGGGCCGCCGGCAGAGAATCCTGCATTACAGGGTTTTTTCAAAATGACAGATAGGAGTTTAAAGGCATGGAAGCGTATACAGGGTTTGCAGCGGTCTATGATACCTTCATGGATGATATTCCCTATGGGGAATGGTGTGAGTATCTTACGGGCCTTCTGAAGGAATATGGCGTGGAGGGCGGCCTGGTTCTGGATTTGGGCTGTGGAACCGGAAGTCTTACGGAGCTCCTTTCGGATCAGGGCTATGATATGATCGGCGTGGACTGCTCCGAAGAAATGCTGGAACTTGCAATGGATAAAAAGCTCCGGTCAGGAAAGGATATTTTATATCTGTGCCAGGACATGCGGGAGCTTGAGCTTTACGGAACCGTTGGGGCTGTGGTTTCCATCTGCGACTGCATAAATTACATCACAGAGCCGGAGGATCTGGTTAAGGTCCTAAAGCTGGTAAATAATTACCTGGATCCCCGGGGAGTATTCATTTTTGATCTGAATACGGAGTATAAATATTCGGTGGTTATGGGAGATTCCACCATTGCCGAGGACAGGGAAGACTCTGGATTTATATGGGACAATCAGTATGAGCCGGAAGAAAAAATCAATATTTATGATCTTTCCATTTTTGTGAGGGAAGAGGGAGATCTTTACAGAAAATACCATGAAACCCATTGCCAGAGGGCATATTCCCTGGAGGAAATCATGGAAGCTATAGAAGAATCGGGTATGAAATTTGTGGCGGCATACGATGCTTTCACCAGAAACGCGCCGAAGGCGGACAGCGAGCGGATCTATGTCATTGCCAGAGAAAATGGGAAGAAAGGAAGGTAATATGGCAGATTATATCATAAGAGCAACAGCAGCCGGCGGACAGGTCCGGGCCTTTGCGGCTGCCACAAGGGATATGGTGGAAACAGCGAAAACTGCTCATAATACGAGTCCTGTGGCAACGGCGGCCCTGGGACGGCTCATGACGGCGGCTGCTATGATGGGCGTGATGATGAAAGGGGACAGAGACCTTCTGACCATCAGAATGGAAGGCGACGGACCCATCGGCGGCCTTTTGGTAACGGCAGACTCCAGGGGAGATGTGAAGGGCTATGCGTTTCACCCAGATGTGATGCTGCCTCCCAATGCAAAAGGCAAGCTGGATGTGGGCGGAGCCCTGGGAGTCGGTGTGTTAAGCGTCACAAAGGACATTGGATTAAAGGAGCCCTATGTGGGCCAGACCATTCTGGTATCTGGCGAAATTGCGGAAGATCTGACCTATTATTATGCTACCTCCGAGCAGGTGCCTTCCTCCGTGGCCCTTGGAGTCCTGATGAATAAGGACAATACGGTGCGCCAGGCCGGGGGATTTATAATCCAGCTTCTTCCGGGAGCGTCCGATGAAATGATTGATAAGCTGGAGGCACGTCTTGGTGAGATGGAATCCATCACTTCGCTTCTGGATGCGGGGAGGACTCCGGAGGATATTCTTACGGATTTACTGGGAGATTTTGGCCTGGAAATTCTGGATAAGATTCCCACCAGGTTTTTCTGCGACTGTAAAAGGGAACGGGTGTCCCGGGCCATTATAAGTATCGGAAAAAAGGAAATTCAGGATATGATTGACGAGGGAAAGCCCGTTGAGGTGAGCTGTCAGTTCTGTAATAAGATTTATACGTTTACAGTAGAAGAACTGGGGGAGATGTTAAGAAAAGCCGAACGGCCATAGAAGAGACTGGTTTTACGGATTGATTTTACGCATTCACGCAACAGGGCTTTTCCTGTGAGACCAGAAATGGGCTGTTGCCATATGCAATAGCCCATTCATGTAATCTCTTCATGCACATCAGCTTGATTCTAACCAGGTGTTACGATATTAGAAAAAGGCACAATGAGGAATCGGTAGATTATAATTTGGTTACGTTTACAGCCTGAGGCCCTTTGGCGCCTTCAATTACATCGAATTCAACGGAAATGCCCTCTTCAAGAGTTTTAAAGCCTTCCATGTTGAGTCCGGAGTAATGAACAAACACATCCTGCCCTGCCTCGTCACAGATGAAACCGTAACCTTTTTGGTTGTTAAACCATTTGACTGTACCTTTCATAGGATACCTCCGAATTTTAGACGTGTAACAGCTAACCACTGTTTAGTTCACAATAGCACATCTTACTATGGTTGTCAAATGGAATCGTATAAAGGATTTAATAATTTTTGTGAAAAAAGATAGGAAATACAAGGTAATGGCAAAAGAAAATTCAAATTTTCCGAACAAAAACATAAATAATGCTTGGAAGCATTTTCTGACAATCACCTATCATAAGATGCTGGTCATGAAGGGCTGCTTCCGGGTTGGGCTGTATAAACAGGGCATTCTTCATGACCTGTCAAAATACTCCCGGGAGGAATTTCTGACAGGCGTCAGATATTACCAGGGAACCAGAAGTCCCAATACCGCCGAAAGGGAGGAAAAGGGATATTCTTCGGCGTGGCTTCACCACAAGGGCCGCAATAAGCACCACTTTGAGTATTGGACCGATGTATCGGGTCCTGAGGATCACTGGAAAATCGCAGGCGTGAAGATGCCGGTCAATTATTTTGTGGAGATGGTTATGGACCGGATTGCAGCGTCAAAGGTCTACCAGGGAAAGAATTACACGGATGCCTCCCCCTATCTGTATTTTTTACGGAATAAGGCGTATCTCACCATGCACCCGGAGACCAAGGACCTTTTGGACAGGGTTTTGCGGATGCTTATGGAGGAGGGGGAAAGAAAGACCTTTGCTTATTTGCGGTATCTTCTGAAAAAGGGAACCGTTCGGGAAACGCCTGAACGATTCCATAAAAGGGTATCGGCGCATGGAAGCGGGAGTTACGTAAACAGAGTATCAGGCCATGGAAGCGGGAGTTACGTAAACAGGATATCAGCACATAGAGGCAAGAATTTCACGGACATAGAGGCTTAAGGTCTTTTGGTCTTTCAGGCAGTCCGGCAAGAATTCAAAAAACCCGGATTTGTCCTTGGAGGTATTTTTAAATTCCGGAGTCCAGAGGGGTTTTGGCTGCGGAAGAAAAACCCCCGTTTTTTTCGTGTAGCAGGTTTCCTTTGTGGCTCTGATTCTGGCATCCTTATCCACATATTCCCCAACGCTTTTATGGATGGCGGTGTCTTCATAAATCAGGTAGTAGTAGTCCTTAGGATTGGGGAGAAAATATTTTAAGGTTCCTTCATAAAGGCGGATGGAAAGCTCAATTTTGTTCCGGAAGGCCCGGAAAGCATAGTTGGGGACGGCGCCGCTTATGGCCACTGGGAGCAGAGACTGCCCGTCTCCCTTGAGAGTAAGAATAAGACGCATGGTTTCCTCTTCGGTCTTTTCCATATGTAGAAGAGAAAAATTCTGGTTTGGAAAATCCAGATAAAAAAGAATGGGGAGAAGCTTCGGCATTCCCTTTAAATCGTCCTCATTATGGAGCAGCAGAAGGTTTAAGAGACTTTCTTTCCCGGTACGCAGATAGTCTTCGTAGACTTCAATGAGCTGACCTCCGGAACAGACATCATCTCTGGAAATTTTAAGAAAGCTCTCGATGGATTTCTGCTTCAGGCTTTTCAGGCCGAGAAGTTTTTTTAAAGGACGCGCCTGTTTGTAAATATCAATGCTTTTAATTTTGCTAAAATCATAGGGAAGCCGGAAGGCCTGACACCGTTTCAGAAGAAACGGGATATCAAAGGTGTCTCCATTAAAATGAACCAGGGTGGTGTAATTTTTAAGAAAGGAAAAAAAGCTTTCAAGGATTTTCGGTTCGGATTCCCTGTCGTCAGCAAACCACTGGATGAAGCGGGCGGTTTCTTTCTGGAAAAAAACGCAGCCGATTAAATAGGCCATGTTGTTTACACCGGAAAATCCGGTGGTCTCAATGTCGAAAAATAAAAGTTCCTCCCGTTTCCCAAGCCTGGAGAGGGGGTAGGTTTCCTGAAATTCAAATTCTTTTTCTATGGTAATCATATATATCTCCCAAAACAAACGAAAACGTAACAACCCTCCAACATGCATAAAAGCTGATTGCTCTCTACTTTACTCTCCCGCAATCGCCGACAGTATTCGCAATCCGGCCCGCATTCACCGCGGCCGCTGTCCAGGGTTTTCATAATAAATTTGAACAGCCGTCCAAAAACAGTAGGCGGGGCAGTTTTCAGTATACGTGCTTTTTTGAAGAAAGTCAACAAATAGAAAATTTGTTCGATTGAATTTTGGTATTGGCTTGCAATGATTTTTGGTCTATGGTATGATGAATAGCGGAGGAAATGACAGTGATTTCATATATTAAAGGACTTTTGGCGGAAAAGGCGGAGGACTCGGTGGTGGTGGAGGCCCAGGGTGTGGGATATCATATTTTTGTACCGTCCTCTCTGCTTTCCGAGCTTCCGCCTTTGGGGGAAACAGTCAAAATTTATACATATTTCAATGTCCGGGAGGATGCGGTAAATCTGTTTGGCTTCCTTTCCAGACAGGATATGGAGATGTTTAAGCAGTTAATCGGCGTCAACGGCGTGGGTCCCAAAAGCGCCCTTGGCATTTTATCGGCAATCAGGCCCGATGCCCTGCGGCTTGCAGTGATTTCCGCCGATGCGAAGGCCATCTCCAGAGCTCCCGGCGTAGGCAGTAAAACAGCTCAGAGAATTATTCTGGATTTAAAGGACAGGATAAAAGCCGAGGATGTTTTCCCCGGCGGCGCGGAGCCGGACAGGACTTTGGAGATTACAGGAGTGGGAGAAGCAGGAAAGGAAGCTGTGGAAGCTCTGACCGCTTTAGGTTATTCGGCCTCAGAGGCGGCCGCGGCTGTGCGGAAGGTATCCATAACAGAAATCATGACGGCGGAAGACGTGTTAAAGGCGGCCTTAAAGCATCTGGCCTTTTTATAGTACGGTTTGCCGGCAAAAATAAATAACAGGCAGGTTCATATGAGTCGGAAAATCATTACTACAGAAGAGACGGAAGAAGACAAAAAAATAGAAGGGACCCTGCGTCCTCAGTATTTAAAGGATTATATCGGACAGGAAAAAATAAAATCCACCTTAAAGGTTTTTATCGACGCCGCCAAAAGCCGCGGCGAGGCCCTGGATCATGTGTTGTTTTACGGTCCGCCCGGACTTGGAAAAACCACCCTCTGCGGGATTATCGCCAACGAAATGGGAGTGAATTTAAAGGTTACCTCCGGCCCGGCCATTGAAAAGCCGGGAGAGATGGCGGCGATTTTAAACAATCTGCAGGAAGGCGATGTACTGTTTGTCGATGAGATTCACCGCTTAAACCGGCAGGTGGAGGAGGTCCTATATCCGGCCATGGAAGATTTTGCCATCGACATTATGCTGGGGAAGGATTCTTCTGCCAGGTCTATCCGGCTGGAACTCCCCAAATTTACTTTGGTGGGAGCCACCACCAGGGCGGGACTTTTAACGGCCCCTCTGCGGGACCGGTTCGGCGTGGTGCAGCGGCTGGAATTTTATACTCCGGAGGAGCTTTGCGTGATTGTAAGACGTTCCGCCAAAGTGCTTCAGGTGGAAATCGAGGAGGAAGGAGCCTGGGAGATTGCCAGAAGATCCAGAGGAACGCCAAGGCTTGCAAACCGGCTTTTAAAACGGGTCAGGGATTTTGCCCAGGTAAAATATGATGGAGTCATAACAAGGCAGGTGGCTGATTTTGCACTGGATATTCTGGATGTGGATAAGATGGGGCTTGACAATAATGACAGGACTATCCTCACCACCATGATAACGAAATTCGGCGGCGGCCCGGTGGGACTGGAGACGTTAGCGGCCTCCATCGGGGAGGATGCCGGAACCCTGGAAGATGTATATGAGCCCTATCTTCTCATGAACGGGCTCATCAACAGGACTCCAAGAGGCCGGATGGCCACGGAGGCGGCCTGCCGCCACCTGGGAATTTCGATGAAAGCTTAGAGCGTGTTTGAAAATTAAGAATTATTTCATGGCCCCGGGGGACATGCTGTGTTAGAATAAAGAAAACTGTGAGGGCATGGAACTATTACAAGTGAAGGAAGAAAATCGGGAGTGTAAGAGGCATGGAAAGAAAAAATTATGCAGAAGTGCTGATTGACGGAAAAATATATACATTGGGCGGAGCTGAAGAACAGGAATATTTGCAGAAGGTGGCATCCTACATTAATGAAAAAATAGGTATTTTAAAAGCTCAGCCGGGGTTTACCAGACAGAACATGGATTATCAGGAAGTGATGATCTATTTAAACCTGGCGGACGATTATTTTAAAACTCTCCAGGAGGCGAAAATGCTCCGGGCGCAGAAGGAGGAGCTGGAAAAGGAAATTTACAGCTTAAAGCATGAGCTGATCGGCGCGCAGATGAAGCTGGACGCAAAAACCGAGAAAGAGGGTACTGCAAACAAACGATAAAGCAGAGGCTGCCGCATGACTGAATGCAGCGGCCTTTTTTCGAAGGACAAATCGCAGGGGAAATCGCGGGGAAAGTCGCGGAGCAAACGGAATTATGACCCGCTTCCCTTTCTGGGACAGATTTTGTAACTGCCCAGAGAGTATCTGAACCATTACCGAAGTTTTAAAGGAGTACCTATGGGAAAACAAAATGTGGAGATTCTGGCTCCGGCCGGGTCTTATGAGAGTATGGTGGCGGCGGTCAACGCGGGATGCGACGCCGTATACATCGGCGGAAGCCGGTTCGGGGCAAGAGCTTATGCTGATAATCTGGACGAGGCAGCTATGATCCGGGCCATTGATTTTATTCACCTTCATGGCTGTAAGCTTTATATGACAGTCAATACGCTAATGAAGGAGAAGGAGCTTTCCGAGCTTTCTTCTTACTTAAAGCCCTATTATGAAGCCGGACTGGACGCGGTGATCGTGCAGGATCTGGGAGCGTTCACCTATATCCATGAACATTTTCCAAAGCTGCCGCTTCATGTGAGTACACAGATGACAGCGACGGGAAAATACAGCGCTAGAGATTTAAAGGCCATGGGGGCCGCCCGTGTGGTGCCCGCCAGGGAGTTAAGCCTTTCTGAAATCCGGGAGATAGGCGACGAGACCGGGATGGAGGTGGAAACCTTTGTCCATGGCGCTCTCTGTTACTGCTATTCCGGCCAGTGCCTGTTTTCCAGCCTGATCGGAGGAAGAAGCGGGAACCGGGGACGCTGCGCCCAGACCTGCCGTCTGCCTTTTGACGTGGAAAAGAATGGAAAAATACTAAATAAGAGCAGCGAAACATACGTCTTGAGTCTTAAGGACTTATGTACTTTGGATATTCTTCCCGATATTCTGGATGCCGGAGTCTGTTCCTTAAAAATTGAAGGGCGGATGAAAAGTCCCAGGTATACGGCCGGAGTGGTGCGTATTTACAGAAAATATGTAGATCTGTATCTGAGCCGCGGCCGCGGCGGATACCGCGTAGATGCCGCCGACAGAAAAGCGCTTTTGGACCTGTTTGACCGGGGAGGGCAGTCCGAGGGATATTACAGGCAGCATAACGGCCGGGATATGGTGGTTTTAAAGGAGAAGCCGGCCTTTCGGGAAGCGAACGGGGAGCTCTTTGACTATCTGGATAAGACCTATGTGAACGCGGTAAAAAAGATCCCCATAAAAGGCGTGGGATACTTTGAGGCAGGGAAGCCCGCAAGGCTTACGGTAAGTTATGAGCTTGCAAATCCGCCCGGGAAAAGGGCAGAAAAAGCGGCCGGCGCCGCGTCCATTCTTCTATGGGCTGACGGGGATCTGGTGGAGGAAGCGAGAAGCGCTCCCATGGATGGGGAGCGGATCAAAAAACAGTTAAAAAAGACCGGGGACTCCCCTTTTGTGTTTGAAAAACTGGATGTTACGGTGAAGGGAAATGCATTTATTCCGGTCCAGGCCCTGAATCGGATGCGGCGGCAGGTTCTGGAAAATCTGGAAACGGAGATCTGCAGACGATATCGAAGAAAAGCGGAGCCTGAAGTACCGGATAGGGATGAGACGAAGAACGCGCCGCCCTCTCTGGATGGCAATCTGGAATTTGCGGTCTCCGTTTCCACCATGGACCAGCTTGAGGCCGCCCTTTCCTTTATGGAAAAAAAGAGCGGGAGGGCCTTCGGAATCTATCTGGCCAGTGAGGAGTTTTCTCCTGACAACTGGAAAAAGCTGGCGGACCGCTGCCATAAGGCCGGCGCGTTCTGCTATCTGATGCTGCCGAGAATTTTTCGTTCCGGAACGGAAAAGTATTTTTTAAGGAATCTGGAGACACTGAAGAAAGCGGGCTTTGACGCTCTTGGCATAGGTTCCATGGAAGAACCAGGATTTTTAAGAGAACAGGGAGTAAATCTCCCCCTGTATTTTGATCACGGCATGTATGCCTTCAACCGACTTGCCATGGAAACCATGAAGCAATACGGCGCCAGCCGACTGACAGTGCCGGTGGAGTTAAATTCCAGAGAGATTGCCGGGATGGGCGGGGGCGGCGAATTGATTGTATACGGATATCTTCCAATGATGATATCGGCCCAGTGTATTCAGAAAACCATGGCAGGATGCAACGGCCAACCGGGCGTTCTGTATCTGAGGGACCGGAAGGGAAAGCGGTTTCCGGTGAAAAATCAGTGCAGGTTCTGCTTCAATACGATTTACAATGAAAGCCCTTTGTCTCTGAAGGGACTTTCCGATGAGGTGAAAAAGCTTTCTTTGAAAGCCTGGCGCCTCAATTTTACCATAGAAGACAATAAGACCACGAAGGAAGTTCTGGAAAGCTTCTATGAAGAATTTGCAGAAGAAGGGGATAAGGCTTCTCCAGTGGGAAATTTTACCCGCGGGCACTTTAAGCGGGGCGTTGAGTAGGTGAGACTGTGACAACTTTGATAGCGGGAATCTCCAGATATCTGATGATTCTGCTGATTGCTTTATACACATATTACAATTTCCGGTTTTTTTCCATGAAAGACGGGGAGGGGAGAAACCGCGCCTGCGGCCGGCAGCTTGTCTGTATGTTCATGCTGCATTTTCTGGCGAATCTGGTGATTGTATTAAATACCGGCTCGGAAACTCTGATGCTGTTTTACGGAGTCCAGGTGGTGTTTTTCCTGTGCTATCTTTTCCTGTACCGTTCTTTCTATAAAAATGCCTCACGGCTGCTTGTTAATAACGCCTGCATGCTCCTTTGCACCAGCTTTATTATTCTTACCAGGCTGAACCCTGAAAGGGCCATGCGTCAGTTTGCCATTGTGGCCGTGTCCGCCGTGGCCACCTTTATTATCCCCTTTATCATTGACAGGATGTGGCAGCTTGCGCGGTTTCCATGGCTGTATGCCATCCCCGGAATCGTACTCCTTCTGGCAGTGTGCACGGCGGGAACCACTTCCTATGGGGCGAAGCTTTTCCTGACCATTGCTGGTATCTCCCTACAGCCGTCGGAATTTGTGAAAATCAGCTTTGTATTTTTCGCCGCCGCCATGTTTTACCGGTCCACAGAATTTAAAAATGTGGCGGTGACGACGGCTGTGGCAGCCGCTCATGTGTTGATTCTGGCTCTTTCAAAAGATCTGGGAAGTGCGCTTATTTATTTTGTCTCATATCTTATGATGCTGTTCGTGGCCACCTCCAGCTGGATTTATCTGGGACTGGGGACGGGAAGCGGCATTCTGGCGGCCATGGTCTCTTATAAGCTTTTCGCTCATGTGAGACGGAGGGTGGAGGCCTGGCGGGACCCCTGGTCCGACGTGGCGGATAAGGGCTATCAGGTGGCTCAGGCTCTGTTTGCCGTCGGATGCGGAGGATGGTTCGGCATGGGACTTTACCAGGGGATGCCGGAAAAAATTCCGGTGGTGGATATGGACTTTATTTTTGCGGCAATTTCTGAGGAGCTGGGCGGAATTTATGCCCTGTGTATTCTTTTCATCTGCCTGGGCTGCTTTCTGCAGTTCATGTTGATTGCCGTTAAAATGCAGGCCATGTTTTATAAGCTGATTGCCTTTGGACTTGGAACCATGTACATTACCCAGGTGTTCCTGACCATAGGCGGCGTTACCAAATTCATCCCTTCCACAGGAGTGACTCTGCCCTTTGTCAGCTATGGCGGAAGCTCTGCCCTGTCCACGTTTCTTGTATTCAATATTATCCAGGGACTTTACATTTTAAAACGAGGAGAGGAGGAAGAGGATGAAAAAGGGGAAGCCTAATCCGAAGGCCAATAGAAACATCCTCTGGTTTGTTTACGGGGTTGTGGGAGTATTTCTCTGTATGAGCCTGTACTTAGCCTATTTCATTTTTGCTGAAAGCGAAGACATCATAAATAATCCCTATAATGCCAGAATAAACGGAATGGAGAAACGGGTGATCCGGGGAAAAATACTTGCTGATGACGGAGCCGTGCTGGCGGAAACCCTGGTATCTGAAGACGGGACGGAGACCAGAAGCTATCCCAAGGGGCAGCAATTCGCCCATGTGGTGGGATATTCCACTGTGGGAAAGACGGGAATTGAATCCCTGGCCAATTTCTATCTGGTGAACTCTCATGTGAACCTGATGGAAAAGGTCGTGAATGAACTTTCTGATCAAAAAAACATCGGAGATAACGTGGTGACCACCTTAAATAGCGAGCTCCAGACCATCGCTTATGAGGCCCTGGGAGACAGGCGGGGGGCGGTTGTCGCCATGGAACCGGACACGGGAAAGGTTCTGGCCATGGTGTCAAAGCCGGCCTTTAACCCCAATACAGCGGCATCCCAGTGGGATGAGCTGGTAAGCGGGGATGGTTCTGAAGCGCTTCTTTTAAACAGAGCAACCCAGGGGCTTTATCCGCCTGGATCGACCTTTAAGATCGTCACCGCTCTGGAATACATGAGGGAGAATCAGGGGACCTATCCCGGCTACCAATTCTCCTGTGACGGTATCTATGAATATGAATCCTTCAAAATTCAGTGTTATCATAAAACTGCCCATGGGGACCAGGATTTCGGACTGGCCTTTGCCAACTCCTGCAACGGAGCATTTTCCTCCCTGGGCCTTTCCCTGGATTTAAAGGAACTTAAAAGTTTATCAGAACAGCTTTTATTTAACAGGGAGCTGCCTGTTTCTCTTCCGTATAACAGGAGCATTTATCAGATGGGAGAGAACGCGGGCACCTGGGAGATTTTTCAGACAGCCATAGGCCAGGGCGGGACCCTTGTGACGCCCATGCACAATCTTTTAGTGATGTCGGCCATTGCCAACGGCGGGATTCTCATGACCCCCTATTTCATTGATCATGTGGAAAATACGGGGGGACAGACCGTGAAGAAATTTATGCCGTCTGTCTGCGGGGAGCTGATGGTGGCCAACGAATCCGCTGCCCTCACAGGGCTTTTAAAACAGGTAGTGACCGAGGGGACTGGTTCGGCGCTTCTGACAGACGCTTACACGGCGGCTGGAAAAACAGGATCCGCGGAGTTTGAGACCGGGAGAGAGACTCATGCCTGGTTTGTGGGATTTGCCCCGGCAGAAAATCCCAAAATTGCTGTCTGTGTGATTGTAGAGGAGGGCGGTTCCGGTGGAAAGGCTGCGGCCCCCATCGCGAGAAAACTTTTTGACGCCTGGCTGGCTCCGTAGTTACTGCTCACTCCATGGTTAATCACTCCGCTTATTGACCGGGAGGGGGCATCTTCTTGCCCGCATACCGCGGACAAGAAGCATCGGGCGTTCACCCGATGTGGAAAAACGGATAAAATCAGTCTTACAAGCAAGCTTGACGCCTGTTTTTATCCATTTTTCCCCGCCCCGTGAATTGTAACGTAAAAATATATGGAACCCCAGAAGAAAATCGTATTTTCTTTTGGGCAGTACCGTGATAGAATAAAAGTGGTAACAGTTCACGGGGCGGGGAAAAACGGATAAGAAGATGCCCCCCTCCCGCGAACAGTAACGAAAAGTGCTGAAAAAGCATCTTGTGTAAAAATGTACGGCCGTATGCCGAAACCGTTCAGGAGATATCTGAACGATTACCATTTTTTATGAGAAAGAGAGGCAGGAATTATGAGAATTTTAGTTACCGGAGGCGCCGGTTATATTGGAAGCCATACATGCCTGGAACTTTTAAACCAGGGACATGAAGTCGTTGTTTTTGATAACTTAAGCAACGCTTCGGAAGAATCCTTAAACAGGGTAAAAAAGCTTACCGGAAAAGATCTTGTCTTTTATAAAGCGGATATGCTGGATCGGGATGCCCTGGAAAAAATCTTTGTGAAGGAAAAAATTGACGCTGTGATTCATTTTGCAGGTTTAAAGGCCGTAGGCGAGTCAGTGGCCAAGCCTCTGGAATATTATTATAATAACATCACAGGGACCCTGGTTCTCTGCGATGTGATGAGAAAGCATGGAGTAAAAAAGATTATCTTCAGCTCCTCTGCCACAGTTTATGGAGATCCGGCCTTTGTTCCGATTACTGAGGAATGCCCCAAGGGACAGTGCACGAACCCTTACGGGCAGACAAAGAGCATGCTGGAGCAGATTCTTACGGATATCCAGAAGGCGGATCCGGAGTGGAGCGTAATCCTTCTGCGTTACTTTAACCCGGTGGGCGCCCACGAAAGCGGCATGATAGGGGAAGACCCGGCAGGAATTCCAAACAACCTGACTCCTTATATAACGCAGGTTGCCGTAGGAAAATTGAAGGAAGTGGGCGTATTCGGAAACGATTATGATACGCCCGACGGAACAGGGGTCCGCGACTATATCCATGTGATGGACTTAGCGGAAGGCCATGTGAAAGCCCTAAAGAAATTTGAGGATGATCCGGCTGTATATATTTACAATCTGGGAACCGGACAGGGATACAGCGTTCTCGATATGATTCATGCTTTTTCCAGGGCCGTCGGGAAGGAAATTCCCTATGTGATAAAGCCGAGGCGCGCCGGAGATATTGCCGCCTGCTATGCGGATCCCGCAAAGGCCAAAAGAGAGCTGGGCTGGGAGGCCAGAAGAGGTATTGATGAGATGTGCGCCGACGGATGGAGATGGCAGTCTCAGAATCCCAACGGCTACAGGTAAACCATTACAGTTAAAGGGGGCATCTTCTTGTCCGTCTTAAGACGGACAAGAAGCATCAAGCGTTCGCCCGATTGTAAAACCTGCCGAAAAATGCCTTACAAGCGGGCTTGGTGTCTATTTTCGTCAGATTTTACCCGCCCCTGTGAACGGTAAAGACAAACTATAGTTGCAATTATCCTTAAAAAGAAGTATACTGGTTTCAACGTACAATACACACCAAAAGGGTATGGACTTTAGATGCCCTTCATCAGGAGGAATTGCAATGATAGAAGCAACGAGCTGTGGCGGTGTGGTTATATTTCGAGGTAAAATTCTTGTACTTTATAAAAATTATAAAAATAAGTATGAAGGATGGGTTTTGCCGAAAGGAACTGTGGAACCAGGTGAGGAGTTTAAGGAAACCGCCCTCAGGGAAGTAAAGGAAGAAACCGGTGTTTCAGCTTCGATCATTAAATATATCGGAAAAAGCCAGTATTCCTTCAATACCCCTCAGGATACGGTGGAAAAAGACGTACACTGGTATCTGATGATGGCGGACAGTTATTATAGTAAACCACAACGTGAGGAATACTTCGTGGACTCCGGTTACTACAAATTTTATGAGGCCTACCATCTTCTGAAATTTTCCAATGAAAAACAGATTCTGGAAAAGGCCTATAACGAGTATCTGGATCTAAAGCGGAGCAACCTCTGGGGAAACCGTAAATATTTTTAAACAGCGATTAAAAACCCTTGGAAACAAGGGTTTTTATGTTCGTTCTGCTATATGATGAAAGGGGGAAGAGAGAATTATGAAAATCATTGACGCACATCTTCACTTTTGTCCGGAATACCCTCATTTTGACGCCCTGGCCAGACAGGCAGGCCATGAAAATACCGAGAATCACTTAAAAGAACAGTATGAGGCCCTGGACGTTGTCTGCGGAATCGTCATGGGAAACCGCAGCATGAAAGCCGAAGACCATGTATATCCGGAATTTCTGCGCTACTGTATCGGCATAGACAGGACGTGTCTGCATAACTGCTCCATGGGAGATGCCTGCGGGCTTTTGGAGGAAAACCTAAGACGAAGGGAGTGCACGGGAATTAAACTGTATCCGGGATACAACAAATATTATATTACGGATCCCATCTATGAACCGGTGTATGAGCTGGCGGAAAAGTACCAGAAGCCTGTGGCGGTGCATATGGGACAGACTGCCGGATCCAGGGCTTATTTAAAGTACAGCCATCCGCTTACCATGGACGAGGCGGCGGTACGCCACCCCGGGGTTCAATTTGTTATGTGCCATTTTGGAAATCCCTGGCTTATGGACGCGGCGGCGGTGGTGGAGAAAAATGAGAATGTGGCGGCGGATCTTTCCGGGCTTTTGGAGGGCAAAGTGAACTTTCCAAGTCTTTTAGAGAAGCAGAGAGGGTATCTGGAGACTTTAAGAACCTGGATTTCCTACTGTGACTGCTATGAAAAGTTCATGTTCGGCACCGACTGGCCTTTAGCCAATTACGGAGATTATATTGCGTTTACCAAATGGTTGATTCCGGAAGAACACTGGGAATATGTGTTCTATAAAAACGCGGAAGCCATATATAAACTGAAATTTTAACATATAGAGCCAGCCGGAGCATTCGCAACGGCAGAGCGTGTTCCCTGCGCTGACCGTACAAAAACGTATATAGACGAAATCCGCCGGGGTTCCCAACGATGTAGTGTTGAGATCTGCCGTTTTGTGATAATCTATGCTTTAACGCGTTGAATTCATGCGTATTTAAAGTTATATAAGATTGACGCGAGAGCATTTTTGTAGTACAATGAGTTCGGAGTTAAAAGAACTTTTGATTCCAACATCATATCATTTCATTTAGAGGAGAAAAGTATTATGAAAAAGAGCAGGAAATTGTTATCTATCATTTTGGCAGGAGCGATGGCGGCATCCCTTGCCGGATGCTCTTCCAAACCGGCAGAGACAAATGCGGCAACAGAAGCGGCGTCCACTGCGGCTGCGGCAGGCGAAACTACAGCGAACGGGACTGCGGCCAGTGAGACTACTGCTGGCGGGACAGAGGGGGCCAAAGGGCCCCAGGCTGATGACAAGACCTATAAAATTGGCGTATTACAGTTAGTGCAGCATACAGCTCTTGATGCCGCCAACGAAGGTTTCTTCGCAGCTCTTGACGCCGCGGGGCTTACTTATGAGGCAGATCAGCAGAATGCATCCGGCGAACAGGCAAACTGCTT
>CAJUDN010000039.1 GCA_910585355.1 uncultured Lachnospiraceae bacterium
TAACACTCTTTCCCTACACGACGCTCTTCCGATCTAACCAGAGTATTATCCACATCAAATATAATGCCCCGATAACCTTTTTTATATAATTCCTCAAATGGGATTTGATACGCGCTGTCCAGATATCTGTCAGGATAAAATTTTTCCAGCATGCGAAGCTCCTACTTATTATTTAAAAATTTAGCCAGCTCTTCCATGAACGCATTGACATCTTTGAATTCCCGGTATACAGAGGCGAAGCGCACGTACGCCACCTCATCCACATCCTTTAGTTTCTTCATCACAAGCTCCCCAATCACAGAGGCCAGCACTTCCTTCTCTTCCATGCTGAAAATCTGATTTTCAATCTCATCAATCATAGTTCTGATCTGCTGGGATGAAACCGGCCGCTTGTGACAGGAAAGCAGGATCCCTTTCTCCACCTTTGAGCGGTCATAGGTTTCTCTGGAATCATCTTTTTTAATAATCATAAGGGGCATGGTCTCTAATTTTTCGTATGTGGTGAACCGTTTTCCGCACTGCTCACACTGGCGCCGCCGCCTTATGGAGCTGTTGTCATCTGCCGGTCTGGAGTCTATCACCTTAGTATCTGACGCATTACAGAATGGACATTTCATATATGCCTCCCTCAAAACTTTGCTTTTCTGCCGCTATTTTTCCGCCATTCAGGTATCCCCTGAACGGTTATGGCATACAGTCATGTAAAATCCCCTCGCGATGGGCCGTACTCCGGCGGATGCTGCCGTTTTCATACGGTCAGGTCGGAGAAGACACAGACCTGCCTGGACTGTTACGTTATTTTATCATAATCCCTGTGCTTCTGGCAAGCCTTTTGCCGTTCCAAATATGCTATATTCGTAACAGTTTGGCCCTCCGTCTTCCTGCCCGCGTATCATAGATAAAAAGCGTGCGGCATCTGCCTTATGAAGATTCCGGGTAAAAGGCAATTATGAAAAAAAGCTTTCAGTCCGTTCTTCACCCGGAGTCTTCGCAAGGCTGAACTGCTGCCCATATTCTATGGTTTACTTACTCAAATATACAGGAAATCAGGACATTTGGCCGTGTCGTGCGCCTATGCCAGAGGGACGTCGCCATTATCTGGCTGACCAAAGGCCATAAGCTTCAAAAAGATACTTTTTATATTTTTATTAGGAAAAGCTGATATACTTCCTGGCATCTCCGAAATTTTAAAAAACACCTGTTAAAAAATGGATATTTCATGTATAATATAAGTTCCAAAGCACTGTTTCCTTCACAAGGCAGTGCCAATGGAGGCGTAATCCGGAGCTCTGTAATCAGAGGAGGAGAACGCACAGAAAAAGGAGGTTAAGCAATTTGATACGAAATCGGAAAAGGGTGCTTGCATTGGCTGTGGTCTCCGCAATCTCATTCTCTTCTATGGGAATGGCAGTTGCGGCAGAACCCATCGAAAAGGATTTCCAGTCGGCCATAATACTTATGGAGGAAGGCAAAGAGGGGGCCGAATTGGAAACTGAGACGGAAACTTCTGAAGAGACAAAAGCCGAAGACGAAACGGAAGCTTCCAAAGAAACGGAGACCGAAAACCAGACGGAAACTTCTGGAGAAACAGAAGCGGAAAACGAAACAGAAGCTTCCAAAGAGACAGAAGCGGAAAACGAAACAGAAACTCCCAAAGAGACAGGCGCAGAAAACGAAACAGAAGCTTCCAAAGAGACAGGCGCAGAAAACGAAACAGAAACTCCCAAAGAAACAGTCGCGGAAAACGAAACGGAAGTTTCCAAAGAGACAGGCGCGGAAAACGAAACAGAAACTCCCAAAGAGACAGGCGCGGAAAACGAAACGGAAGCTTCCAAAGAGACAGAGGCGGAAACTTCTGAAGAGACAAAAGCCGAAAATGAAGCAGAAACTTCCGGAAATGGATCCTCCTCGGCTCTCCAAAAACCTTGCCTCAAACCATCCATAAATCCCATACCTGCTGTCCACGAACACAGCTGGTCAGCGGATTGGAATTATGATGGAACCTGTCACTGGCACGAGTGCGGCACAAAAGACTGCCCTGTTGCTGAAGACAGTGAAAAAGAGGGATACGGGGAGCATAACTATGATGATTATGGCGTATGTACCGACTGCGGCTTTGATGCAATGGAAGGCATTGCCGTAACGGCACTGGAAGGTATCCCAACTTATCAGGAAGCCTATGATGCCATGGCTGCTTTAAAAGAAGATTTTCCCGAAGGCATGACATGGACAAATTTTGAACCCTACGGGAGCAAAGGCGAACTTGGCGACGTCTACACCTGGAACGGTGGAGCTGTTTATGGGGCAAAGAGCGCTGTCGGCTGTATGGCCTTTGCATTTATCCTCAGCGATGAAGCTTTTGGTAATCTGCCTGCAAGGGTATTGGCAAAAGGCAGCTTTACATTTGAGGATGTAAAGACAGGCGATATTCTCAGGATAAACAATAACAGCCACAGCGTTATTGTACTCAGAAAGAGTACGGGCGGTGTGACAGTGGCTGAGGCCAACTATAACGGTACTGTCCATTGGGGACGTTCTATGAGCGCAGCGGCGGTTGAGAAAGCAGATTTTATTATTACGCGTTATCCCAAAGGATATGTTCCGGACGATGACCCTGATGCCGATGAGGTAATACAGGATGGAACGGTCGGAAGCATTCGCTGGTCCTTAACGGGTTCCAAGGTGCTGACCCTTTCCGGCAGCGGAGCCATCCCGAATTATTCATCCAGTACCCCTTCACCGTGGAGCGGGTATACCTTTTACACAGTAGTCATTGAGGAAGGGATTACCGGCATAGGGGATTATGCTTTTTATCAGAGCGAAGCTCTCAGTGTGTATATCCCTGACAGTGTAAAAACCATCGGACAGAGTGCATTCTATAAGTCCGATTTAGTGGAGGTAACGATCCCAGGCACAGTTAAAGCCATCGGAAACAGTGCTTTTTATGAGTGCGGGAACCTGATTTCCGCAACTGTTTTGGAGGGTGTGGAAACGATCGGAGACAGCGCTTTCTATGGCTGTACGTCTTTAGCTTATATTGATTTTCCGGCAAGCATTACATCTGTGGGTGCGGGAGCGTTCATGAGTTGCAAAGAGATGGTCAGCATGAGATTCAAATCCGGCAGCAGCAATGTGACCCTGGGAGACAATTTATTTTCACAGTGCTGGAAACTGACAGATGTGACGCTTCCCCTGACGGCAGACCGCATCAGCGCGGGCATGTTCGCATCCTGTACCTCGCTTTCGGAGTTGTATATTCCGGCAACTGTCAGGGAAATTGGTGAACATCCCTTTACTTCGAGCCTGTATTCAGGAATCATATATTTTGGTGGAAGTGAGACGGAATGGAACCGATTGGCCAACGTCACTTTAAAATACTCTCTGCAGTCCACAAATACAACCGTAGTGTTTGATGCCGAATTCGATGATCCTTTTGCCAAAGATCCTGATGATCCCGGCGATTTTAAACCCGGTGAGAACGAGCCCTGCACCAACCATGTAGATTCGGACAATGACGGTAAGTGCGATATTTGCGGTGAACCAGTGACTCCTGATAAGCCGGGCTCTGATGGCGGTAACGGTGAAGATAATTCAGGCTCTGGTAGTGGGGACGGCGGCGGCAATACCGGCTCTGATAATGGGAACGGCGGAAACAATACTGGCTCTGGCAATGGAAACGGCGGAAATAATTCCGGCTCTGGCAATGAAAACGGCGGAAATAATTCCGGCTCTGGCAATGGAAACGGCGGAAATAATTCTGGCTCTGACAACGGAAACGGCGGGAATAATTCCGGCTCTGACGGTGACAAAAAAGATCCGGATAACCCTGGTGGCAATAAGCCTCCGACAACGGGTGGTTCTTCTGGCGGCTCCTCCGGCAGCTCCGACGAATCCAGTTCGTACGAAAGAAACTCTGGCTCTGACAGCGATATCATTTCTAATACGTTCAGGCGGAAAGCAGACGGTTCTTATGTCATTACCAGAACACAAAGAGACGGGACTGTCATTTCCATTACCGCGGACGGAAGCGGCAGGGAAAATATAGAAGTCAGGTTACCCGATTCAGAGATTGTTTCCGCCAGTCAGAAGGGAGAAACCGTTGATCTTCCTATTTCAGCTGTTGAAGCCGCCAAAGACATATCAACAGCGTCGGTGATTACGGTTTACACGCAAAGCAATCAGCCGGTAAAAGTGGCGATTCCCGTTGTTTTGCCCACCCCGGATACTGTGGCGGTTATTGTCAACGGAGATGGTTCGACAACTGTAATCTCAAGTTCCGTACCGGCGGGAAACCGGATTGTGGCATCTCTGCCCAATGGGGCCGCAGTAAAAATCGTGAATAATGGCAGGAGCTTTTCAGATGTTCCGGCGGGGGCCTGGTTTGAGGATGCCGTCTCCTTTGTTTCTGCCAGAGAATTATTCCAAACCACATCCGAAACTGAGTTCTCTCCCGGCAGCCCAATGACCCGTGCCATGCTGGCCACGGCTCTGGCACGCTTGGATGGGGCGCAGACCCACGGCGGCGCGACATGGTATGAAAAGGCTGCAGAATGGTCTGCCGCACGCCGCATCTGGGATGGTTCCGAACCAGATAGTAATATTACCTGTGGACAGTTGATGACCATGATTTGGAAGTATCATGGCTCCCCTGTGGCAGAAGATAAATTATCCGGCTCTGAATATTCCGGCCAGATGAACGAGGAACAGAAAGCGATGGACTGGGCCGTGAGAAACGGTTTTGCAGGCATCTTCGGCAAAGAAATTCCAGATCCCCAAAGCCCGGTCAACCGTTCGCAGGCTGCCTGGGTAATTATGGAGTTTGTAAAAAAATGCGCGCTTTAGGGCGGCGCTCACAAAACAGTATTAAAAATGTTTTCGGGAAACGGCGTGGCTTGCGGTCTATGCCGTTTTTCCGTTTTGCAGATACTCTTCTTAGAAGTCCTGAACCGTGTTGTGAGTATCTTTGCGGGCGTTATGGGAGGCCTTAACGGGCTGATTGCGTCAGTCCAGAAGTGTAAATCTTACATAGATCGGCAGACGGCAGCGGCAGAAAAAGACCCATCAGCGAGCCTGCAAGCATCTGATGGGTCAACTGATGATTGCTTAGGCAATCAGTAAATGACCGTTGGGGGTGTCGCAAAATCATCAAATCTTTTTACCATCTGATAGAAAAGATCCTCACAGGCATCTACCAGAAATCCCGTACGGAAGCGGGCGATGGTACTGTGGTCCTCCGGTGCTTTCTGTCCGGCCAACAGCCACATAAAGTTGATGTCACGCCTGCAGACGGACTCAATCTTTCTCGAAGAATAGATGTTTTGTGAATAAGCATAGGTCAGGATCTTGAACATGGTCTTTGGGTCCACTGCCGGATTTCTGCCTTTGGCAGAGTAAGCTCTGTACAGCAAGCTGTAATCTAATTCCTCCAGTTCGTGGCTCAGCAATCAGACAGATTCATCTTCAGGAACCAGGCTTTCCAGACTTAATGGCAAAACCAGTTGATAAGGCTCGCCAAATTCGGTATAATTTTTATGGTATTTTAATTTACTTGACATATCTTATTATACCACGGATGGCAGGTTCTTCGGAGCCTGCTTTTCTGTTTTAAGAGGTTGATAGTAAAATGCGTCTATCAACCTCTTGTATAAGTATGGGATTGTTGCCGCCACGACAAAAAACAGTAAAGGGGCAAATTGTATCTGCTTCGCAGACCCCTTGACTGCTTTTTCTCAAACACGAATAATAATTTCTCACCAATATGGAAAAACAAAAAATCTTGAATTCTTTTACAGATTGTGCTATATTATAAACATAGGGAAAACAGCCGCCCACAAAGTGGTTGACCTCCAGTATAGCTTATAAGCCTACCTTCACCGGGCAAGTGACAAGGTAGGCTTATTTATTTTCGCTTGTTGTTCCTATCTATGTAGGCAAGCAATGCAACAAGAAACGTTCCGAATAGCATTAATAATGTCAATACTTCGTAAGTACTCATCTGCATTACCTCCCCTCTTTTACAAGTTTAGGGAGGCTTACCAACTCGTAACACGGTTGCTTTCTGGAAAATAGTATAACATGAAAGAGGGCTTTATACAAGGACAAATAAGAATAGTAAATCGTACTCTGGAAGGATATGAAATGAACTGTAGACAGATTGCAGACACACGGTAGACAGTTGTGCATTCTTCTTTGATTTTATTGGGTTTTTAGGTCTTGCTAAAGTTCGAGTACCGGGCCGCCCGCGCCACTCACATTATCGTTTCCGTTTCCACTCTAATCCTGAGGACAGCCGTCCTGTCGGATCTTCTGACACCCAGCCTGCCTGCACATCACATTGACTCAGAGCCATAGGAATAAATCTTCACATACTTTTCCATCTGCTCCCTCACAGATTTCAGTTCTTCATCTGATGCCCTGCCCAAAACGGTGAAGCAGTTCACCCTGCTTCCCTCAAACGCCTCAAAGCCATGCCTGGCTCCGGCTGCCATACCTATGCTCTCCAGCGCCGGATGTCCTTTATAAACGGACAAATCCTTAACCGGATAGATAAATTCTTTCAAATTCACCAAACCACGTACTGCCGCAAGCCCGTCCTCATTCCCTGCAGGCTCCGCAAGGTGAAACTGTGTAAGTTTTGTAAGCCTGGCGAGGAAATCAAGGTTATCCAAAGTATTGTGGTGCAGATCCAGCCTTTTCAGATTTTTCAGCTTCTCCAGAAACATGCCTCCATGCCTTTCCCCACTGTCATAACTCAATTCCCAAAGTCCCGTAAACCCGGCCAGCTCCTCCGGCGCAAAATCTGTTACTTTTCTCAGCCGCAGGCTCCTTAAAGGCTTCAATTCCTTCAATTCAGGCAGCCCCGCCGCACTCATTACATTCAGCCCCAGCGCTTTCAAAGCAGGGGCCTTTGACAGCACAGACAGCTGATCCCCTTTCATATCGCATCCTGCAAAAATCAGCTTCTTAAGCTTTGGCGCCTGTGCAAGCCCGTCTGCATTGGCAAGACTGCACCCGTGCAGAATCAGTTCTTTCAGATTACCCATATGGGCAAACAGCGCGCAGTCTACGTTTTCATTCTGAATCCGTATAATTTTCTCATTTTCCAGACGGCTTAACGGCACTTTCTGCTGCCCGTAATGCTTCTGCCAAAAACCTTCGGGAAGCGGAATCAGGAGATCTGTCCCCTTTCTCACAGGTGCTGTCAGTTCCTCCAGGGAATTAAACAGATGCCCTGATTTTTCCATGATTATGGGCTCCTCAAAGCTTTCCGTATCTATGGTCAGTATCCCCTGTCGGAACCAGTCTGTCATCTTTCCAAACAGACCGTCCAGGCTGTCCGCCAGCAGCCAGCACTGGTCGGTGTCGTAATCCAGCGCTGCCACCTGCCCCACTGTCCCGCCCTCCGCCGGAGTCAGATCCACAACAAGCCATGCCCTGGCACAGTCATAGGCAATCGGAATCCATGTAAGACCACTCAGTGGTTCTTCCCTGACTGCATCCGTCCCCATCGCCGTCATCTCATCCTCCAGCCCCTGGAAAAAAGCAAAATCCGCCAGTGCTTTTTCCAAAGGAAGGAACTGCAGCCCTGCCAGAAACCCCGTCCCCTTTGCCATATCCTCCCCGTCAAACCGCCGGTACAGATCCAGCAATTGTGCAGGAAGCACACCGCCGGCATTCCGGGCAAGCTGCTCCAGCCGACCTTCATCCGCCCCGGCATTCAGGCGCGTTTCTATATCGGGAATCCCCCTCTTAATTTCTTTCAGATATCTGTCCAAATTTTTCATTCCAGCCGTAATCCTCCTATTTTTGTTTCTGCCCTCCGGCATCCTTGGCACTTCCGTATCACAGGCCGTGCTTCCATGACTTCTTCCTTAGAAAGAGGACTTCTTTTGTATAAGTTTCCCCTTTTCCCTGATAGCAGAGAATCCGTCCGCAATCTCTGGAAATATAGAGGGAAAGGGCAAAAGCAAAACAAAAAGCTGCTATTTTGGCGGCTTGGGCGGCTTTTCCTTTAACTCCACCAGAATAATATCGTTTCCAATCTGGCACACATCCTCAAAGGGAATGATAAATTCCTTCTCCCGTCCCAGAAATCCGCAGACACAGCCGGGCCCCGGCACGATCAAAGCTTTGATTTGCCCGGTGCAGGGGTCAAACTCAATGTCCCCCACAAACCCCAGTCTCTTACAGTCGCAGATATTGATAACCTCCCGCCTTTTTAACTCGCACATCCGCATAAAATCACCCGCACATCGACTCCTTTATTGACAGCATATGCATCGCGGCTTATCTTATTTCGAAGACCGATAAAAAAGGCTTTCCCACGAAAAAAGAGGCTGTCGCAAAATGAGTTCTTCATTTTTCCATTTTGCAACAGCCCCGCGTGCGCGGTCAGAATGGACATGTGTTACAGCCTGTTCTTAAAATATCCGTCCGCGCAGTAGATGGCCCCCGCCGGATTATGAGCCAGAACGCGGTCCTTGGCCACCAGCGTCGTCACCATGGCATCGGAATAGCGGTAAAACAGAGAATCATGGCCCACGCAGAGTCCCAGGGCCACATTGAACTCCGTCTTCTGCTCATTTAGAAGTTTGGCCTGGAGAATGGGGTTGCACATGGCCTCGTACTGACCTGGATTTAACTTTTTCTCTTCAGAAACGCCAACCTCACATTTATCCACGCCGCCGGACTTACAGACCGCCGAAACCACGGTAAACCCTTCCCGCCGCATTAAGTCCGCAACTACCTTTGCTTCCTTTTTCAGGCCAATGCAGAAGGCCAGTCCGATTTTTTTATACCCCATCCTTTTACAGAATTCGATGGTTTCCTTTAATCTTGGCCACTGGCAGTAGCCGTCATGCTCGATCTCTGAGGAAGTCACAAAAAACGGCTGGATCTCCGGCTTTTGATATTCCTTTTTTGCCTCTTCCACCAGGCTTTCCTGCCTGATCGGGCAGTTTGCCGGCATATTTTTATGCTCGGAATCCCGGCATGCGTGAATGGTACAGCTTGCACATGTATACATTATCTTCACTCCTTTTATATTTTTCTCAAATCTCAGCGTCCTGTCCGCATTATATTTAGCCAGGCCTTCTTGTCTGTTCGCCCGTCTGCCGCGTTGGATTTTCCAGCCGCAGCCGCTGCTGCGCCGTCGAAAATCCGCCTTACCGATGAACGAATGTGCGTGATAAAGCGGGGGCGCGCCATCCTGCTCCCGTCATCCGCTCCCAGGAGTCCATACGAATTGTATTTCCCAGAATCCGTTCTGCATTTTTTACCAGCATCATCATCTTTTCCGTCTCAGAAAAGCAGGAATTTTTAATGAATGCAACAGCTGCCTCCTGGGTCCCATATGGGAAATCGCTTCCAAAAACCACGCGCTCCGGCCCCATGGCCTCCACCATCCGCTCAAAATCAGACAGTTCCTGCCGTTCTGCGCTCATGGCCGTGTCAATGTAGACATTCTCCGGGAACCGGTACAAAAGCGTCTCCGCTCCAGGGTCCATGGACCTGCCGCCCATATGGGCCAGAATCACCGGGACGTCGGGAAGCAGCCGTATCACCCTTTCTGCGCCGTCAGGATACAGGTCATAAGGCCCTTTCACTCTGGCGCTTCCGCAGTGAATCAGGACCGGAAAACCCAAGCGGTTGATATGGCGCCACATGGGGCCGTATTTTTCTGCATCCAGCTTCACCATCTGAAAGGGCGGATGAAATTTAATTCCGGCCATTCCCATATCCCTAAGCTTTTCAATTTCCTCCTGTACATGGTCGCAGTCCGGATGAAGGCCGCCAAAGGAAATCAGACCCGGCCTCATAATCTCCCTGGCAAACCTGTTTACATCGGTCCCGTTGGCCGGCTTTGTCACCACATGAAGAACGACCGATAAAGCCACATGCTCCTCTTCCATCCGTTTTAACAGATTTTCCTTCACCGGGAGCTTTTCGTAGTCATCATGCTCCCTTCCCGCCACTTTCATGGCCCGTCTGGCCAGCATGGCCGGATAAATATGTGTGTGAAAGTCTATGATTCTATCGTCCATTCATCCCCGCCGCTTTCTTCTGTTTTGAGATATCCGCCACATTCCTGCTCCATACGCACACTGAGATAGAAATGGGCCAGAGTACATAACAGATAAGGCGTTACCCACAAAGCCCCGATCCCCATGGACAGGTAAATAAGAGGAATCCATCCCACAAAGCTCATCCACAGCAAAAAAAGCCTGAATTTATTGCCCTGCATCATCCTTCTGCTTCCCCGGAGGCAATCTAAAATCCCCATCTCCGGGTTCTCAATCATCAGATACATGGACTGAGAATACTGAAGCAGCACCCAAAGCATCGGCACATACCCTAAAAAAGCAGCCCACACCGCACCGCGGCCCAATATGGCAGTCATCACAATAAACAGGATTCCAAGGGGCAGGCTTACGGCAAGCTGAATAAGAAATAAGACAAAGAACAGACCGACAAACCTGATTCCCCGGTTCTTAAAAGCATAAAATATATCCCCAGCATCCGTTGGCCTTGCCTGAGCAATTTCCAGAAACATCCGCGTGTACCCGGCGCAAAAAAGGCTTCCGAACGCAAGAATCCCCAAATAGACCACCGCCACAAAGCAAAAAATGCCTGCAATATAGAAAATCGTGCTTTTCCCATCCAGCCACAAGGCTCCGGCGACAAGCAATATCATCATAACCACCTCAAAGATAAACACAAAAGCCGCCAAAAGCACTCCCATAAGGATCTGGCTTCCCACCACAACTCCATAATTTCCCTGAAGAGACTGCCTGGCCCGCAGTTTCATGATCTTATTTGTCGTTTTCAATCCTCTTTCCCCCTCCTGCCGTTTATGATGCATGAGCCAAAAATACGGCCCATACAATGAAAAAGCCAAAGGACAGAAAAAGTCCGACGCCTCCGGTAATCATGCCTGTCCTGGCAGAGGAGTCCATTTTTTCTCCGGTCCTTGAAAGGAGGCCGAAAATAAGCGCCAGAGCCGATGCTATGATTCCCGGAAAACATGCACAGGAAAATACGATTCCCCCAATTCCAAAAATCATGGATGCCTTTGCCATATTGCTGCTTCTTTCCATAGCTCTCCTCCTCTCTTTCGTTATCATTTTACCATCTTCCCCCTGCCTTGTAAACAGAGCAAATGGGCAATTTTTCGTAGCAGACCATCTCCGGGTAACGGTTCAGACAGGTTTGCGTGCTCACCGCGCGGACCGCATGGAAACACAGCTGCACCGGAGACGGGAATCTCCCGCTCCGGCGCAGTCGTATCATAAGCCCTGTGCAATTTCTCCATCCAGCGCCCGCATAATCTGGACGGCACGTTCCACGTCCTCGTCGCTGATGCCCCGGTAAAGTACCAGACGGACCCGGTTTCCGTCCACCGGCCCCCCAAGGACCCCCCTTTCCATCAACTTTTCACAATAAACCTTTGCATCCACATCTTTCATTTCCAGCATCACAAGATTGGTTTCCACCGGCTCCTGAGGCGCGAGGTGCTTTAGATTTTGAAGCCCGTCGGCCATTTTCCTGGCGCGAACGTGGTCTTCTCTCAGCCTGGAGGTAAGATTTTTTAACGCATACAGCGCAGGTGCGGCCATGACGCCCGCCTGACGCATTCCGCCGCCCAAATATTTTTGCGTCTGTCGCAGCTCATTGATAAAGGACCGTTCTCCGCAAACCAGAGAGCCAAAGGGCGCTCCGAGTCCCTTGGAAACGCAGAACATCACAGAATCCGCGTATTGGGCTATTTCATGGACCTGGACTCCGAGCCCCAGCGCCGCGTTAAAAAGTCTTGCTCCGTCCAGATGAACCTTGGCGCCATGGCTTTTGGCAATTTCATACAGTCTCTTATGGAGCTCTATGGGCATGCATCTCCCTCCATGGGCATTGTGCGTATTTTCAAGCTGAAGCACGCGGATTTTTTCTTTTTTCATGATCCGTTCCACAGATTCCGGAACAGGAAATCCATCCGGGCCGCATTCGCAGAAAACTGCCTCCACCTGTCCGAACCGCGGCTCAAAAACAAACTTCTCCGTTCGGTAGGTATGATTCATTCCGTCAATCACCACTTTATCGTGAGGACGGCACCAGGTCAGAAGAGCGGCCGAATTTCCCATAGTCCCGGAGCACAGGAAAGCCGCTGCTTCCTTTTTTAAAATCTTTGCCGCGTAGTCTTCCAGCTCATTTACGGTCGGATCTCCGCCCCGGCCCGTTTCATCCAGCCGCCCGGCATCCCCAAAGGATGCCGTCAAAATACTTTCAAGCATCTCGCGATCCGGCTTTGTAAGGGTATCGCTCCTCAAATCAATCATAGATCATCACCCCTGTTCCTTTTTAAGGCGTTTTTTCTCCCAATGGTCAATGACCACGGTTGCGGACAAGTCTCCCATAACGCTCATGCTGGTGGTTCCCATATCAAACAGCCTGTAAAAACCGCCGATAAGAGCAATAATTTCCAGAGGAAGATTCATGGCTGCAGCCACCACCATAAGACGCATGATACCGCCTCCTGGTACTCCGCTGCTGCCCGACGTCACCAGAGTATTTAAGATTACAATATTGAAAATCTGTCCAAAGGTCAAGTCAATGCCGATGGCCTGGGCGCAGAACAGCATGACCACGCCGCCAAGGATAGCGCCTCCATCCTGATTCATCGTAGAGCCTAAGGGAATACTGAAGCCCGAAATCGCATCCGATACTCCAAACTTTTCCTCCGCCACCTTCATGTTGACGGGAACCGTCGCCGCGCTGGAACAGGTGCTGACCGCCATGGAAAAGGTTTCAAACCCCCTCTTCATAAAATCAAGAGGCGTAATTCCTGTCGCCACCCACAAAAACAGCGTATAGACTCCCAGAAAATGCAGCAGACAGCCCACATAGAAGGTTATCAGAAGCTTTGACATGCTGCCAATAAAATTAACTCCATATTTTCCCATAGCCGCCGCCATCAGGCAGAAGACTCCAACCGGAGCAAATTTCATGGAAATTCCAATAATGGACATAACCAGATCGGCCATGGCGGAAAACCACTCACGAACCGGTTTTCTCTTTTCTTCCGGCATGAATACGATACCGACGCCGATGATAATGGAGCTCACCAGTACCTTCAGCATATCTGCGGAAGAATAGCTGTTAAAAATGTTTTCAGAAAATAAAGACAGCACAAAGGCCTGCAGTGTTGGAAGCTCCGCCACCTCTGTCGTCGTCTCCGCCTGCTGGAACACAAAACCAACTCCCGGCTGGAACACCTTCCCTACAACAATTCCCAAAACAGCGGCGATTACCGTCGTCACCAGATAAAATGCCACGACCCGAACGCCAATTCGCCCCAGGGTCTTTGGACTGTCCATACTGGATATGCCGCGCACCAGCATGCAGACTACCGTCGGCACCAGAAACATTTTTACCATGTTGAGCCAGACTGTCCCTATGAACTGAATTTTGACAGCATGTTCTCCAACTATCATTCCAACTACGGCTCCCAGCACCATTGCCAGCATGGTCTGCGTGGCAAGACTCATCTTTTTTCCGTTCTTCATTCCCTTTCCTCCTTTTGGCAGAGGCTGTCGCAAAATGGAAAATTTGAAAAACTCATTTTGCTGCAACCCCGTTGTCTTAGAAAACCACAGGAACATCCCCGCAGGTCATGCTGTATGGTTTTCCATTTTTATAGTAAACTCTTGAAATATGGGTAGTAAAGGAGGTCCAGAATTCCTCTCTTTTCTTTCCCCACTGCTCAAGAAGAGATTCCATGGTGATTTCTTCCTTGCCCTGTGTTCCAAAAATCACCACCTCATCCCCTTCCCTGGCCTCCGGACAATCCGTCAAATCCAGAATCGTATGTTCCAGACAGATGGCGCTGGCAACGGGAACCCTTTTTCCATGTACCAGCACATACCCGCCATCAGCATGTTTGGGACTGATGCCATCCCCGATTCCGCCTGCCATAATTCCAATCCGCTTCGGCGTCTGAAGCTTAACGGGAGAAAACTCCGGCCCGAATTTTCCTCCGATTACCTCATTTACGTGAAGAATCCGGCTTTTAAGCGCAACCATCGGCGGTTTGAGATCCGGGTGACCCGAACGCCTCTCCAAAGGGGAAAATCCCCAAATGGCCCGGCCTGGGCAGATCCCTGTCATACGAATCTTTGGATACGCAATACTGGCCGGCGTGTTGGCAAGCTGCAAAAACGGTATTGTCTGTGCATCCTCACCGATCCCCTTTAGCGCATTCTGGAACCGCTCATACTGCCACATGGGATATTCCATCTCCTCCGGCTTCTTCTCATCGGGCCAGTCCGATTTGCACATGTGGCTGTATACGCCTCCCACCTTCAGATTGGGATATTTCCTGATCTCTTTATAAAGCCCGGGAAATTCCTCCGCGTTGATCCCCAGACGGCCCCGTCCGGTATCAATCTTTACAAAGATCTCCATAGTATCCTTTGCCGCCTCCGCCAGGGCCTTTACCTGCTCCATGTTAAAAACGGTAGGGATCAGGTCGTATTCCGCAAAATAGCGGGCCGTATCCGGAATATAGCAGCTCTCAAAAATAAGAAGCTTTGTCTTTACCCCGTTTTCCCGGAGAAGAATCCCTTCGTCCACGCTCCCTACGCCCAGGTAGTCGGCTCCGCACTCTTCCAGGATCTGTCCGCACTGCACAATCCCATGGCCATACGCATTTGCTTTCACAGCCGGCATGACTTTTACATCTCCTGCCATTTCCTTCAATGCAGAAAAATTCCCTTTAAGCCTGTCCAAATCAATTTCCAGCCACAGACTTCTCTTTAGATGCTCTGTCATACAATACCTCCTTATTATGAACTCTTGTAACTGTTCCATGCCTTTACAGTTGCGATCTCCTGTAACGATTCCGCGGTCTTATAGTTACGATCCCTTGTAACGATTCCGCAGCCTTACAGTTACGATCCCCTGTAACGATTCCATGCCCTGACAGTTACGATCTCTTGTAATTATATTAATAAGCAACTTTTATGCCAAATTTATTTTTACTGACTTTTATGTCGTTTTCTTTATTTAAATGTCTTATTTTTATACATATATGTTGCTTTTCTGAACAATCTATTGTTATAATGCAGATAAACGCGGAAAGGAGAAGAGACTATGGTGCTGGAGAAGCTTATGATCATTACAGGTTACGATAAATTTTACCGGACGATTCAGGAATGCAGCACTTTTCTGGAAATTGAACCGGTGATTTTCCAATGGGAGACTGCAAGCCCGGAGCTTGTCATCCGTCTGCGCGAAAATATTGCGGCCCAGGGAAAGCCGGAGGTAATTATCAGCCGTGGAGCTGTGGCAGACATCATAGAAACCAACTTTCCCGATATTGTCGTTCTGCGCGCGGAACCGGATGATCTTGACCTTCTGGAGTCTCTGGAAGCTGCTATGGTATACGGTAAGCGAATCGGACTTTTAATTTACATGGATTATGGACGAAATTATAAGATTGATGTATTAAAGCGGATTCTTGACCTGAAAGAATTGCGATTCTATTCTTTCCGTTCCGCCGAAGATATCCAAAAACGGATTGCCGAAGGAAAAAGCGACGGTATGGACGCCATGGTGGGAGGCGGTACTCTGGGGGTCCGTACCGGAAAGAGTGTCGGCATTCCCGTCTGCTTTGCAAGCACCAGCGCCCGTTCCCTGGAACGGGCCATCCTGCAGGCCCTGACCATCATAAACGCTCACAGCCGGGAACGCCTTCAGTTAGAAACCTTCTGGAACGCCACGTCCTTAATCAGCGAAGGCATCCTGGTACTGGAAAACCAGACGGTAATCCTTGTCAATCAGGAAATGCTGCACATCCTTGCCGCAAAGGAGGATTCCATTTTGAATCACCCCATATCCCGGCTGTCTCCCTCCTGCTTTAACAAGGCCATGCTCCAGTTTTTCTTTGAAGACTCCCAGCCTGAAAAAGTTCTTTCCATCCGGGACCATAAATACCTGGTCAAAAAACGCGGCACCCGTTCCAAAGGCCAAAAACGGCTGACCGTTTCCTTCCAGAACATTATTGACATCCAGAATCAGGAACAGCAGATTCGGGCCGCCCTGCGGGACAAGGGACTGTCCGCCCGCTTTCATTTTGAAGATATTATGGGAAACAGCTCCGCCATACGGAGCGCCAAAAGAAAAGCGGCTTTATATGCCGCTACAGACGCCAATATTCTCATCTCAGGGGAAAACGGAACAGGTAAGGAGATGTTTGCACAGAGCATTCACAACGCCAGCATCCGCAAAAACGCTCCCTTTGTTGCAGTAAACTGCGCCGCCATTCCTGAGCCTTTGCTGGAAAGCGAACTGTTCGGATACGAAGAAGGTTCCTTTTCCGGAGCCAGGCGCGGCGGGAAACCCGGACTCTTTGAGCTGGCCCAAAGCGGAACTCTTTTTCTCGATGAAATCAACTCCCTCCCTATTCAGGTCCAGGGAGCTTTGCTGCGCGCCATACAAGAAAAAGAAATTCGCCGGATCGGTTCTCAGAAAAACCTTGCCGTCGACATCCGGATTCTTTCCGCCTCCAACATGCAGATGGATGAACTAATTGCCTCTGGCCGCTTCCGTGCGGATCTCTATTACCGTCTCAATGTTCTAAACCTCCGTCTGCCTCCCCTCCGGGAGCGAAAAGAAGATATTCTTCCGCTGGCCAAAATGTTTTTAAAAAAATATGCCGATCAGTACCATCTGGAACTTCAGGCTCTGACAGAGGAAGACAGCGCTTTCCTGTCAGATAACGCCTGGTCGGGAAACGTGCGCTCTCTGGAAAATGTCATTCACCGCTATACCATCCTTCAGCAGGGCAGGCATATCCCCATCAGGGAATGCATGGAAGACTTAGCTCCCTCCGTTTCCGGCCATGAACTTCAAGTCGCCCCCGGAACCCTGGAAAGCATGGAAACAGAGCTCATTCACCAGTGTCTGGAAAGGAATCATGGAAACCGTGCAGAAACTGCCAGACAGCTGGGAATCTCGCGGTCCACATTATGGAAAAAATTGAATGCGGATTCCGCCCTGTAATGCAAAAGGAATTCTGCCCGGCAGGATTATCCGCCTGCGGCAGACCGCGATAACGGCATCTTCCTGCAAAGCAAAAACTCCCTGTCCGGACTATCGTGCAGCAATCCGGCAGGGAGTCGTGTTCTTTCAGTCGTATTCTTTCATTAATAGCAGCAAAGACGAATGGTTATATTCCACTAACAGCACAGCTCCACAATCACCTGAGCGAAGATTTTCGCGCTCTTAAGAAGTTCGTCGACCACGGCAAACTCATCGGGGCCATGCATGTGATTTTCCGTTTCCGGCATGGACGCGCCAAAGGCCACGCCATTTTTAAGGTGATGGACATAAGTTCCGCCGCCAATGGCCACGCATTCGCCCTTGTTTCCCGTATATATTTCATAGCACTTTAAAAGCGTCTGAACAAATTCGGAATCACCGGATACATGATGGGGCGGGTTCATGGAATCATTGCTTAGAAGAATGTCGTGGGCCTTCATGTTTTTTTTCGCCGGCTCTAATGTATTTTCCACATTGGAGCAGATGGGACAGCGGCTGTCAAATTCGCCCTTAAGGCCCTCCTCATTGATTTCCAGAATGCTGAAGGCTAACGTAAGGGGGCCGGAGATTTCATCCTCCATGGCAATTCCCAGATTTTTTCCGAGCCAGTCTCCGTGGGGCATCAGCGCATTGAGCGCCCTTACCTTCTCAAGCTGCCCGCATTCCGCAAGCGGAAGTTTTTCAATCAGGGCCAAAAGACCTGTAAGGGCGTTTTTCCCCTTCCAGGGAGTGGAGGCATGGCCGTTTTCGCCAAAGGACTCAATTTTCATATAGCCGTCCTCAGAAGTTACGTCAAAGCGGATTCCAAGCTCCTCCTCCAGCGTATGTGCAAAGGCCTCCGTATCAGAACCGTCAAGTCCCTCGAACAATGCCTCTGCCCTGGAAGGCACCACATTGGACTTGGTTCCGCTCCGAAAAGATATCATACGGGGCAGCGCCTCGCTTTTTGCAAACTCCGCAGTGAATTTTCCATGGAGACTTCCCTTTTCGATATTGATGACCGGGAAGCTGGCATCCGGAGAAAAGGTCATGGGCGCTTCCTCTTCCACACTGTAATAATGTTCAATATCAGAACTTCCGCATTCCTCATCTGTTCCCAGAATCAGGCGCACGTTTTTCTTTACAGGAATCCCCAGCTCCCTCACTGCCCGCATGGCATAAAGAGCCGCAACGGCCGGCCCCTTATCGTCCGCCGTTCCGCGGCCGTAAAGCTTTCCGTCCTTTTCCACTGGCTCAAAAGGCTCTGTGACCGTCCAGCCGTCTCCCGCCGGAACAATATCCAGATGGGCTAAAATGTCAAGCTGCCTTTCTTCGTTATTAAGGTCAATGGTTCCCACGTAGTTGTCATAATTGTTGATGGAAAAACCATAGCACTCTCCGATGTGAAGAGCCTCTTGAAGGACTTCAAAGCATCCCTGGCCATATGGCTTTCCGGGGCGGTAAGACCCCTTTGCACTGTCGATTTTGCAAAGCTCTATGATATCCTCCAGCATTTCGGTCCTATGTGCATCAATGTATTTGTCAATCTGTTCTCTATACAATTAAAACGCCTCCTGTCTTTCTTACCACAGCCCGCCGCCAAACAGGCGCCATGGCATGGCCGCCTTCTATTTCATCATTTCCGCAAGAACTTCATTTACCGTTTTTCCGTCCGCCTTTCCCTTCACAAGGGGCATCAGAACCTTCATAATCTTCCCCTTGTCTTTCGGAGCGGCCGCCTCGATTCCAAGCTCTGCCAGTACTCCCTGAATGGTCTCTTTAATCTGGTCCACAGTCATATCCACAGGCGCAAACTCCTGATAGACAGCCATACGTTTTTTCGCTTCCTCGATAATGTCCGTGCGGTCGGCAGGCGCCGTATCCATAGTCTCTTTCGTTTGCTTTAACTCCTTTTTAACGACTGCGTTTTCCTCATCCTCTGTTAAAGGAGAACGCTTGTCGATTTCCGCGTTCTTTAAAGCTGATAACAGCATGGACAGGGAATCCTTTCTTTCTTTGTCCTTTGCCTTCATGGCTTCCACCATGGCGGCTCTAACCACATCAATTTTACTCATATCTGTTCCTTCCTTTTCTAATCCTAATTACGACCGAATTCACTTAATTTCAGCTTTGGATTTCTCTCCTCCACCATCCCAACGCTCCAGCTATTGATAAACAGTAAAAGAGGACTGCCCTTTAAGTCGCAGATTCTCTTCATATCGGAAGTACCCTGAATTCTGGCCACATCCACCTCTTCCGGATTCACCACCCAGCGGATATATTCAAATGGGAGCTGCTCCAGTTTCACTTCCACGTTGTACTCGTTCTTCAGGCGGTAGGTCAGTACCTCAAACTGCAGAACGCCCACCACGCCAACGATGATCTCCTCCATTCCGGTATTAAATTCCTGGAAGATCTGGATGGCCCCCTCCTGGGCAATCTGGCTGATACCCTTTATGAACTGCTTTCTCTTCATGGTATCCATCTGGCGGACCCTGGCAAAGTGTTCTGGTGCAAAGGTGGGAATCCCTTCGAACTGGAATTTTTCATTGGAGGAACAGAGGGTGTCTCCGATAGAAAAGATTCCTGGATCGAATACGCCAATGATATCCCCTGCATATGCCTCCTCGATGATCTTTCTGCTCTCCGCCATAAGCTGCTGAGGCTGTGTCAGACGGATTTTCTTTCCGCCCTGCACATGGTTCACTTCCATTCCAGCCTCAAATTTTCCGGAACAAATCCGCATAAAAGCGATTCTGTCTCTGTGGGCCTTGTTCATGTTGGCCTGAATCTTAAATACGAAAGCAGAGAAATCTTTATCAAAGGGATCCACCGCTCCGCTTAGGGTCTTCCTTGGAAGGGGAGAGGTGGTCATCTTTAAAAAGTGCTCCAGGAAGGTCTCCACGCCGAAGTTTGTGAGGGCCGAACCGAAAAACACCGGGGATAACAGACCCTGGCTTACCAGCTCCTGATCAAATTCATCGCTGGCGCCGTCCAAAAGTTCAATATCATCACGAAGCTGTGCGTGAAAGCTTTCCCCGATTACCGCGTCCACATCAGCTCCTTCCACATCGAAAGTCTGGCTGGCAACTTCCTTCTGGCCGCCCATGGCCGCCGTAAAGGTGGTAATTTTTCTGGTCTGTCTGTCATAAACGCCCTTAAAGCTCTTTCCGCATCCAATGGGCCAGTTGATGGGACATGTGTGGATTCCCAGCACTTCCTCGATCTCGCTCATAAGCTCAAAGGGATCTCTGGCCTCCCGGTCCATCTTATTCACAAACGTAAAAATCGGAATATGGCGCATCACGCAGACCTTGAATAATTTGATGGTCTGGGCCTCCACACCCTTGGAGCCGTCGATAACCATAACAGCAGAGTCCGCCGCCATTAAGGTTCGATAAGTATCTTCCGAGAAGTCCTGATGTCCTGGCGTATCAAGAATATTGATGCAGAATCCTTCATAATTAAACTGCAAAACAGAAGAGGTGACGGAAATCCCCCTCTCCTTTTCAATTTCCATCCAGTCGGAAACCGCATGCTTCGTTGCTTTCCTTCCCTTTACAGTACCTGCCAGATTGATGGCGCCGCCATAAAGAAGAAATTTTTCCGTCAAAGTTGTTTTACCGGCGTCAGGGTGCGAAATAATCGCAAAGGTCCGCCGTCTCCTTATCTCATCTGCTAAACCAGCCAAGGAAAAAACCTCCAATTCCATGTTTCAATGTTTCTCATCCATTCCTTATTTTGCCAACAAATCATCGTTTCGTCAAGTACCAATATGCGGGAGCATTACTGCTCACAGGTCTCCTGTGAACGTAACTGCATACTCCCATTTAAGATTGCCTGCGGCAATGGGGCATATGCTTTGGCCATATTATGATACTGGCTCCCGGTCAACCATCGGAGTGACTGACCGGGGAATGAACAGTAACGCGGGAGCCGCCTTTATGAAAAGCAGCTCCCGCCACCTCTTCCTTCGGCCGGCGTGGTAAACCCGCAGACCTGTCCGAGCTGTTACAAGAAAATTTCGTCCAGCAGATGCACCGCCACCTCTTCCTTCGGCATTTTTTCCAGCTGCGTTTCCTTTTCCTTTGTAATCAGGGTCACAACATTGGTATCTGTTCCGAAACCGGCCCCGGCCACCTTTAAATTGTTGGCGATAATCATATCCAGATTCTTTTTCTCAAGCTTTCTCCTGGAGTTTTCCAGCATATTCTGGGTCTCCATGGAAAAGCCGCATAAAAACTGACCCTCTTTTTTGTGTTCGCCCAGCCATTTTAAAATATCATCCGTCCGCGAAAGCTCAATGGCCATGTCGCCGTCTGTCTTTTTGGTCTTTTCCGTATTGACAAATTTAGGCCGGTAATCGGCCACAGCGGCGGCTTTTATAATCGCATCCTGCTCATCGCTCCTTGAGGTGACAGCTTCAAACATCTCCCTTGCGCTCTCCACCTTCACCACGCGGACAAACATAGGAGGCTTTTCTTCCGTGGGGCCGGTCACCAGAGTCACTTCGGCGCCGCGATACGCAGCCACCTTCGCTATGGCATAACCCATTTTCCCTGTGGAATGGTTTGTGATATAACGGACCGGGTCAATGGCCTCCCTGGTTGGACCTGCCGTCACTAAAATTTTCTTTCCCGCAAGGTCCTTCTTATACTGTATTTCCTTTAAAATATACTGGAGAAGCACATCCGGCTCCGGCATCTTTCCCGCTCCCACGTCGCCGCAGGCCAGATATCCGCTTGCCGGGGAGATAACTTCCATGCCGTACCGTTCACAGATCTTTAAATTATCCTGGGTGATGGGATTCTCAAACATACGGGTATTCATGGCCGGGCTTATGATTTTTTTGCAGGTACAGGCCAGAACCGTTGTGGTCAGCATATCGTCCGCCAGGCCGTGGGCCAGCTTTGCAATCACATTGGCGGACGCCGGGGCCACCATAACCACATCCGCAAGCTTTGCCAGGGAAACATGTTCCACGGAAAATTCAAAGTTCCGGTCGAAGGTATCCACCAGGCATTTATTTCCCGTCAGGGTTTCAAATGTGATGGGGGTTATGAAGTTCGTGGCGTTCTTTGTCATTAACACATGGACATCCGCCGACAGCTTTTTTAAGGCGCTTGCCAGGTAGGCAGTTTTGTAGGCGGCAATGCTTCCGGTCACACATAAAAGTACGGTTTTTCCTTTTAACATTCTGGAATCCTCCGTTGTAATTCTTGCATTTTTATGGTAAGATAGGGGGCAAAAGATGTTTTGCCTTCTGATCCTAGTGCTCCATCCAGACAGAAAGTGAAGTTGTGGACTGTCTGATGCGTGACAGTGCTAGGCAAAATTTCGACGGCGATGTGGGGCCATCGACTAGAAATTTTAACGACGCAATGGTGCGTGACAGGCAGTTCACAACTACGATTTCTGTCTGGATGGAGCACTAATGTACTGGGGTATAATCAGGGAAAAGAGGAGGGAGAACGATGGCAAAAAGGATTTATGTGGCGGATGATGAAAAAAATATCTGCTTTTTAATCCAGAATTTCCTGGAGAAGGAGGGCTTTGAAGTCAGGTGCTTTGAAGACGGCGAGTCAATTCTGGCCGCCTGTGAGGAACAGATGCCGGACCTTTGCATTTTGGATGTGATGATGCCGGGAATGGATGGACTGACAGTCTGCACCAGGATTCGGAAAAAGAGCCACGTTCCCATTATTATCGTATCAGCAAAAGATTCTCCTCTGGATCGGATTACAGGAATTACTCTGGGAAGCGATGATTATCTGGTAAAGCCCTTTCTGCCGTTGGAACTGGTGACGAGGGTAAAGGCTCTGTTTCGGCGGGTGGATGCCTTTTCCGGACAGGAGGAAATGCTCCAGGACGCTTACGAATTTGGGGATATCAAGCTGTTTCCCAAGCGACGCGCCGCCAGATTGGGCGAAGAGGAATTCTCCCTGACGCCGTTGGAATTTGATTTCCTCTGTCATATGCTGGAACACCCGGAGCACGCGGCCAGCCGTGATGATTTGCTGAAATCTCTTTGGAAGGTGGACAGCAGAGAGGTGGATACCAGAGCCGTTGACGATATGGTGAAACGCCTGCGTAAGAAGCTAAAGGAGCAGGGCAGCAGCGTGAAGGTTGAAACGGTTTGGGGATATGGATTTCGCCTGACCACCGGAGGAGACTGATGAAATTAAGTATCAGGATGAAAATATTCCTGCCTGTAATGCTGATTCTCATTGCTTTTCCTCTGGCAGTATGGTGCGTGTTCCGATATTCCTTAGACGGACATATGAACTATAATGCCAGGAGGGACCTGGAACGGATGGTGAGAAAGACCGGGGAAATCCTAGCTCAGGAAAAGACCGGGCTCGATGATAAGGAGAATGAAAATGCTCTTCTTGGAAAACTCCGGGATGCGCTTCAGACAGAGGCAGGAGAGACCAGGATGATGCTTTTAGGCAACAGGTATCGGGTGATTTTTCCGAAAAATTATGATAATCAGCCGGAGATGGTCCAGATTTATTCGACATTCTTAACGAATGCAACGCTGGATGATATGTCCTGGGAGTGCGGAAAAATTGGAGAGGAGACCGTGGGAGAGAACCGCTATCTTTTGTATTATTCGGATCTGGAAGGAAAGGACGATGAAAATAACCAGGAAATACGGCATATCATCCTCTATTGCCCGATTCATGACACCAGACAGATCTTAGATCAGGTTTCCAGGCTGGTGCTTTTGACCATGGGGGCCATCGCCGCCGTGGCTATTGTGCTGTTCTGGTTTGTGGCCGGAAGTATCTCAGGTCCGGTCCGCAGGCTCTGCGAGGCGGCCAGAGGAATCGGTGAGAAAAAATTTAAGAAGGTGGAGACCGGAGCTACCGTAAGGGAGCTCTGTGAGCTGGAGGATGAGATCAATCAGATGCAGGAGAAGCTGTCCCAGGCAGACCAGGCAGAACGGACTTTTTTTCAGAATGCGTCCCATGAGCTGAGAACGCCTCTTATGTCCATCAGCGGCTACGCCCAGGGAATTCAATGCGGCGTGTTTGGGGACGTATCTCAGGCCGCTGGGGTAATTCTGGATGAAAGCAGCCGTTTGACGGAAGTGGTAGACGGGATTCTGACTTTAACAAGGATGGACCAGCTCCGGTATCAGGTGGTGCCTGTGGAGTTAGAGATTAATAACTTTGTGGAGGAACGGTTAGAGCGGATTGAGGGACTGGCTTATTCCAAAAATATAAAGCTGGTATTTCATTCGGAGGAGGAGCATACAATTATTACGGATGCGATGCTGTTAGAGCGGGCCTTTTCCAATGTGCTTTCAAATTGTATCCGCTACGCGGCAAAAAAAGTCACTGTGGAGGTGAAGGAACGAAAGGCCCGGTTGATTCTTTCCGTTGCCGATGACGGTCCGGGGTTAAGCGGCGAAGAAATGGAGCACCTGTTTGATCGTTTCTATAAAGGAAAGGGCGGAAACCATGGGCTTGGACTTGCCATTGCCAAATGTTCCCTGGAGTATATGGGAGGCGATGTGGAGGTCGTAAAGGCCGTTGCGGGAGCGGCGTTTGAAATTATACTGCCGCAGGATTGCCGCAGCTTTGCCCCAGAAGAGTGGAAATAAATGTGGTACTATGGGAAATGTAAAGGAGGATACGGAATGAAACGACTTCTGTTTATTGTCAGTCTGGCGTTCTGCCTTTTTTCAGTCCCGCTGACCGGATTTGCAGCTCCAACGGAGGAAGAGCAGCAAAAATACGAAGAGGCCATTGCTGATAACATGAAGGATATGCTGAAAGGCAGCATTGCGCTGGATAAAATTAACGCGGAGAACAAGACCTCCCTGCTGAACTGGCTGGATATAGAATCACCGTCAGAAGATGCGAAAAAAACGGTGGAAAAAATATTAAAGCTTCAGGAAGAACAGGAAAAGGAACAGGAAAGCCTTGACCCATATATAAAGGCGAGAAAAGCCTGCGATGAAAAACTTAACGCGGACGGGGCAAATGCCGCCCTTGAGAATATTATACGAATTCAGAAGGACAGGATAGAGGATCAGGACGAAATAAAGGAGCTTTGGAAAAAAGTAAACCAATTACTGAAATGATAAAATGGCTGTGAGGCGGCAGACGCTTGGCAGCCGTTTTTGTTCCAATATTTTCCCAAATAAAACTATGGAAAAATCGGACGGAATATGGTTAAATAGAGGTAGCGAAAGAAAACGAAAGAAAGAGGGTATAATTCATGGAAACTATGGATGATTTCAGGGATGAGCTGGAGGCTTCCCTTAAGAAGATACGCGTGGGCGATGTGGTGACAGGAACGGTTATTGACGTGACCGAGGATTCGGTGACTGTGGATTTAAAAACCTATGCGGACGGAGTAATACGCAGGGAGGATCTGAGCGAGGATCCTGATTTCAACATGCAGGAGGCAATCCATCCCGGAGACGAAATTACCGCTACGGTAATGGCAACCAACGATGGAGAGGGAAATATGGTGCTGTCAAAGAAAGAGGCCAATGCTGTCCTTGCATGGGATAAATTAAAGAAGATGATGGAAGAGCGCACGGTTGTAAAAGTGAAAATCAGCGAAATAGTTAATGCGGGCGCCATCGCATATCTGGAAGGAATCCGTGGATTTATTCCGGCCTCCCGTCTTTCTGATGAATATGTGGAGGACTTAAAGGAATGGGATGGAAAAAGCATTGAAGTAACCGTAATCACTGCCAATGAAGAAGAACGCCGCCTGGTACTCTCCGGCCGCGAGACTGCAAGGGAGAAAAAACAGGAGGAGAAGAACCGCCGGATCGCGAAATGCGAGGTGGGAGCGGTCATGAGCGGAACCGTGGATACATTAAAGCCCTACGGAGCTTTTGTGACGTTGGAAAACGGCCTTTCCGGACTTCTTCACATTTCCCAGATCAGCACGCAGAGAATTAAGCATCCTGGCGTTGTTTTAAAGGAAGGTCAGGAAATAAAGGTGAAAATAATCTCCACGGCGGATAATAAAATCAGCCTCAGCATGAAGGTTTTGGCGGAAGAGAATGCCGAAACCGAGTCCCATGAGACATATGATTATAAAGAAGAGGGGCAGGCGAGCACAGGCCTTGCTGCTCTTTTAAAAGGAATTAAGCTTAATTAGGAAATCGTGAAACGGGCGGTTTCCTGTTCTGTGCAGAAAGGAGGCGGCAGCGTGGCACAAGAGCCAAAGACCTTTGATCAGATAGACCAATGGAAATCAACCATGTTTTTATACAGTTCAGCATTGAAATCCATCAATACAAAGATTGAAATTCTGAACAATGAGTACATTCAGCTTTACAATTACAACCCCATTGAGCATATTACATCCCGGCTAAAGACGCCGGCCAGTATTGTGAAAAAACTTCAGCATGACGGAAAAGACGTGACCATCGAAAATATGGTGGAGTACTTAAATGATATTGCGGGAATTCGTATTATCTGCTCTTTCATGTCTGATATATATCCCATTGCGGATATGATTGCGAGACAGGCGGACATTACAGTGCTCCATGTAAAGGACTATATCAAATATCCGAAATCTAACGGCTATAAAAGCTACCATATGGTGGTGACCATTCCCGTGTATTTAAGGGATGGAAAGGTGGATACCAGGGTGGAAATTCAGATCCGTACCATTGCCATGGACTTCTGGGCTTCCCTGGAACATAAAATTGCATATAAATTTGAAGGAAATCCGCCTGACTATATGGAAACGGAGTTAAAAGCATGTGCGGATATGGTGGATATGCTGGATGCAAAGATGTTTTCTCTGAATCAGGCAATTATGGAGATTGGCAGGAGTCAGCGGGAAGAAGAACGAAGGCGGGAAGAAGAAAGCCACAGTTTGACAGAAAATCTTCAGAAAGCGGCGGAATAGTAATCGTTCAGGGATATCCGGGCGGTTACGCGGAATAAATTTCAAGGAGCAATAGATAACATGAGAGCAGTACTACAAAGAGTGACAGAGGCCGAAGTCCGTGTGGACGGCAAGACGGTCGGGTCTATCGGAAAGGGTTTTTTTATTCTTCTGGGCGTATCCGATGAAGACAATGAAACAGTGGCGGATAAGCTGGCAGATAAAATCTGTAAGCTCCGTATCTTTGAGGACGAAAATGGAAAAACCAACCTTTCTCTTCAGGACGTGGGAGGAGAGCTTTTGGTGGTGAGCCAGTTTACCCTCTACGCGGACTGCCGAAAAGGAAACCGCCCCAGTTTCATCGGAGCAGGCGCTCCCGCGGAAGCGGACCGCCTCTATGAGTATTTTATGGAACGGTGTAAAACGCATGTGGGAAAAGTGGAGCATGGAAAATTCGGAGCGGATATGAAGGTCTCCCTAGTGAATGATGGTCCCTTTACGCTGATGCTTGACAGTAAAAATCTGTTTACATAACACAAAGGAGAAGAAGCTATGAACGGAAAAGAAATGGAAAAGGCGCTTTTGTGGGAAGCTCCCCACATTGCGGAGAAAATGCCGGAGGATGTTCAGCCGGCGGCGGATTTTTGCGAGGGCTACAAAACATTTTTAAACAAAGGAAAGACAGAGCGGGAATGCGTGAAAGAGGCGGTTCTTATGCTGGAACAGGCCGGCTATAAAGAATTTGACCCAAAGGCATCCTATAGAACCGGAGATAAGGTATACTGGAATATCCGAAAGAAAGCTCTGGCGGCGGCAACCATCGGAAGTCTTCCTCTGGAGGCGGGTCTCCGCATGAACGGCGCCCATATTGATTCTCCAAGACTGGATTTAAAGCCCAACCCATTATTTGAAAAGAATGATATTGCGTACTTAAAACCCCACTATTATGGAGGAATCCGTAAATACCAGTGGGGGGCTGTTCCGCTTTCCATGCATGGAGTAGTAGGCACCGCGGACGGAACTATGGTGGAAATCTCTATAGGTGAAAAAGAGGGAGAGCCTCAGTTCTGCATCACTGACCTGCTTCCCCATTTGGCCGGAGAGCAGAATGGGAGAAAGCTGGCGGAAGGAATCAAAGGCGAGGAATTAAATATTGTGATTGGCTCCATCCCGTTTTTTGGAGAAGAAGGCGAGAAGTTAAAGGCTCCGGTGAAATTAATGGTTATGAAGCTGTTAAACGAGAAATACGGAATCACAGAAAAGGATTTTACAAGGGCGGAAATAGAACTGGTACCCTCCCATAAGGCTGTGGACGTGGGACTGGACAGGAGCCTGGTGGGGGCCTATGGACAGGATGACCGTGTCTGTGCATACACTGCTTTGATGGCGGAAATGGAGACGAAGGCGCCGGCCCATACAACCCTTACTATTCTGGCAGATAAGGAAGAAATCGGTTCTGTTGGAAATACGGGCCTTAATTCCGATTTTGTGCTTCATATCATTGAAGATCTGTGCCAGGCTGAGGGAGCCGATTTAAAGACAGTCCTTCGTCATTCCCTATGCCTTTCCTCTGATGTGAATGCTGCTTATGATCCGACTTTTTCCTTTGCTTACGAGGAAAAAAATTCCAGTGCCATCAATAAGGGCTGTGTATTGACCAAATACACAGGAGCCAGGGGAAAATCCGGAAGCAGTGATGCCAGTGCGGAGGTTATGACTGCGGTAATCAATATCATGGAAGCAAACAGTGTCTGCTGGCAGACCGGAGAGCTGGGAGCCGTTGATGTGGGCGGCGGTGGAACCATTGCTCAGTTTGTGGCACGGATGGATGTGGAAGTAGTAGACCTGGGCGTCCCGATTCTTTCCATGCATTCCCCCTTTGAGCTTGCTTCCAAGCTGGATGTTTATAATACGTACAAGGCGTTTAAGGCATTTTATAAATAGACGTAACAAGTACATCGTTTCTTAAATAACAAGTACTACTTTGCAGAAATTCCGATGAATGAAATACCCGCTGTCTATGCCCTCTGCACGTCTGCAAAGCTAGACGCAGCACTACTACGCCGTCGCTTCGCAGACGCACAGATGACGCAGACATCTGGCTGAGATCGACCAATCCTGCAATGAGCGGATGGAAATCATCGTGTCCGCTATGGCAAAGCAGGAGGGTGTAACCAAAATGCTGAAAGCGGCTGACCCGATGGAATGGGTGCGCCGGTGCAATTCAATCCCCAACCGTGAGGAGGAAATTGTACTGACTGAACTTGTATATGATTAAACGAAATGCCCGTTATTGGTGTTGATGCCAATAGCGGGCATTAGAATATTTTCATATTCCGCTTGAAAAACCGATGTCCTCATTCAGCAGGATAATC
>CAJUDN010000040.1:0-24116 GCA_910585355.1 uncultured Lachnospiraceae bacterium
ATTATACCTGTGCATCTGATTTCTGCGTTTACCGCAGAAAGTCAGGCACTGGAATTCAGCGAAGCATAACATGTCGGAGACATGTTATAATGTCGACAGGCATTACATTATGCATAAGAAAAAGAGGAAGGATGGAGAGAGCATGAAGGGCTATGGGATGAATGGAGCAGCGGATTACAGAAAAATAAAGAAAAATGCGGCAATTTTCATGGGAGTGGGGATTGCTATTATGATTTTGGGCACAGCGTTTTTTCTTGTGGCAGGCGCTTTGTTCCTGGATGCCGGAGTAAAGGCGAGGGAGAGCCAGGAAAAGGAAGAGGTCTTTGACCCGTTTCGACAGACGGGTCTGGAGTCCTTCTATCAAACCATGGACATTATAGGCCTTTCCTATGACTTTGCGGAAGACTTTAAGGGAACCTACCATTATTACCTGGCTTTTACCAGTGATCTGGAAATTCGGGTGATAAAAATGAAGGGGGAGTTTCCGGAGGAAATGGAACCGTTAGCGGATTACCTGCTTTATGGCGGCGATGAGCCGGAGCCTGTATCAATACGGGGAACGGCCGCAGTCATGGAGGATGATATTAAGGAGTATGCCCTGCAGGCCTTAAATATTATTGGAGGCGAGGGCTTCCTGGACGAGCAGGGCTTTGACCAGTATGTGGGGCAGTGCTATCTGGATCTTACAAGGAAGCCGACAGGATATGGAGACCGGGAAGGAGCAATAGGTATGCTTTCCGCTTCGCTGATATGTCTGTTTGCCGGAGGGTTACTGCTTGTTTCCCAGATTAAAAGGAGAGGCCGGGCCATGGCGGCCCTGGAGAGAGAAAAGCGCGGATTTGCGGATGCACGGATGTACCGTCAGGAGGCAGAAGGAGAGGGGTCTCCCTTTGGGACAGAGAACGGTAAAACAGAGACCTATGGGGCCGAAACCTACGGAGCAGAGACTTATGGGGCAGAGACTTTCAAAACAGAGTCCCCCAGGCCTGCCGGGGAAAACCAGTGGAAGGATATGGAAGGAAACGCAGGAACAGGGAAGAAAGGAAATATGTTCCTGGGCATTTTGGGCGCCATCGGCGGTTCTCTCATTGGCGTCGGACTCTGGATTCTCATCGGCTTCGCCAATTTTATTGCCGGGATTGCAGGTTTTGTGATGCTTACATTTGCTCTGAAGGGATATCAGAAGGGGGCCGGAAAGCTGGACAGACGGGGAGCCCTGATCTGCCTTGTCATTGCGGCTGTGATGATTCCGGCCGCCAATGTTCTGGAATGCTTTATTCTCCTTTGTAAGGCGTTCTTTGAGTTTGAGGTCAGCATGGATACCGTGCGCTATGTGGCAGTGAATTTTTCAGAACTCATGTCGGACTGCGAGCTTTGGCCAACGTTTTTTAAGGATCTGATCATTGGATACGGGCTTTCCATCTGGTCCAGCTATAAGTTGATTGGCGCGATCTTAACCTATAAGGAGTAGGCGGCGAAAAAAGGAGGAGAGAGTCATGGGGCTTTCCCTGGTGACCGGAGGCTCTGGTTCCGGCAAAACAGAATTTATCTATAAAAAAATCATTGACTGGTCGATAAAGGAAGAAGGACGTCAGTTTTTTGTGATCGTGCCGGAGCAGAGTACCATGCAGGCACAGAAGGACATCGTGAGGCTCCATCCCCGCCATGGCACCATGAACATAGACATTGTAAGCTTTGAGCGTTTGGCATACAGGATCTTTTCGGAGCTGTCTCTTCCTCAGCCGGAAATTCTGGATGACACAGGAAAAACTATGGTCCTAAGGAAGTTAGCAGGGGAAAAGCGGAACCAGTTAATTTTGTTCGCGTCCCATTTAAGCCAGGCGGGCTTTATAGACCAGGTGAAATCCATGCTGTCGGAGTTCTACCAGTATGGCGTTACGCCGGATGGCTTAAAAGGACAGATGAAAACGGGAGCCATGAGCCAGGCGCTAAAAAGAAAGCTGGAGGATATGAGCGTTCTTTATCAGGCATTTCAGAGCTTCACGAAAGAACGGTATATTACGATGGAGGAGCTTCTGGATGTACTGTGCGAATCTGTGGAGCGTTCTGCGCTTTTAAGGGACAGTGTTCTGGTTCTGGACGGATATACCGGTTTTACTCCTGTTCAGTACCGGCTTGTGGGGCTTCTTCTTAAAATGTGTAAGGAGATGTATGTAACGGTGACGGCTACGGACGGCGCGGATCTTTCCGGTCCCGGTTCAGAATCGGATCTTTTTGACATGAGCCGGAAAATGGCGGGGAAACTTAAGGCGCTGGCCCAAAAGGTAGGAGTTTCTGTATCCAGTGACATTTCCTTAACTGCAAGTCCGTCGCCGCGCTTTTTAAAGAATCCGGCCCTGGACTGCCTGGAAAAAACCGTGTTCCGTTATCCGTATACGCCGTACAGGAAAGATGCTGACGGAATCCGGTTTGTCCAGGCAAAAAACCCTGCTGATGAGGTGGAGACGGCAGTGAATCAGATTCAGATTCTGGTTCAGACAAAGGGATACCGTTATCGGGATGTGGCTCTGGTCTGCGGAGATTTACCGGGGTATGCCAGGGAGATTACCCATCAGTTCGAGGAAAATAAGATTCCATTGTTCCTGGACGAAAAAAGAGATGTGTCGGGAAACCCTTTGCTCCGGTTAATAAAGGGGTGCCTGGAAATCATAAAATCAGGCTTTGACTATGAAAGCATGTTCCAGTATCTGAGAACCGGGCTGGTGACGGAGGAGAGGGAAAAAACAGACCGTCTGGAAACCTATGTGCGGTCCATGGGAATCCGGGGCTTTAAAAATTGGGATAAGACATGGGAAAAACCATGTGAGGGCGGAGGCAGGATGAACCTTCTGGAGCTGAATCAGTTCCGGGAGGAGATTCTGACTCCTTTAAAGGAATGGAAGGAAAAGGCAGGAGGCCGCGGCGTTACCATTGGCGACATGACAAAGGCCCTTACGGATCTTCTTGTCACATTGGAGGCTGAGAGAAAACTAAAGGAGAAAAGCAGGTGGTTTTCGGAAAGGGGAATGGAACGGGAAGCCAGAGAATATGAGGAAATTTATGGTCTAGTCATGGAGCTGTTTGAAAGACTTTATGAGCTTTTAGGGGAAGAGATTGTTTCTAAACGGGAATATCTGGATATTTTAAACGCGGGATTTGGAGAGCTTAAGGTGGGAATGATTCCGGCCGGGGCAGACCGGGTGGTGGCAGGAGATTTAAAGAGAACCAGGCTGTCCGGTATCCGCGCTCTGTTTTTCCTCGGCGTCAATGAGGGAACTGTTCCCGCCGATACGGGAAAGGGCGGAATTTTAACAGATCAGGAGCGGGAGGTCTTAAAGAAAAACTCCATGGAGCTGGCTCCCACGGCCAGAGAGGAGGGGTTCATGCAGCGGTTTTATTTGTACCTGACCATGACAAAGCCCTCAGAGCTTCTTATCCTGTCCTGGAGTACCCTTTCTTCTGAAGGAAAGACCATGCGGCCTTCCAGTCTTATCGGAAACTTGCGGAAACGGTTCCCGGAAATTCCTGTTCGTTTGGCGGCGAAAGAGCGGGACCCGGAAATTCATGTAAATGCGGCCAGAAAGGCGGTGATTTCCTGGCTCCAGGATCCGGAGAACCTGGAGCGTGATCCGCAGTCGGGCGCCCTTTATGGCTGGCTTTTTGGGAAGGGGAATATGGCCGGGGAGATGGAGCGGCTTGCGGAGGCCTGCGTCTATTCTTATGAAGAAAAGGGGATTGGCCGGGAGGCGGCCAGGGTCCTTTACGGCCAGCTGCTAAGCGGCAGCGTCACCAGAATGGAAGGGTATGCCGCCTGTGCCTTTGCCCATTTTTTAAGCCATGGGCTGGAGCTTAAGAAAAGACGGGAATATGAGCTGGATTTTTCTGATATGGGCAATCTGTTTCACCGCTCCATTGATCTTTTTTTTCATCAGGTAAAGGAACAGGGAAAGGACTTTAGGGTAATCGGAGATTCGGAACGGAGGTCCATGGTGAAGGCCTGTGTGGAGCAGGTCTCTTTGGAATACAGAAATACCATCATGAAAAGCTCCGCCAGGAATCATTATCTGGAGCGGAAGGTGGAGCGGATTGCTGACAGGACCGTACGGGCTCTGATTCATCAGATTAAAAAAGGGGACTTTGAGCCGCAGGGCTTTGAGGTGGATGTGAGTACCAGGATTCCCCTAAAGGGCGGCGAAGCGTTGAATTTAAAGGGAAGAATTGACCGGATGGATGTGTTTGAAGACCAGGACAAAGTTTATGTGAAAATCATGGACTATAAATCAGGCAGCACTTCTTTTGATCTTTCCCTTCTGTATCACGGCCTGCAGCTTCAGCTGGTGGTCTATATGGATGCGGCTCTAAAACTGGAGCAGAGACGCCATCCGGGAAAAGAAGCGGTTCCGGCCGGAATTTTCTATTATCATATTGAGGACCCGGTAATTGACCGGCAGCAAGATATGTCGCCGGAAGAGATCGAGGCGGAAATTTTGAAGAAGCTACGCATGGACGGTCTGGTAAACAGCAGTCTGGATGTGGTTCGGCACATGGACCGGGAAATCGAAAGGGAGTCGGATGTGATTCCCGTTGCTTTAAAGGACGGCCTTATACAGGAATCCCGGTCTTCAGTCGCCGGGGGGAAGCGGTTTGCCCATTTGACGGATTTTGTAAACGAGAGCTTAAAAAACATGGGAGAGGAAATCATGGAAGGGAAAACAGCGGTGAATCCCTATAAACAGGGGAACCGGACCGCCTGTGATTACTGTCCTTACCATAGTGTCTGCGGTTTCGATTTAAAGACAGCGGGCTTTGGATTCAGGAGATTCCGGCCCATGAAGGCGGAAGAGATCTGGAAGGAGATCGAGCCGGAGGAAGAGGAGAAGAGCAGGGAAGGAAAAAGTGAGGTAAAGAGGACCGAGGAAGAAAAGAGCGGGGAGGAAAAACCGGGGAAGGAAAAAGTGAGGTAGAGAGGACTGTGGTAGAAAAGACCAGGAAAGAAAAGGGCGAGAAGGAACGGGGAGAGAACGAACGCGGGAGGTGAGGAGCATGGCTTTCGTACAGTGGACCAGGGAACAGATGCAGGTGATCGAAACTAGGGACAGGAATCTTCTTGTGTCAGCGGCGGCCGGAAGCGGAAAAACGGCGGTTTTGGTGGAGCGTATCATCCGGATGGTGACAGATGAGAACCATCCGGTGGACATTGATAAGCTTTTAGTCATGACCTTTACCAATGCCGCCGCCTCTGAAATGCGGGAGCGCATCGGAGATGCCCTGGAGAAGCGTCTGGAGGAATGTCCGGGGAATATAAATTTAGAGAGGCAGACGACTTTGATTCATCATGCAAAAATCACTACCATTGACAGCTTTTGCCTGAAGCTTTTGCGGGATCATTTTAATGAGCTGGACATTGACCCTGGATTCCGGATTGGGGATGAGGGAGAGCTTAAGCTTTTGCAGGCCGACGTGATGAAATCGCTTCTGGAGGAGTACTATGGAAGAGAGGACGAACGGTTTTTAAGCTTTGTGGACGCCTATGCCCTCGGAAAGGCTGACGGCGGTCTGGAGGATTACATTTTGCAGGTGTGGCACTTTGCTCAGAGTAATCCCTGGCCCGGGGAATGGATTTCAAAGTGCAGGGAGGAACTGTATTTGGAAGAAGGTGGGGATCCGAAGGCTCTTGGTGAGACGGAATGGATGAGGTATCTGATTCAGGATGTGAAAAAGCAGGCGTCCGAGTTTTCCGAGCAGCTTTATGAAGCTCTTGAGATTGCGGAAAGCGAAGACGGGCCGGCCGCCTATGTTCCTGCTCTGACAGATAACATGAGAACTATGGAACGCCTGGCTTTTGCAGATACTTATGAGGAGATTTGCAAACTTTTATCAGAAATTTCCTTTGGCCGTCTGGCGGCGGTGCGGGGAAAGCAGGTTTCGGTGGAAAAGAAGGAGAAGTCTGCTGGAATCAGAAACCGGGTCAAGGATGCAGTGAAGAAAATGAAGGCCCTGTATGCGCCGGGAACCATGGAACAGATGTATGAGGATTTGATGGCAAGCCGGGAGCCGGTTTTCATGCTTTTGGAGCTGGCGTCTGAGTTTACCGCCAGATATCAGGAGGCAAAAGAGGAAAAGAATCTGGTGGATTTCAATGATCTGGAGCACTTTGCTCTGGACATTCTCACAGGTGGGTCCAAAGACCACGGGCCGGGTCCGGTGGCAGACGAGCTTTCCAGAGAATATGAGGAAATTCTGGTGGATGAGTACCAGGACAGCAATGAGGTACAGGAGACTCTCATCCGCCTTCTTTCCAGAGAGCGGTTTGGAACTCCTAATGTTTTTATGGTGGGGGATGTGAAGCAGAGTATTTATAAATTCCGTCTGGCAAAGCCGGAATTGTTTCTGGAAAAATATGAGACCTATAAAAAAGAAGGGGGACTGTACCAGAAAATCGAGCTTCACAAAAATTTTCGAAGCCGCCCGGAGGTGCTTTCGGGTATCAACGATGTGTTTTACAGCATCATGACAAAAAGCCTGGGAGGTATCCAGTACACCGAGGATGCCGCCCTTCACCCGGGGGCCGGGTATCCTGAGACTTTAACGGCCGGTCAGGCCCAAACGGAGGTCCTTTTACTGAATACAGGGGAGGAGCGTTTCCTTTCCATGGATGAGGAGCGGGCCGACTATACGGCCAGAGAGGCGGAAGCCAGGCTTATTGCCGCTAAGATTAAGGAGATGACGGACCCGGAAACGGGAATGAAGATATGGAATGGGAAAAAGGCGCAGTATGAGTGCCTTAAGAAAAAAGATATCGTGATTCTTTTAAGGAGCTTAAGCGGTTGGGCGGAGGAATTTTTGAGTGTTTTAAGCGCCGAGGGAATCCCGGCTTTTGCCGAATCCAGGACCGGATATTTTACGGCGGTGGAGGTGGAAACCGTCCTTAATATGCTGGCCCTCATTGACAATCCCATGCAGGACATTCCGCTGGTGGGAGCATTAAAGTCCCCCATAGCCGGACTTACCGACAGGGAGCTTTCTATGATTATGGCAGAGTTTAAGCAGTGTGCAGATAAGGGCCAGGATATGGGATTTTACGGAGCGGTAAAACTGTATTTGAAGCGGTACGGAGGATGGCCATGGCCGGAAGGAGAAGAGACGATGGAGCCCGGAGCCGCCAGATGCGGGAGTGCCGCGGTCATGAGCGCTGCTGAGGTAATTGCCGCAGACATAGGCGTTGCCGATACGACTGTTGAAGACAGAAGCGCCAAAAATGAAACCGCCGGGAAATTAGGCCGCTTCTGGGGACTTCTTTCAGTGCTCCGCCGGGAAGCGGAGTACCTTCCGGTTCACCGTCTTTTATACCGGGTGTTTGAACTGACCGGATATTATGACTATGTGTCCGCCATGCCCGCGGGAAGGGTACGCCAGGCCAATTTGGATATGCTGGTGGAAAAGGCGGCCGCCTTCGAGCGGACCAGCTATCAGAGTCTTTTTGACTTTATCCGTTATATTGAAAAACTGAAAAAATACAGCACCGATTTCGGAGAAGCGGCGAGGGCCGGGGAAGACGACGACACGGTGCGGATCATGAGCATCCATAAAAGTAAAGGCCTGGAATTTCCTGTGGTGTTTCTTGCCGGGGCGGGAAAAGCTTTTAACAGACAGGACTCCCGCGGAAAAATTCTCATAGATGAGACGCTCGGGGTGGCCACGGATTTTCTTGATGTGAAACAGAGGACAAAGGCCCCCACTTTAAAGAAAAACGTGCTGGCAAGGAAGATGAACCTGGAAAGTATGGGGGAGGAGCTGAGAATCCTTTACGTGGCTATGTCCAGGGCAAAAGAAAAGCTTGTTATTACGGCGGCCGACAAATATCTGGAAAACAAACTGGAGAAATGGGGAAATCTTCCCGGGCAGAAGAATCTTCCGTTCACCTATTTAAGCGCGGCCTCGTCTTATCTGGACTGGATTTTAATGGCCTCGGGGAATGCCGGAGATTCCATGTCCATCCGTACCGTGCCTGTGGAGGAACTATTAAAGGAGGAGACGAAAAACCAGATAAAAAAGACCGGGATTCATCTGTTCCTTCGGGAACTTCAGGAGGAAGGGAAAGCGAGAAATTTTGAAAGGCTTAATAAAAAACTTCGCTTTTCCTATCCCCATGAGGAGGATGTTGGACTTCATGCCAAAATGTCCGTGTCGGAGCTCAAAGAGAGGGGACAATTTGTGGACGATGGCGAAAGCGATTTTCTTCCGACGCTCCCTGCGTTTTTGAGGGAAGGAGAGCGAAAGGAAGAAAAAAAGAAAGGCGGCGTCTTTGGCGGCACTTTCCGGGGAACCGCCTATCATCGTGTGCTGGAGCTGCTTTCCTTTAAAGAGATTACCTCCATGGAAGAAATGAAACGTCAGCTTTTTTTGCTGAAAAAAGAGGAGCGGATGGACAGGGAGGCCCTGTCTCTGGTGTCCGCCGCGGCACTGTGGAAATTTTTTTCCACTCCCATTGCTATACGGATGCAAAAGGCAGACAAAGAAGGGCGGCTTCATAAGGAAAGCCAGTTTGTCATGGGAATTCCGGCGAGACTTATGGACGAGGCGGATTCCGATGAACTGGTGCTAATTCAGGGAATCATAGACGCCTGGTTTGAGGAGGACGACGGAATTGTTCTGGTGGATTATAAAACAGACCGGATACAGAAGGGGGAGGAGGCTGTTTTGCTGGACCGCTACCGCCTCCAGATGATTTACTATGGACAGGCCTTAAAGCAGATCACAGGAAAGCCGGTGAAGGAATCCGTGATTTATTCTCTGGCGCTTCAGAAAGAGATTTTGGTGGGATAAGCCGTCTTAAATAATCATATGCTTCGGAGGCCTGCTTTCCCGAAAGCACAAAGCAAAAATGCTCGATCCAGCGCCGCTGCACGTCCGCTTTTTCCTTTGCACTCCCCAAAAAGCATCCTCGTTGAAACAGAACGGTATTTAAGACGTGTCACATTAGTCTTTGGCGAGAATCAGTTCTTTTGCATAGGGCAGAGATTCGATCCAGCGGCAAAGCGCATGCCATTCCTCCAGCTTGTGATCTTTCCTGGCATAATAGATATTGATTAATGTTTCATAGTTTAAGGTACAGGTCCGCATCTGGTTGTAGCTGGAGGGAAGGAGCTGGATTAAATCGTACCAGTCCTCTTTTCTTTTGCCGTTTTCCATGTAACGGAGACGGATGGATTCCAGCTTTTCCACAATCGTTTCCAGAAAAGCCAGACCATCCGGCGTCAGGTGATCGTGGCTGAAATCATCCATGGAAAAAGGCCTGGAATGAATTTTATGCATGGTGCTGGTGGAGTTTGCCACAGTGGCGATTTTATAGGTATCATACTCTTTCCACCAATAAAGGGGAGCGGTGATATCCACGGAAACGAAAATCTGGCGAATGTATTTTCTGTGATCGCTTCCGGCCTTCCGAAGCCGTCTGGCCAGGTCCAGATCGTTGGGGCCGAGGACATAATTCCCGTCCTCATCATAATGGCTGTCCATCCGTTCCCAGCTGTTCATGGGATTTCTGGCCCCGCGGATGGCATTTTCAAGGTTCATGACGCTGGTGCGTTCTAATTTTATCATCTGGTACTCCTCTCCTTAAAAGGAAATCTGTCAAACTATAATGCAGATTTCATTATAAAGGGAAAATAAGAATCCGGCAAGGGGATATTTGGTTTTGAGAAACAGGTTGATTCCGGGCGGTCGGTTCGTATATAATATGGGGAGCAGCGCCAAAGAAAGAAAAACAGAGAATGGATGGAGGAGAAGTCATGAACCTGATTGCGGCAGTGGATAAAAACTGGGCCATCGGTAAAAAAGGAAAGCTTTTGGTCAGTATACCCGGTGATCAGAAGCTGTTCCGGGAGGAGACCATGGGAAAGGTCATTGTCATGGGAAGAAAAACAATGGAAAGCCTGCCGGGAGGAAAGCCCCTTCCTGGGCGGACTAACGTGGTGCTTACCAGAAGGGGCGGTTATACGAAAAAGGGAGCCGTCATTTTCCATGGGATGCAGGAGACACTTGACTTTTTGAAGCGGTTTCCGGATGAAGATATCTTTATTATAGGAGGGGAGGAAATCTACCGGGAATTTTTGCCATACTGTGATACCGCCCATGTGACCTGGATTGATTATTCCTATGAGGCCGATGCGTATTTTCCCAATCTGGATCAGGATCCGGACTGGCATGTGACGGAAGAAAGCGATGAGCAGACATATTTTAACCTCTGTTATGAGTTCCGAAAGTACCAGAGAAAATGAAAAGGAAATTTACTTTTGGGTTGATATAAACCTAAGAACATGATAAACTTAATATATATGAGCAGTTTCAAGGGGAATTGCAGAAATTACACAGGAGGTTGAGCATTATGTATCCGATTTTGAAGGCAGAAAAGCTGGCGGATAAAATTCATCTTATGGTAGTAAAAGCGCCGAGAGTTGCGAAAAACTGCCAGCCGGGTGAGTTTGTAATCGTTAAGATTGATGAAGCAGGGGAGAGAATTCCGCTGACCATTTGTGACTATGACAGAGAAGAGGGAACCGTCACAATCGTATTCCAGATTGTGGGCGCTTCCACAGACAGGATGGCGGAATTAAAGGCCGGAGACCAGTTCCGTGACGTTGTCGGACCGTTAGGAAATCCGTCTGAGTTTGTGAAGGAAGACCTGGAAGAATTAAAAAAGAAAAAATACCTGTTTGTGGCAGGCGGCGTAGGTACCGCGCCTGTTTATCCGCAGGTAAAGTGGTTAAAAGAACACGGAATTGACGCAGATGTTATCATGGGCTCCAAGACCAAGGATCTTCTGATTCTGGAAAAGGAGATGGAAGCGGTTGCCGGAAACCTCTATGTGACAACCGATGACGGTTCTTATATGAGAAAGGGCATGGTAACAGAGGTAATTAAGGATCTGGTTGTGAACCAGGGCAAGAAGTATGATGTCTGTGTGGCAATCGGACCGATGATCATGATGAAATTCGTATGTCTTCTGACAAAAGAGCTGGGACTTCCCACCATTGTCAGCCTGAACCCGATCATGGTAGACGGCACCGGAATGTGCGGCGCCTGCCGTGTAACTGTTGGAGATTCTGTAAAGTTCGCATGTGTGGACGGACCGGAATTTGACGGACATGCAGTAAACTTTGATGAAGCAATGAAGCGCCAGCAGATGTACAAGACAGAGGAGGGACGCGCTCTCCTTAAGCTTCGCGAAGGCGATACTCATCACGGCGGCTGCGGACACTGCAGCGACAATTAATTGTGGAGGAACAGACATGGACGTAATGAAGAAAGTACCTGTAAGAGAGCAGGACCCGAAGGTGCGTGCTACCAATTTTGCGGAAGTATGCTACGGATATAATGAAGAAGAGGCAGTGGCAGAGGCAGAGCGCTGCTTAAACTGCAAAAATGCAAGATGTATTGCCGGATGCCCGGTAAATATTGATATTCCGGCTTTCATCAATGAGGTGAAAGAAAAAAGATACGAGGATGCGGCTAATACAATCGCAAAATCCTCTGCCCTTCCCGCAGTATGCGGACGCGTATGTCCGCAGGAGAGCCAGTGTGAGGGAAAATGTGTCCGCGGAATCAAGGGCGAGCCTATTTCTATCGGTAAGCTGGAGCGTTTTGTGGCAGACTGGTCCAGGGAGCATGGCTTTGTTCCCAAGGCAGCAGAAGAGAAGCTTGGAAAGAAAGTGGCGGTTATCGGTTCCGGCCCCGCAGGCCTTACCTGTGCAGGCGACCTGGCAAAGCTTGGCTACGACGTAACGATTTTTGAGGCTCTTCATGAACCGGGCGGAGTTCTTACATATGGAATTCCGGAGTTCCGTCTTCCGAAGCAGGGGGTGGTACAGCCGGAAATTGACAACGTAAGAAAGCTTGGCGTTAAAATTGAGACAAACGTTATTATCGGCAAATCCGTAACCGTTGATGAGCTGATGGACGAGGAGGGCTTCTCCGCCGTATTTATCGGTTCCGGCGCAGGACTTCCAAAGTTCATGGGTATTCCCGGAGAGAACGCCAACGGCGTATTTTCCGCCAATGAGTATCTGACAAGAAGCAACCTGATGAAGGCGTTCCGCGACGATTATGATACTCCGATTTCCACCAACAAGAAGGTGGTTGTTGTGGGCGGCGGCAACGTGGCTATGGATGCTGCAAGAACCGCGCTGCGTCTTGGCGCCGAAGTTCACGTTGTATACAGAAGAAGCGAAGCTGAGCTTCCGGCACGTGTGGAAGAAGTGCACCATGCAAAAGAAGAGGGCGTTATCTTTGACCTCCTCACAAACCCGGTTGAAATCCTTGTGGATGAAAAGGGCTGGGTAAAGGGAATGACCGTAATCCGTATGGAGCTTGGCGAGCCGGATGCATCCGGAAGAAGACGTCCGGTTGAGGTTCCTGGTTCTGAGTTCACGATTGACTGTGACGCGGTAATTATGTCCCTTGGAACATCACCGAACCCGTTAATTTCCTCCACAACAGGCGGACTGGAAATCAACAAGCACAGATGTATCGTGGCTGATGAAAAGAACGGCCAGACTTCCAGAGAAGGCGTATTTGCAGGCGGCGATGCCGTAACTGGCGCGGCAACTGTAATTCTTGCCATGGAGGCAGGAAAAGCAGGTGCCCGTGGAATTCATGAGTACTTAAGCAATAAATAAAGACGACGGAAGACGTTTGCATGCTGCCGCAGGAGATTTTTCCTGCGGCAGTTCTTTCCACATGTATGAAAGCCGGCTGCTTTATGGGTGAACACGCCAGAACGCATAGTTTTTATGCAATAAGAAATCCCGGAGAATTCCTTATTGCATAAAAGGCATTAACGTGCAAGAGATGTGCACTCATGTGAAGATGTAGATCGCCGCAAGCGGCCGCGCCCGGCGCGAGAATGTGCCTCGGCACATTCTTTTTATGAACACAGGGAAAAGGTATATGCTGCTTTTGCAGCCTGCCCGGGCGCCCTGGAGATAAGTATCTGGAGATAAGTATAATGAAAAGAAATATTGACCTGCTTCATGAACCGATTCTTCCGGCTCTAACCAGACTTGCCCTTCCCATTATGGCTACTTCTCTGGTTCAGATGGCCTATAACCTGACGGATATGGCCTGGATAGGCCGCGTGGGTGTGGGAGCCGTGTCAGCGGTGGGCTCGGCATCCATGTTTACCTGGTTTTCCCAGGGCGTCAGCAACCTGGCTAAAATGGGCGGGCAGGTGAAGGTGGCACATGCCCTTGGACAGGGAGACAGGAAGGAGGCGGCAAAATATGCTCAGGGAGCGTTTCAGATCGGGATTTTGTTTGCCCTGATTTTCGGCTTCCTTACCATCACATGCCGGAAGGGCCTGATCGGTTTTTTTAATATGAAAAACCCGGAGATCATCCGGGACGCAGAGCTGTATCTTATGATCACCTGCGGTTTGATTCTGTTTTCTTTTTTAAACGTGATTTTTACCGGCGTTCTCACGGCGTCCGGAGACAGCAGAACGCCTTTTTTATCTAATGTGATCGGACTTGTGATCAATATGATTCTGGACCCGGTTTTGATCTTCGGCCTGGGGCCGCTTCCCCCCATGGGAGTGGCCGGGGCGGCGTTTGCCACCGTAGGGGCCCAGGCGGTGGTGACGGCAGTGTTCCTTTTTTCCATCCGCAGGGACACCATTCTCTTTGACAAGGTGAAGATTCTGCGTCCCACATCTATGGTTCATATGAAACAGATTTTGAGAATCGGGTTCCCGGCGGCCGTCCAGAGCATGATTTACAGTGGTATTTCCATGGTGCTTACCAGGCTGGTAGCCGGTTTCGGAGATACCGCTATTGCGGTACAGCGGGTAGGAAGCCAGATCGAGTCGGTGTCCTGGATGACAGCCGACGGTTTTGCAGCGGCCATCAACTCCTTTGTGGGGCAGAACTTCGGCGCAAAGCAGTGGGACAGGGTAAAGAAGGGATATATAAAGGCGGCCCGGATCATGTTTCTGTGGGGGATGTTCTCCACAGGACTTCTGATTTTTGCGGCGGAACCCATTTTCAGAATTTTTATTTATGAGACAAATGTGGTGGCCGATGGAATCATTTATCTTCAGGTTCTTGGGGTGTCCCAGATGTTTATGTGTGAGGAAATTCTTACCACGGGAGCCCTTTCCGGTCTTGGAAAGACCATGCAGGCCTCTGTCATCAGCATTATTCTTACCTCAGCGCGGATCCCCATGGCGCTTTTATTTGTGATGACGCCCCTGGGACTTTCGGGAATCTGGTGGGCCATCACCCTGTCCAGCGTTTTAAAAGGAATCGTGTACATGATTTATTTTATGGCAATCATGAGAAAAATGCCGGAAACGGCATAGAGCGCGACGGTCCAGGCAGATCAGCGTGGTGAACGCGCCCTGGGCTGTTATAGAAAAACAACAGACGGAGGGAGTTTTATGAAGAAAAATATGACTCAGGAGGAGCGGTACGCGATGATGACGGAGACTCCGGTTTCCAGGCTGATTCCCAGTCTGGCGGTGCCCACCATCATCAGTATGTTGGTGACATCCATCTATAATATGGCCGATACCTTTTTTGTAAGTCAGATCAATACCAGCGCCTCCGCAGCCGTGGGTATTATTTATTCTCTGATGGCCATGATTCAGGCCATAGGCTTTACCTTGGGAATGGGTGCGGGAAATTTCATATCCAGAAGTCTCGGAAAAAGAGATGAAGAAATTGCAGTCCGCACGGCGGCAACGGCCTTTTATACGGCGGTTTCCGTGGGGCTTCTCATGACCGTAACCGGTCTTCTGGGCCTGGACAGACTGGTGCGTATGCTGGGAGCAACGGAAACCATTGCGCCCTATGCCAGGGACTATGCCAGATATATTCTTCTGGGGGCGCCCGTGATGACAGGCTCCTTTGTGATGAATAACCTCCTGCGTTCCCAGGGCTTTGCCTTTTACTCCATGCTGGGAATTACCACGGGCGGTATTTTGAATATGATTCTGGACCCGATTTTTATTTTTGGCTTCGGGCTTGGAATTTCCGGAGCGGCTCTGGCCACGGTTTTAAGCCAGTGCATCAGCTTTGGAATTCTGTTTTTCCAGTGCAATTTTCGAAAGGGCTGTATCAGACTTCGTATCAGTAAGTTTACGCCCACAGGGAAGATTTACGGGGAGATTCTCCATGCGGGACTTCCCTCTCTCTGCCGCCAGGGCCTTGCCAGCGCGGCGGCAGTGGTCCTTAACGTGGCGGCCAACCCCTTTGGAGACGCGGCCATCGCGGCCATGTCCATTGTGACCAGGTATATGATGTTCATTAACTCGGCTCTGATCGGCTTTGGCCAGGGCTTCCAGCCGGTATGCGGCTTTAACTTCGGCGCCAAACGGTACGACCGGGTCCTGGAGTCTTTCTGGTTTTGCTTAAAGGTGGCTTTGGTTCTTCTTACCACTCTGGGGGCTATAAGCTTTCTGGGTGCGGAGAACATTATGGGAGTATTCCGGAGGGGCGACAGGGAAGTCATTGAAATAGGAACATGGGCTCTGCGGTTCCAATGCCTGACCATGCCCCTCCAGGCCTGGATCATCATGTCCAATATGCTGACCCAGTCCATCGGCTATGGCTTTCGGGCATCCATTGTGGCAGCGGGACGCCAGGGAATCTTTTTTATTCCGGCTCTTTTAACGCTTCCGAAGATTTTGGGGATTACGGGGCTTCAGCTTTCCCAGACGACGGCGGATGTATGTACCGCAGTTATGGCGGCGGTGATCGTCCTTGGCATATTAAAGGAGCTGAAAGAAAAAGCCGGTTACGGTTCCCCCCATGACGAGTCCCCTCATGACGAATCACTGCGTTGATTCGTTATGGGCCGGCATCGTTTTGTGGCCAAAGCATATGCCCCATCGCCGCAGGCAATTTAAAATGGGCGTATGCTGTTGCGTTTACAGGGCGTCTGTGAACAGCAGTAAAAGGTGAAGAAGTGAAAAATTTATCGAAAAAACTATGGACGAAATTGGTATTTTGTGAGAGAATGTATAAAGAATGATGTGATTTTTTTAACAAGGAAATCCTCTATATTTTTGAAAGGAGTCTTAACATGATTTATTCACAGGAAGTAGAGAAAATGTGTACAGTTGCTCAGGGCGTCAACCATGGCGCCGCTCCGATTCCGGAGGAAGCAAAGTGGGTACAGTCTAAGGAGATTAAAGATATTTCCGGCCTGACTCATGGTATCGGCTGGTGCGCTCCGCAACAGGGAGCATGTAAGCTGACCCTGAATGTAAAGGAAGGAATTATTCAGGAGGCTCTGGTTGAGACCATTGGATGTTCCGGCATGACTCATTCCGCGGCTATGGCGGCAGAGATTCTTCCGGGAAGAACTGTTTTAGAGGCTCTGAATACAGACCTTGTTTGTGATGCAATTAATACAGCCATGAGGGAGTTATTCCTCCAGATCGTTTATGGAAGAACGCAGAGCGCATTTTCCGAGGATGGCCTTCCCATCGGCGCAGGGCTGGAAGACCTTGGCAAGGGACTTCGTTCCCAGATTGGTACCATGTACGGAACTCTGAAAAAGGGTCCCCGTTATCTGGAAATGGCAGAAGGCTACGTAACGGGAATTGCCCTTGACGCAGAGGACCAGATCATCGGCTACCAGTTCGTGAACCTTGGAAAGATGACCGATTTCATCAAGAAAGGCGACGATCCCAATACCGCATATGAGAAAGCAAAGGGACAGTATGGCCGCGTTGCCGATGCCGTAAAGATCATCGACCCGAGACAGGAGTAAGAGTAGAGTCATTATTTAGGAGGAAATAGTATCATGGCATTATTTGAATCATATGAGAGAAGAATTGACAAGATCAATTCCGTATTAAACAGCTATGGAATTGCTTCCATCGAAGAGGCAGAAAAAATCACAAAAGACGCGGGTTTAAACGTATATGACCAGGTGAAGAAAATCCAGCCCATCTGTTTTGAGAACGCATGCTGGGCTTACACTGTCGGCGCCGCCATCGCTATCAAGAAGAACTGCCGCAGAGCCGCAGACGCTGCCGCCGCCATCGGCGAGGGTCTTCAGGCTTTCTGCATCCCGGGTTCCGTTGCGGACCAGAGAAAGGTTGGCCTTGGACATGGAAACCTTGGAAAGATGCTTCTGGAAGAGGACACCGACTGCTTCTGCTTTTTAGCAGGTCATGAATCTTTTGCCGCCGCTGAGGGAGCCATCGGTATCGCAGAAAAAGCAAACAAGGTTCGTAAGAAACCTCTCCGCGTTATCTTAAACGGTCTTGGGAAGGACGCGGCGCAGGTGATTTCCCGCATCAATGGATTTACATATGTTGAGACAAAGATGAATTACTATACAGGCGAGGTGGAGGAAGTGTTCCGTAAGTGCTACTCCACAGATCCGGAGAGTCCACGCGCAAAGGTAAACTGCTATGGCGCCAACGATGTGACCGAGGGCGTTGCCATCATGTGGAAGGAAGGCGTTGATGTTTCTATCACCGGAAACTCCACCAACCCCACGCGGTTCCAGCATCCCGTAGCAGGCACCTATAAGAAGGAATGCGTGGAGAAGGGAAAGAAGTATTTCTCCGTGGCATCCGGCGGCGGCACCGGCCGTACCCTGCATCCCGATAATATGGCGGCGGGCCCGGCCTCCTATGGCATGACCGATACCATGGGCCGTATGCATTCCGATGCCCAGTTTGCAGGTTCTTCTTCCGTTCCGGCCCATGTAGAGATGATGGGCCTCATCGGAATGGGAAATAACCCCATGGTGGGCGCTACCGTTGCAGTTGCCGTTTCCGTGCAGCAGGCGGCGGACGAAGGAAAGTTCTAAAGATACAGGAAGTTCTGAGAATACAGGAAGTTCTGGGGATACAGAAAGTTGTTAAGATAAGGCAGTTTTGGAACAGGGGGCGTCTGTCATGGCGTCCCCTGAATATGTGTGTTGGAGCAGATAAGATCGAATAGCTATGAGATATAGAATTTGACAACTTGTGTGAGGAATGGGATGATTTGAGGGGATAGAAGCAGAAAATGGAGAGGGTGTTGAAATGATAGCAATAAGGGGTACGGCGAGGGCCGTGCTTCTTATTTTTTCATAGGAAAGACTTTTTGATGTTAATACGTATAAGTAAGATGGGAGAAGGGCTTTCCCATGAACCCCCAAATTGCTTCGTGCGTGAAAGTATACTTTTTTGTGGCAAAATCGTTGATGGTGTGCTAAAATCAAAGACAGGTCAAAAAGCCTCAGCATTTGAAAACAGGTCTTAAAATTGAAAGGATAAGCTTTAACAAAGATATTACCTTGTTAGTTGGATTATCTGGTGTGGGAAAAACGCAAGTTCTTAATGCAGTGGAATATTCGTTGAACCTTGCAGTGGATAAGGATGTAATTTTGCGCCCTTATCGTGTCGGAATGGGGATTTTAATTGATAATGATGAATATGAATGGTTTTACGAAATTAACGAGATAAGTAAAGATGAATTAATTATCAATGAAGAAAGCAGACGCGAATTTACATTTGAAAAACTTTTGTGTAATGGAAAGATTATTTTTGAAAGAAAGAATGAGAAAGTACACGTAGTTGGATATGATAAAGTTCCGCAGCCTAAAAAAGATGAAAGTTTAATCTTGCAGTATTCCGAAGATGAAAATTTTGAAATTTTTCTTTCCGGGATTCGTAAATTATATTCTGTTGAAATCGAATTGGCAGTTAGAGGGGGAATTCGGAGTGAGAGTTTCAGCCGCTTAAAGTCAAAAGTGACAGATACAATTAAAAATGAAAAGAGCGTAGAGTTTAAAGCATTTAGTCATCTTCCGGTAGCGTTAAAATTGTATATTGCAAAAAGATATTATCCCGGATTATATATTAAAATTTTTGAGGCCGTGAAGGAATTATTTATTGAAATTGAGGACATAGACGTAGAGGAAGACAGTATAAGAGAAATGTATTTGGTATCCATTCAAGTATATGGTAAAAAATTATTGCAGCATGATATTTCGAATGGAATGTTAAAGACTATTTATTATATTGTAGAATTGTTTACAATGTCAAAGGATTCCCTGGTGCTAATTGATGAATTTGAAAATGGTTTGGGAGTGAATTGCATTGATTTACTTTCTGAATTGATGTTGTCAGAACGAAATGATCTTCAATTTATTATAACCAGTCATCATCCTAAAATTATTAATGGCATTGATATAGAGAAATGGAGAATTATTGACAGAGATAACTGCATCGTAAAAAATAGTGGCAGTTTAGACTACGGAATAGGGAATAGTCAGCATGATGCCTATTTCAATTTGATAAACAGATGGGAATTTGAGGGAAAGATATAATGATATTCGTCTGCAATCGTTGTTTCGAAATATGGTTATTGGGGCGCCGGGGATTATATCCAATAGAAGAGGTTGATAAAACATCCGATTTTTATCAATATTATAAGCATTATAATATTGAAGCATGTGATCCTGAAGGAATGATACCACCAGAGGACAACGGGGAGACGATTGCAAAATATCATTTTCAATACCTTCATGAATTATTGCGATATAAGAGAATCAGATATTCTAAAAATAACCCAAAAAATGTAGCGACGAAAGACTATTTTAAAGGAATCGCCGAGAGAATCGCGGTAACAGAACATTTAAAATCATTTAAATCATTTTACGATTTTATTTCCTGCATAAGGGGATAAGGATTTTACATATTTGTTCATCCAAAATCTGGCTCTATTTGGGCTCTTAAATCCAATATTTTTTGTAAAATGATAAATTTTACACTTTCTTTTTCCAGTGAGGTGTGATACAATAGCACACAAACAAAAGGGTTTCTGCAAACGAAGCAGAGAATTGATAGGATAGAGGCGCGGAATTCAAGAGTACTGCAGCTCATAGGCTGGACCGCCGGGATGCAGGAAAGGGGAGACCGCCGAAGGATTTTTGTCCGGTCCGGGCAGGGGTTCTGGGACAGCGCAGAATATGCGCTGGACTGTCACGAAACGTGGAGCGCTATCTTGTGTTGTTGGCTTACTTGCCGTGTTTTCCTGAATTTACACCACAAACGCGTTTTCCGTCAGGGACTGTCGTTTGTGGCGTTTTTGTTTGAAAAAACGGAAATTGAAAAAACGGAAAGGAAGTAGGAGAACATGTACAACGGAAAGAGAAAAGGGCTTCTTCTTATAAGCCTGGCGCTGATGTTTGTGATGGTCTTTGCCATGACAGCATTTGGAGCAGAGGAAGGAGCCGAGTATGTGCCGGCGGTGTATTCCACCTTCTGGGCCCTGGTGCCTCCGATTGTGGCCATTGGACTGGCATTGCTCACCAAGGAAGTATACAGCTCCCTGTTTGTGGGTATTTTAATGGGAGGAATCTTGTATTCCGGCCTGAATTTTGAAATGACCATTGTCCACATTTTTGAGGATGGTATCATCGGGGTCCTGTCCGACAGCTATAATGTGGGGATACTGGTGTTTTTGGTGATCCTGGGAGCTATGGTGAGTCTGATGAATAAGGCAGGCGGCTCGGCGGCTTTCGGTCAGTTTGCTGCCAGCAAAATTCACAGCCGTGTGGGGGCGCAGCTTGCGACGGTGCTCTTAGGCGTTCTTATTTTCATTGACGATTATTTCAATTGTCTGACTGTGGGAAGCGTTATGCGTCCGGTAACGGATAAGTTTAACGTATCCCGTGCAAAGCTGGCTTACCTGATTGACGCAACGGCAGCTCCTGTCTGCATCATCGCTCCGATTTCTTCCTGGGCGGCCGCTGTAACCGGGTTTGTGGAGGGAGAAGACGGATTCTCCATTTTTATCCGTGCGATTCCATATAACTTCTATGCCCTTTTAACCATTGTGATGATGATTGGCATGGTGATCATGAGAGTAGAATTTGGCCCCATGAAAACGCATGAGAAAAACGCGGTGAAGGGCGATCTTTATACTACGCCGGGACGTCCCTATGATTATGCCAAGGACGAGCATGTGGCGGTTCGCGGTAAGGTGATGGATCTTTTAATCCCCATTGTTTCCCTGATCATCTGCTGTGTAATTGGCATGTTGTATACAGGCGGATTCTTTTCAGGAACCGATTTCGTGACGGCATTTTCTGAGAGCGATGCCTCTTTGGGACTGACTTTGGGAAGCTTTTTCGGACTGATCATTACCATCGGTCTCTACCAGATCCGCAGAGTATTAAGCTTCAGCGACTGTATGGCCTGTATTCCGGAAGGTTTTAAAGCCATGGTTCCGGCTATCCTGATTCTTACCTTTGCGTGGACCTTAAAGGCCATGACCGACAGCCTGGGAGCTGATGTGTATGTGGCGTCTCTGGTGGCCACCAGTGCAAAAGGATTTTTAAATTTCCTACCGGCCATTATCTTTGTGGTGGGCTGTCTTCTGGCTTTTGCCACCGGAACCTCCTGGGGAACCTTTGGCATCTTAATCCCCATCGTCGTGGCTGTATTTGAAAACAGCAACCCGCAGCTCATGATTATTTCTATCTCTGCCTGCATGGCAGGCGCTGTGTGCGGAGACCATTGCTCACCCATTTCCGACACGACAATCATGGCGTCGGCAGGCGCTCAGTGCGAACATGTGAATCATGTAATGACCCAGCTTCCCTATGCGGCGACTGCGGCGTTGATTTCCTTTGTCACTTACATTGTGGCCGGTTTTGTGCAGACGGCATGGATTTCTCTTGCAGTTGGAATTGTTCTGATGATCGGGGCGCTGATGGTAATCAGACTGCTGGGAAATACGGTAACAGAATCGTAACTGTCTGAACGGACAAAGCTTTCGTCGGGAAAATTATAAAAGAAAGGGACCTGTTTTGGCCAATTGCCTGACAGGTCCTTTTGGTTTGTGTCACAAGAAAAGGTGGTGTCGCAAAATGAGTGATTCATATAAGCTTATTCCAGTCCCTCAAACTGCATTTCGTAATATTTTGCGTACAGTCCGCCCTTTGCCAGAAGATTATTGTGGGTGCCGCGTTCGGAGATATTTTGTTCATTGATGACAATGATTTCATCAGCATTGCGGATCGTGGAGAGGCGATGGGCGATGGTGACAGTGGTGCGGTTTTTGGACAGCTCTTCCAGGCTTTTCTGGATATGACGTTCGCTTTCGTTATCAAGAGCGCTGGTGGCCTCATCAAGAATCAGAATCGGTGGATTTTTAAGGAATACCCTGGCGATGGAGATTCGCTGTTTTTGGCCGCCGGAAAGTCTGGCGCCGCGTTCTCCCACAAAAGTGTCATAGCCGTCGGGAAGTTCCATGATGAAGTCATGGATATTGGCCTTTTTGGCGGCCTCCATGATTTCTTCATCCGTTGCTTCCGGTTTTCCGTAGGCGATATTTTCGCGGATGGTTCCACCAAACAGATATACATCCTGCTGCACCAGACCAATGGAGCTGCGGAGCGATTTTAAGGTAACATGACGGATGTCCTTTCCATCAATGGTGACGGCCCCCTCTGACACATCATAAAAACGGGGCAGGAGAGAGCAGATCGTGGTTTTTCCGCCGCCGGAGGGCCCTACCAGGGCGACGGACCTTCCATGAGGAATGGTAAAGGAAACATCCGTGAGTACTGGCTCTCCGCTGTTGTAATAGAAGCTTACATTTTTGTAAGCGATGTCTCCCTTTACGTCTTTTAAATCCACGGCATCCGGCGCATCCACGATTTCAGGCTCCGTTTCCACAACGTCCAGAAAGCGTTTAAAGCCTGTAAGGCCCTTCTGGAGCATTTCCGTAAATTCCACCAGAATCTGAATGGGGCTGATGAAAATTCCAATGTAGAGAGCATACATGGCCAGATCCGCCGGCGCCATTTCTCCAGCCGCAATCAGGTAGCCTCCGGCCACCAGAACCGTCATATACATGAGACCCTGGAAAAACAGAGTTCCGGAGTGAAACTTACCCATAGCACGGTAGTTTCTGTCACGGGAGCGAACGAAATTTTCATTGCTGTAATGGAACTTTTTCCGTTCGATGTCCTCATTGGCGAAGGACTGCACCACGCGGATTCCCGATAAGGTATCCTGGAGCCTGGCATTGATATCACCGATTTTTCTCCGGTTATCCATAAAGGTCTCCTGCATGCTGGCGTTCTGCATGAAACAGAAGACCACCATGAGAATCACCACGACACCTAAAAGAAGGGCCAGTTTTCCGTTGATTAAGAAGAGGAAAACAAAAGAGCCAACGATCTTAATGGAAGAAATGAACACATTTTCCGGTCCGTGGTGGGCAAATTCTGAAATTTCAAACAGGTCGGAAACCAGCTTACTCATCATTTGTCCCGTATTATTTTTGTCATAGTAAGAAAAGGAGAGCTTTTCGTAATGGTCAAAGAGCTCCTTTCTCATATCTCTCTCAATCCAGGTTCCCATCACATGCCCCTGATAGGTAACATAATATTTACAGGCTGTCTGTAAAATGTAAAGAATGAGAAGACCGCAAAGAAGAAGGCCAAGGGAATGAAAAATGGCCTCCCGGTCCCTGGTGAACCAGTCGTTGGCGGCCCGCCTTAAAATCTGCGGAAAAGCCAGATCCACAGCGCTGATGAAGGTGGCGCAAAGCAGGTCCAGAAAGAATACCCTTTTGTAAGGTTTATAATAGGCGGCAAATTTTTTCAGTACGTTCATAATACCTCCCTCATATGTAGCATTAGGTGCGAAGCAATCCGGCATCATAGGGGATACCTTTTACCTTCAACATCATAACATGGAAAACTCAGGAAGTAAATAGGCAGGGAGTGAGGAAAATGCGTGAATTCCGCCGCAGAAAATTATGATCTGGGTAATGAAAATTTAATTGATTTTTAAGGGATAAAAAGAAGGGGTGTGGTATAATGTCCACGAAAGCAATGAGCAGTGCGGAAAAACTCCAGCGGAAAGCTGTGTCGTGCTTGCACGTAAGCAGCTTTCCGCTGGAGTTTTTCCATAGGGCGAAGCCCGTGAGAGAGAAGCCGCAAAGCGGATTCGAGCGCGCACTGCGGGACAGCCCTCGGAGAAAAGCTTAAGGAAAGCAACGTCGTGCTTGCTCGAAAGCAGCTTTTTGCCGGAGTTTTACCATAGGGCGAAGCCCGTGAGAGAGAAGCCGCAAAGCGGATTCGAGCGCGCACTG
>CAJUDN010000040.1:24216-27961 GCA_910585355.1 uncultured Lachnospiraceae bacterium
CGGGGCAGCCCCCTGCGCTGAACCAGACTAGAGTGTGTCTGAAAATTCATTCCTGTCATCTGTCGCGCTCCCTGGGAGCACATGACGCCAGGAGACACACGGCAACATGTCCGTGGCGTCTGATGCTTCTTTTAGAACATATCTTTCAGAGAAAGGACTTTTAGAGAAATGCGAAATATTAAATTTAATTGCAAGCCGGTTATCCTTCCGCTTGTTGCCGCGTGCCTTACCATGCAGCTTTCTGCCACTGCCTTCGCCGCCGTGAGCGCATCCCAGTCGGACATGAATAAAGTCGGTCCCGGCTTTGAAGACGTTGCGGAAACTTCCCAGACCCTGGAAAATCCCCAATCTCCGGGAGACTCCGAGGCAGTTCCGGCCTGGACAAAAGTGAACGGAGCTTATGTTGATAATAATGGCAGCCCTATACCGGGCGCCCTGCTCCGCGGAATCAGCGTTTCCAAATGGCAGGGAGATATCGACTGGAGCAAGGTGGCACAGGATGACGTATCCTTTGCCTTCATCCGCATGGTTTCTTATGGATATGAGGGCGGTTATACCATGGACGAATATTTTGAAAAAAATATTCGGGAGGCCAGGGCAAACGGTCTCCATGTAGCTCCTTATATCTATCTGCAGACAAAAACAGTTGAGGAGGCCAGGGAGGCCGCCAGATTTGCTGTTGAAATTGCAAAAAATTATGATATTACGTATCCGATCGCTGTGGATATCGAATCCAGCTACATTCTTGAGCTGTCCACACAGGAGCTGACAGATGTGGTCAACGCTTTCTGCCAGGTGATTGCGGAATCCGGATATACTCCCATCGTATACAGTGACTACTCAAAATTCACCACAGAAATGGACACTGCCCAGATTCCCTATGAGATCTGGCTGGCCAGATACGGCGGCGACAATAATTATCCTAACCGTACCATATGGCAGTCTACTCAGGAAGGGACCGTGAGCGGAATAGGCGGTTATGTCTGCCTGGAATTTGCTTTTAAAGATTACGCTCCCTCTGATACGGGACTAACTCCGGGACAATGGCAGAATGAAAACGGAATCTGGTATTTCGTCAATGAAGGAAACCGTTACACAGGCTGGGTGAAACCGGATAGAAAATGGTATTATCTGGATCCGGCAAACGAAGGAGCCATGGTTGCCGATGTAACCATGATCATTGACGGTGTGTCTTACACGTTTGACGGAAGCGGAGTGATGCAGTAAAAAGTTATTGTAACAGTTCAGCTTTGCATCTTCTTGTCTGCAGTACATGGACAAGAAGCATGCGACGTCTGTCTTATGAGGATTTCAGATAAAAACACTTATGAAAACAAGCTTTCAGCGCGTTTTTACACGAAATCTTCGCAAGGCTGAACTGTTACAGGTTATTCTTCCCATGGAAGATTTACAAGCGTATATTCATGATGGACAGCAGGCAGGAATTTTTCCAGAATGTCTGCTGTCTTTACTTTTATGCTGGAGGTGTTGATGCAGGGATGACAGCCGAAATATTCGTCTTTTAATACATCCGAATCAATCAGAAGCCGTACATGGTTCTCTGTGTCATTGGCCAACCCGAGAATACTGACAGAACCAGGAGTAATGTGAAGAAAAGATTCCATATGTTCATCGTCAGCAAAAGAGAGCCTGGTGGAGTTGATCTGTTTTGACAGATTCTTTGTCTTGAATTTTTTGTTTCCCGGCATCAGTAGCAGATAAAAGTTCGTTTTTTGTGCGTTGCATAAAAACAGATTCTTGCAGATGTGAATTCCCAGGATTTCTTCCACGGCCAGACAGGATTCGATGGTGTAGGCAGCTTCATGGTCTACGCGGGTATAGGGGATTTTTAAGGAATCCAGCAGTTCATATGTTTTCCATTCTTTCGGGAGACGTGCCTCTGTGTTCTTGGGGGCTCCCTCATATACAGTTTTGTCAACAAAAAAATCCATGTATTTCATATCCTTTCTAAACGGACATGCCTGCCAATGCAGGCATCACCATGCATGAAAGTCCGGCAGGCGTATTTGGCATTCTTAAATGTATGCCGTCTGGCAACGGCGCAGGTAACCTCTTAACTATCACACAACCTGTTCGGCGGTGGAGTTTTAGCGGACTATTTATAGTGAAAATACTGGCACTTTGGCCAGAAAGAGGCTATAATTTACATAACTGTTTTGTATCCTCACAGTTACAAACAAAAATCCATTGAAAATTGTCTGAGACGGTTCCAGGGTGTGTTCCGGAGGCGTTTAAACCGTTATCATGCGGGGGCAGACTCTGTGCAGATCTGCAGAACAGTTACTAATTTCTTATTATAAAGTATCAGATAAAAAAATCAAGAATATGGAGATAAAGTTTATGAATCAGTGTCCGAATTTTAAAAAGTGCGGCGGCTGCCAGTATCTGGATGTACCCTATGAAAAGCAGCTTGAGAAAAAACAAAGGGAATTAACAGCTCTTTTAAAACCGTTCTGCAAGGTGAATTCCATTGTGGGAATGGAACATCCCTTCCATTACCGCAACAAGGTCCATGCGGTTATGGTCAGAGACCGGAAGGGGAATATTATTTCCGGTGTTTACAAAGAGGGGACCCATAAGGTTCTTCCGGTGGAAACATGTCTCATTGAAGATGAACGGGCGGATGCTATTATTCAGACGATTCGGAAGCTGCTTCCATCTTTTAAAATGAAAGTGTACGATGAGGACACGGGATACGGTTTTCTGCGTCATGTGCTGGTGAGGACCGCCCATAAGACCGGAGAGGTTATGGTGGTTATGGTGACGGCTTCCCCGGTGTTTCCGTCTAAAAATAATTTTGTAAAGGCCTTAAGGAAGGTACACCCAGAAATTACCACGGTGGTGCAGAATGTCAATAACCGTGGTACCAGTATGGTTCTTGGGGATAAGGAACATGTACTTTATGGCCCGGGCTTTGTGGTGGACGAGCTTTGTGGACGGAAATTTCGAATTTCGTCCAGATCTTTTTATCAGATCAATCCTGTCCAGACAGAGCGGCTGTATAACCTGGCCATTGAGGCTGCCGGGCTTACGGGAAAGGAAACTGTGGTGGATGCATATTGTGGAATCGGCACCATCAGCCTGGTGGCCGCAGGAAAGGCCGGGAATGTGATCGGTGTGGAGCTGAATCAGGATGCTGTCCGCGACGCAGTGATGAATGCCAGGATGAATCAGATTAAAAATGTCCGTTTTTATAATAATGATGCGGGAAAATTCATGGTTCAGATGGCCTCTGAGGGGGCTAGGGCTGATGTGGTTTTCATGGACCCGCCAAGGAGCGGAAGCACAGAGGAGTTTATCCACGCGGTGGCCATTCTGGCCCCGAGGCGGGTGGTCTATGTATCCTGCAGTCCCGAAACCTTAGCGAGAGATCTGGCCTTGTTTAAGAAGGAGGGGTACCAGGCTGTGGAGGCATGGGCAGTGGATATGTTTCCGATGACTTCACACACAGAATGTGTGGTGAGAATACAAAGGAAACATGTCTAGAAATCCTTTGTTTTAAGCATTTTGTGTTTGCGAAAGATGGGGAAGGGAATCGGAATAAGGGGTTGGAGAAGTATTTCGAGGTTTCGGCGGTGGTTGATGTGGGGTGTGGAGATACAAAGGAAGTTGTTTAATAAGAAAACATGAGAGGACAAATCAGTTGTTCGGAATTTCCGAACAACGGAAAGATATTTGGAATGCTTAGCCGAAAAAGAGATATATAATTTCAATGCTTGTGTTG
>CAJUDN010000041.1 GCA_910585355.1 uncultured Lachnospiraceae bacterium
ATATCATGGAATCGGGAAAAAAGCAAGCAAAATTTGAAAAAATCTTCATAAGGCTGACGCCGCATGCTTCTTGTCCGTTGAAAACGGGCAAGAAGATGTTACGGTTCGCAGGAACCCTGTGAACGTAGCTGCATATACCCATTTAAGACTGCCTGCGGCGATGGGGCGTATGCCTTGGTCCTATTATGATACTGGCTCACGGTAGATAAACGGAGTAATTGACCGGGGAGTGAACAGTAATAAAAGGATGCTCATTCCCACAGTAAGTGCGGTTACGGAAAATGTCATAAAAGTTCGAATAATATATAAATAGAATATAAATATTCCTGAAATAAAAGCATATAGTTCTAAATAAAAAACAAATAAAATAAAAATAAGAAAAAATATTTGAAAAATCAATTTGATTCTGATAAAATAGAAATAATTACCGAAAATCAGCAAAAAAGAACAGGGGTGGTAGGAATGAATAGAAAACAGAAAATGACTGCAATTCTGGCGGTAACAGTGCTTTTTTTCACCGCTGCCGCGGGGACGGGCGGATGCAGCCGATCGGCCGGTGAAATCAGGTTTGCAGATGTGGGATGGGACAGCGTAAAGTTTCACAACGCTGTGGCCGGACTGGTCGCGGAATCCGCGTTCGGATACACCTGGAAGGAGGTGCCCGGCTCCTCTCCGATCATGCACGAGGCTATGTTAAAGGGAGAAATCGATGTGAATATGGAGGAGTGGACCGATAATCTGGCGACCTACCATGCAGATCTGGCAGATGAAAAATTTAAGGAGCTGGGGGTTAATTTCGACGATAATATCCAGGGCTTTTACGTACCCCGGTATGTGATCGAAGGGGATCCGGAACGCGGAATTGAGCCCATAGCGCCGAATCTTCGCACTGTGCAGGATTTGAAGAACTATGCCGGCGTGTTCCCGGATGAGGAAAACCCGGGCAAAGGCCGGATATACGGCGCGATTCCCGGGTGGGAAATCAATGAGATCATGAAGCGTAAGGTGGAACAGAACGGCCTGTCCGATTTTTATAATTATTTTCAGCCTGGTTCCGATGCCGCCTTATCCGCAGCCATTACATCCGCCTGCGAGAAGGGCGAACCGATTGTGGCTTATTATTGGGAGCCCACATGGCTCATGGGAAAATATGATCTGGTTCTTCTTGAGGATACTCCTTATATTGATGATGAGCATTACAAGGCAGGCCTTACGGAATGCCCGTCGGTGCGGGTGACCATCGCGGCCGGCAACGGGTTTTATGGGGACAACGAGGAGTTTTGCGGGTTTCTGGAAAAATACCAGACTTCAAGCGCTCTGACATCGGAAGCCCTGGCTCACATGCAGGAGACCGGCGACGACTATGGCGGGACGGCCAGATGGTTTCTGGCGGAGCATGATGAGCTTTTAAGTTCATGGCTTCCTGAGAGAGAGGCCATAAAAGTCCGGGCGGCTCTCGGTGAAAAAAAGGAGACAGCCGGATGGTTCATGGACTTTCCCTTCACGCTTCCCATTGATGTGGAAGCCTTCGATGTATCAGTCAAGGCCTTTGCGGCGGAGTTTTCCGGATTCTTTAACGGGATTAAGGGCTTCTTAAACGGGCTGATCAGTTTTATTGACGGAGTTTTGTCGATGGTTCCCTGGTGGCTGTTTCTTTTGCTTATATTCTTCGCGGGGATGAAAGTTGGTAAAAAGGTTCGTACCGGTATCCTGTACACGGCGCTTGTCTCGCTGGTAGGAATGGCAGGTCTGTGGGATCTGATGTATGAGACGCTGTCTATCGTCCTGGCGTCTGTGGTAATCTCTCTTTGCATCGGGCTCCCGACCGGGATCCTGATTTCCGGCAGCGACTGGGCAAACCGGATCGTGCGGCCGGTCCTTGATACCATGCAGACCATGCCGGTGTTTGTTTACCTGATTCCGGCGGTGCTGTTCTTTGGCCTTGGAAAGGCGCCCGCCGTGATTGCGACGACGATTTATGCCATTGTTCCGGTGATCCGCCTGACGAGTCATGGTATCCGGCAGGTGGATCCGGAGGTTGTGGAGGCGGCCAGGTCCTTTGGCTCCACCAGGCGGCAGTGCCTGTTCAAGGTGCAGATTCCCCAGGCGCTTCCAACGATCTTAACAGGCGTTAACCAGACACTGATGATGGCCATGTCCATGGTGGTGACCTGCTCGATGATCGGCGCATCGGGGCTTGGAATGGAAGTATTGATAAGCGTAAACCGGATTGAGATTGGCCGCGGGCTTCTGGCCGGTACCGCGGTGGTCATCGTAGCCATTTTGATGGACCGGCTGACCCAGGGGGCCATGAAACGGGGGGAGGACGATACGCATGAATAATAGCGGACAGAATGAATATATTATCCAGGTGGAGCATTTGACGAAACTTTACGGGGCCAATAAGGCAGAGGCGGAACGGCTCTTGCAGGCCGGGAAGAGCAAAGCCGAGGTGTTTGCGAAAACAGGCGTAACGGCGGCGCTCTGGGATGTGAGCTTCCGGGTGAAGCGGGGAGAAGTGTTCGTAATCATCGGACTTTCCGGTTCGGGAAAGTCGACGGTGGTCCGGATGCTTAATATGTTAAACCGCCCCACAAGCGGGCGCGTTATCTATGATAACAGCGAAATTGAGAAGTTCGGCGGAAAGGATCTGAACGATTACAGGAGAAACAAGATATCCATGGTATTCCAGAACTTCGGGCTCATGAGCCACAGGGACGTTCTGGGGAATGTGGCCTATGGGCTGGAAGTCAAAGGAGTATCAAGGGTGGAGAGAGAAAAGAAGGCCATGGAGATGATCGGGATGGTGGGTCTTAAAGGCCAGGAGAGAACGCCGATCGGAAGCCTGTCCGGAGGCATGAAGCAGAGGGTTGGAATCGCCAGGGCTCTCGCCAATGATCCGGAGGTGCTCCTGATGGATGAGCCGTTTTCGGCTCTGGATCCCCTTGTGCGGAAAGATATGCAGTTTGAGCTTCTTTCTTTGCAGAGGAAGCTTGAAAAGACCGTGGTGTTTATAACTCATGACATTAATGAGGCCTTTAAGCTGGGAGACACTGTCGCCATCATGCGGGACGGGAGGCTTATTCAGGTGGGGACGCCGGAGGAGATGAGCGCCCATCCGGCAGACGATTATGTACGGGAGTTTATCGACAGCGCGGATAAGACGAAGGTGCTCTGCGCGAAGCACATTATGGTGACGCCATGCGTCGTGCGGGAGAAGGACACGCCGCTCCACGCAGTCCGCGAGATGCGGTCCGCCGGTGTTTCGTCCGCCTACGTGGTGGGCAGCCATATGAAGTTTTTGGGCGTCGTCGGGATCGAAACGGCGATCCGTGCCATTCGGGAGGAGAAGCTTTCCCTGGCTGGGATTTATGAAACCGATCTGGAAACGACCACCGAGGACACAGTGATAAACGATATTCTGCCAATGGCCGCCATTACAAAATTCCCGATTCCGGTGCTGGAAGAGGATGGAAGCCTGGCGGGGATCGTGTCGAAAGCATCGGTGCTGTCGTCGCTGCTCTAACGGAACGGTACTTACTATTTTTCTTAAATGAAATGGTTGCGTGAAATTGTTGAATGTTATACAATATAAGCGTTTCAGAGCTTATAAAGTGTTCCGCAAGGACATCATGGATAAAGGAGAGTAGGACAATGAGCAAAAAACCGGTAGTTTTAATGATTCTGGACGGATATGGGCTGAATGAAAGGCATGAGGCCAACGCGGTCTACGAGGCAAAAACGCCTGTGATGGACGGACTGATGAAAGAGGGGCCGTTTGTAAAGGGAAATGCCAGCGGTCTTTCTGTGGGCCTGCCGGACGGCCAGATGGGAAATTCCGAGGTGGGCCATTTAAACATGGGAGCCGGACGCATCGTGTACCAGGAGCTGACCCGGATCACCAAGTCAATTCAGGATGGGGACTTTTTTGAAAATAAGGCGTTTATGGCGGCTGTGGAGAACTGTAAAAAGAATGATTCAGCTCTCCATCTGTTCGGGCTGGTTTCTGACGGAGGCGTCCACAGTCATATTACCCATATTTACGGACTCCTTGAGCTGGCAAAGAGAAACGGCCTTAAGAAGGTATATGTCCATTGTTTTCTGGATGGGAGGGACACGCCGCCGACCTCCGGAAAAGAGTATGTGGAGGAGCTGGAGAAGAAGATGGCGGAATTGGGCGTCGGAAAGGTTGCTGTGGTATCCGGACGTTACTATGCCATGGACAGAGATAAAAACTGGGACAGGGTAAAAATTGCCTATGATGCGATGACGAAGGGTGAGGGAAAGACCTGCGACAGCGCGACGGCGGCGATTCAGGCATCCTACGATGAGGGAAAGACCGACGAGTTCGTCGTTCCTACCGTGATAATGGAAAACGGCGCACCGAGAGCGGTAATCCGGACCGGTGATTCCATTATTTTCTATAATTTCCGCCCGGACCGTGCCAGAGAGATGACACGGGCGTTCTGCGATGAGGAGTTTTCTGCCTTTGACCGCGGGGAGCGTGTGGCCACAACATTTGTGTGCTTTACCGATTATGATGAGACCATCGGAAATAAACTGGTAGCTTTCGAGAAGGAGTTAATTACAAATACCTTTGGAGAGTTTCTGGCGGCTAATGGCTTAAAGCAGGCGAGAATCGCCGAAACCGAGAAGTATGCCCATGTGACGTTCTTCTTTAACGGCGGTATCGAGGAGCCGAACCCAGGTGAGGACCGTTATTTAATCCCGTCTCCGAAGGAGGTTCCGACTTACGATTTAAAGCCGGAGATGAGCGCGCCGGCGGTCTGCGACAAGCTCTGCGAATGCATCAGGTCCGGTAAATATGATGTGATTATCATTAACTTTGCGAATCCGGATATGGTGGGCCATACCGGGGTAGAGGCCGCGGCGATTCAGGCTGTCGAGACTGTGGACGCGTGTGTCGGAAGGGCTGTGGAGGCCATAAAAGAGGCGGGCGGCGCCATGTTCATCTGTGCAGACCACGGAAACGCAGAGCAGCTGGTGGATTATGAGACCGGGGAGCCGTTTACTGCCCATACGACGAATCCAGTTCCGTTTATTCTTGTAAATGCCGGTGCGGAGTATGGTCTGAGAGAGGGCGGCTGCCTGGCCGATATTGCGCCGACGTTAATTGAACTTATGGGGATGGAGAAGCCGAAGGAGATGACCGGGAAGTCGCTTTTGGTGAGGTGAGCAGTCTTGTATATAAAAATGACTCTGAGTGATTTTACTCAGAGTCATTTTTTTTGCATGCCCGGCGGGCGCATGTTCTGCGACAGGCAACTCCGGGGAATTCCCTGCTGCAGAAAGAGGTATACACTTTTTATGACAGTCAGAAAAGACCGGCTAATGCATCGGGTCTTCCATATTCAGATAAAAGCTGGAAAGCCGCAAAGCACGTTCAATGTCCTGATTCGTGTATCGGCGGCAAAGGGTCTGAAATATCTTTTGATTTGCAGAGGAAGAACTGTCTGACTCCCCGAACAGAAGAAAATCGGTGGAAACAGAACAAACTACGGAAATCTGTGCGATAATGTCCAGGCTTGCCGTGCGCTTTCCCTGTTCGATTAATGCGAGGTAAGAGGTGGAGATATGCAGCATATCAGCAAATGCTCCCTGCGTCTTATTCTGAGCCTGACGCAGAGCTCGGATTCTTTTTCCCATGGCTTCAAGATCAACCGTATATGCATCCATAGGCATCGTCCTTTCTCATTTGTTAAATAAAGGTAATGATAGTTGCTTCGCACTTTGTGATCCTTGTATCAGGTAATTGTTTGGCAGGTTTTTGTCTGTAGCGGCGGAAGTACGAAACAATTACGATAATAGATTAATAATAGCATTTCCAATTCCCCCAGTATTTACCAATAGTAAAAATATAATTGACTAATAGTAAATAGTTGTGTATAATGAAAATACATTTTAAATTTTATTATGAAAGGGTGATAGCAATATGGAGGAAATGTTTAAGTTTCGGGAATTTTCTGAAAAAATCGCAGGCGGTTTGGAAAAAGACAGGATGATGAAGGATATTGAAGCCTTCAGCCATTTGGAGCGCTATACGGGCTCCAGAGAGGGGGAACAGGCCGCCGAAATGATTGCAGCGCGTATGGAAAGCTTGGGAATTCCGGTTTCAAGAGAAACCTATCGGATTTATCGGAGCCTTCCGGGAAAAGCGACTGTAAAGGTCTTAGGGCAGGGGATAAAAGAAGAGATTGCATTGACTCCATATGTTTACAGCGGACAGGCGGAGTCAATCCAGGCAGAGCTGGTTTTCGACGGATTCAGCGTGACCGGGTGTACCCAAAAGCAGATGAAGGAACGCATGAAAGCTTTTGCGGGAAAGATCGTGCTGACGTATGAAAGCAGCTTTTCGTTTGCCTGTGAGGCGAAAAACGCCGGAGCGTTGGGAATTTTGACGATCTGGCGCGCGAATCTGGCGCATCATGGAACCCTGGGAGGCGTTTGGGGAAGCCCGGAGCCGGAGGACCTTAATTATCATTACCCGAGAATTCCCTTTGCGGAAATTTGTAAGGATGACGGGGAGCGGCTTAAGGAATTGTGTACAAGCGCAAAAGAGCCGGTCAGCGTGTGTCTTGACATAGAGATGGATGATGGAATCCTTCCGACGATGATGCCTGTTGCCAGAATAGAAGGAAAGAGCCGGAAATTTGTTTTGGTTTCGGGCCATTACGACTCCTGGTATGAAGGAGTCACGGACAATGGCGTCGCAAACGCGGCGATGATGGAGATGGCAAGAGTTTTTAAAGAAAATCAGGAGAAACTTGAGCGGTCTGTGGTATTCGCCTGGTGGTCGGGCCACTCAGACGGACGCTATTCCGGGTCGACATGGTACTATGACAATCACTGGCAGGAGTTAAATGAGGATTGTGTGGCCCATATCAATATGGATATCTGCGGCTGCAAGGGCTCTGATCTGGTAGGCTTCAACACTTCGATGCTGGAAGGAGAGGAGTTCGCGAAGGAATTTTTAAAAGAGTTTAACGACGGGGAACCGATTCCCCCGGTGCCGATGGCCCGGTTTGCTGACCAGACTTTCTGGGGAGCCAATGTTCCATTTGCTATTATGCCAAAGTTCAGCAAGAAAGACAAGGTTATTTTTTACTGGTGGCATACGAAGGAAGATACCTTCGATAAGGTGGACGGGGAAATCGTCTTAAGAGACGCGAAGGTTATCGCAAAGCTCTCGGCAATCTTTGCAAACATCGACCGGCTTCCGGCGGATATGAAGGGCTTTGCAGAGATTATGGAACAGCGGCTTATTGAGATGAACGGCGCGCTTTCTTCGGATTTTGATTTGGCTCCCGTCTGGCCTGCTATGGAGCGGTTAAAAGAAACCATTGCAAGGTTTGAGGCAAAGCTTCCCCAATATGAGCCTGCGGCGGCAGACGACGCGGTCATAAAAGTTGCGGGAGAAATGGTGCGTATCACTTACACGGCCTCCAGCCGCTATCATCAGGACCCGGCGACAGAGGGGCCGATGTTCCCGGCGCTAAGTATGGCCATGGGGCTCACGCCAGAAAATACAGAAGAGGATTTCTATCTGGCGGTCCAGACCCGGTTTGTGCGTCAGAGAAACCGTCTTGTGGGGCAGCTTTGGCATATCATGGAGGATTGCGAGAATCTGATGCGCCGCTTAGATATGGAACGACAGACCTCATAGAAAGGAGGCTTATATGCTCAGATACATATTAAAACGTTTCCTTTTCGTTATACCGGTCCTTCTTGGGGCGACGCTCCTTGTATTCACGATCATGGAATTTACGCCCGGAGACCCGGCGAAGATTATTCTCGGAAACGAGGCGACGGAGGCAGATATCGCCAATCTGCGGGAAGAGATGGGACTGGATGACCCGTTCGTGGTCCGTTATGTCCGGTTTGTGGGAAATATGTTAAGAGGTGATCTTGGCATTTCCTACCGGAATAATCTGGATGTTTCCGACCAGATTATTCAGAGGTTGAAAAACACGATGATACTGGCCGGGGCTGCCGTCTTTATTGCGGTGTTGATCGGAATCCCTGTGGGAATCATTTCAGCGATCAAACAGTATACCATTTTCGATAATGTGGTGATGATGGTGACGCTGTTTCTGGCGGCGTCCCCGGTATTCTGGCTGGGACTTATGCTGGTAATTATTTTTGCCCTGAAGCTGGGGATATTCCCGGCGGCGGGAATGAAACCGGGGTTTCCGGATATGATTATTTGTCTGGTTCTTCCCGCGTTTACCCTCTCCAGTAATACGATGGCGACAATCGCCCGCACGACCCGTGCGTCCATGCTGGAAGTTGTGCGTCAGGATTACATCGACACGGCCCGTGCGAAGGGGCTTAAGGAATCCACAATCACAGTGCGCCATATGCTGAAAAATGCATTAATACCAATTGTGACGATGATCGGCTTAAGTTTCGGCGGCCTCCTTGGCGGCTCTGTCGTGACAGAATCTATCTTTGCGTGGCCGGGAGTCGGACGGTTCGTTGTGGAATCCATTAATTTTAAGGATACGCCGTCGGTTCTTGCGTCGGTGGTTATGTTATCCATTTTTTCCACATTTGTGAATCTGTTCGTTGATCTTTTGTACGCATTTGTGGATCCGAGAATTAAGTCGCAATACCAGACGAAACGGAGGTGATGGGTATGTTTCAGAGTGTAAGAACGAGAAAAGCAGAGATCGAAACAGCCGAGGCTGTTAACCGGGACCGGACCCTGTTTGAACAGGCGTGGATTCAATTTAAATATAACCGGCGGGCCATGCTGGGACTGGCGATTATTGTAGTTCTGCTCCTTATTGTGGCAGGAACGATCCTTACGGATATCGTGACCCATGAGGAGGTCTATAACAATTATGTGGTAAAGCAGAACCTTTATATGAAACTAAAGGGACCGAGCCTTGAGCATCCGTTAGGCTGCGATGAGTTTGGCCGGGATATGCTGTTCCGCATCCTCTGGGGAACGAAATATTCTCTGCTTTTAGGATTCTGCGCCGTAACGCTGGCTCTTTTGATCGGGGGCCCGCTGGGGATGATCGCCGGCTTCTACGGAGGCAAAACGGACAATGTGATCATGCGTATCATGGACGTTTTCATGGCATGCCCGTTCATACTCCTGGCTATGGCCATTGTTGCGGCCCTCGGGGCCAGTACAGTGAACCTCTTAATCGCTCTCGGCGTTTCCGGAATGGCTTCCTTCTCCCGCGTCACCAGGGCGGCGGTCATGTCCGTAAAAGATAAGGAGTTTGTGGAGTCGGCCAGGGCCGTTGGGGCCAACGACTTTGTTATCCTCATAAAATATATTCTTCCTAATTCCATGGCGCCAATTCTGGTACAGCTTACTTTGAGAATTGGTTCCTCCATCCTTCATGTTGCGGGACTTTCTTACATCGGCCTTGGCGTACAGCCGCCGATTCCCGAATGGGGGGCGATCCTTACGGCAGCAAAAGTGTATATGCGCGACGCATGGCATATTTCCGTATTTCCAGGTCTGTTTCTGGTAATTACCGTCGTTGCGTTTAACCTGTTCGGCGACGGGCTGCGGGATGCACTGGATCCGAAGCTTAAGAGATAGGGGGGAAATGCAGATGGGTAAATTGCTTGAAATTAAAGACCTTCGCGTCCAGTTTGAAACCAGCGACGGAATCGTAAAAGCGTTAAACGGAATCGACATAAGCCTGGATGAGGGAATGACCCTTGGCCTTGTCGGGGAAACCGGAGCCGGAAAGACGACGCTTGCCAAAAGCATTATGCGGATTATCCCGCAGCCGCCTGGAAAAATTATGTCAGGAGAAATTTTATACGGCGGTTCTGATATCCTTAAGATGGACATCAATGAAATCCGGAATATCCGGGGCCGTCATATTTCCATGATTTTCCAGGATCCGATGACCTCATTAAATCCGGTTATGACGGTGGGAGATCAGATTGCGGAAACCATAAAGACTCATGAGAAAATGTCGGCTGTGGAAGCGACGAGAAAATCCTGCGAAATGCTGGAACTGGTTGGAATTAAGGCAGACCGGGCCGGCGATTATCCCCACCAGTTTTCCGGAGGCATGAAACAGCGGGTGGTGATCGCCATTGCCCTGGCATGCAATCCGAAAATACTGATTGCGGACGAGCCGACCACGGCCCTTGATGTGACGATTCAGGCGCAGGTTCTGGAGATGATGCAGAACCTGAAGAGAAAGTTCAATACGGCAACGATTCTGATCACCCATGATCTGGGCGTTGTGGCCCAGACCTGTGAGAAGGCGGCAATCATTTATGCTGGAGAGATTGTGGAATACGGGACGGTCCATGAGATATTTAAGGATATGCGCCATCCCTATACCATCGGACTTATGAATTCCATACCGAAAATTCATATGGATGAAAAGCGTCTCCACCCCATAGAGGGACTTATGCCGGATCCCATGGCCCTGCCGAAGGGATGCAATTTCTGTGACAGATGCCGTTTTGCGATGGAGAAATGTAAAACGGAGGAGCCGTCTATGGTGGAGGTGGGCGGAGAGCATATGGTACGCTGCTTCCGCGCCATGGAAAACTTAAGAGGAGGTTACGGGGATGAATGAGAAAAAAGAACTTCTGCGGGTGGAACATCTGAAAAAGTATTTTTCGACTCCCCGTGGAATGCTTCTGGCTGTAGATGATATTACATTTGGACTGAATGCCGGTGAAACACTGGGAGTTGTAGGTGAGTCAGGGTGCGGAAAATCCACGCTGGGACGCGCAATTCTCAGACTTCACGAACCGACCGGTGGAAAAGTGATTTTCGAAGGTGAGAATATTCTGGAGTATGATAAAAAGAAAATGAAACAGAAACGTTCTGATATGCAGATCATTTTCCAGGATCCGTATTCTTCTTTAAATCCCAGGATGACAGTCAGCCAGTCGATTGCGGCGCCGTTAATGATCCAGGGAATTTATAAGGCCAGTGAAAAAGATAAAATCCAGAAGAAAGTGGATGAAATGATGGAGCTTGTGGGTCTTGCAAAGAGATTCGCAAACTCTTACCCCCACGAGCTGGACGGCGGGAGAAGACAGAGGATCGGGATTGCCAGGGCTTTGTCTTTGAATCCTAAATTTATCGTGTGCGATGAGCCGGTTTCGGCTCTGGATGTGTCGATCCAGGCGCAGGTACTGAACCTGATGCAGGATCTTCAGGAAAAACTGGGACTTACATACCTGTTCATTACCCATAATTTAAGTGTGGTGAAACACCTTTCGGACAGAATTATGGTGATGTATCTGGGCCAGATGGTGGAGCTTGCAGAGCCGAAGGAACTGTTTTCCAATCCGCAGCACCCCTATACAAAGGCGCTTCTCTCGGCGATTCCCACGCCGGATCCCGATCAGAAGATGGACTGCGTGGTGTTAAAAGGGGAGCTGACCTCTCCTATCAATGTTCCCGAGGGATGCCGCTTCGCCAAAAGATGTATCTATGCAAGACCAGATTGTGAGACACGTAAGGTAGACATGAAGGAGATAAGCCCCGGCCATTTCGTTTCTTGCCACCTTTGTGAATAAAAAACTACTCTCAAAAAAGAAAACAGGAGGACAACGTATGAAGAAAGTTACCGCAATGTTACTGGCAGCGTCAATGGTCCTGTCACTGGCAGGGTGTTCACAGAAGGCGAAGGAGGCGCCGGCTGGGACTGGCTCAGGAAACAGCGCCGCTGCTACGGAGGCGCCGGCTGCCGACCGGAAAGTGAAGGATGAGATTGTATTTGCCCAGAGCTCTGATCTCACGACCATGAACCCCTATATCGGTACCCAGGAGCGCGCCTATTCCCTGACAAATCATATGTATGATACGCTGCTGGTCTATGACAGCGAAATGAATATGAGCTGCAGCCTGGCAGAAAGCTATGAGTGGGTTGATGATCTTACTTTACAGATTAATCTGGTGCATGATGTGAAGTTCCACAATGGCGACCCGCTGACCGCTGAGGATGTTATTTTTACATTTGAAAAGAGAGCGGAGCGCGGCAGCGCGTTTAAGAATTACATTGATGTGCCAAATATGCAGGCAAAGGATGATTTTACGGTAATTGTTCCGTTCACATCTCCGCATCCGTCCTTTATTTACCAGCTGACGGACCCGGCTTTCGGAATTGTGCCGAAGAAATATTTTGAGTCTGTGGGTGAGGAAGGTTTTGCAAAGGCTCCCATTGGAAGCGGCCCATATAAGTTAAAAGACTATGTGACCGGCGACTATTATACACTGGAGCGTTTTGACGATTACTGGGGCGGTCCGGCCAAAACAAAGTATCTGACCATGAAAATTGTTCCGGAGGCAGGACAGAGAACGATTATGCTGGAAACCGGGGAAATTGACGTGGCCTATGAGATTCCGTATGTGGACGCGACGAAGATTCAGGACAATGATGATCTCCAGTTCTTATCCACACCATCCATGAAGATCGTTATGTTCTACTTAAACACCCAGTCTGCAACTCCGGTAAATGACAGCCGCGTCCGCCAGGCAATCGAGTATGCGATTGATAAGGAAGCAATCGTACAGGCAGTATGTTATGGATATGGCTCTGTCGCTTATGCGATCGTTCCGGATTCTGTATCTGAGTATAAGGAAGTGAGGGAACCGCATGTTTACGATCTGGAGAAGGCGAAAGCGCTGATGAAGGAAGCCGGATGTGAGGACGGATTCACTATGGAGCTCTGGACAAGCTCCGTGCAGACGAATACGGAAATCTGTCAGGTTGTCCAGGAGCAGCTGGCAGCAATCAACATTAAGGCGGAAATTTCTGTTCAGGACGCCAATACCATTGACACAAGAATTGACGCAGGCGATGAATTTGGTATGGAATTGCACTTCTATTCCTGCAACAGCGGCCATGCGGAGTATACGTTGTCCAACATCCTCCCCACAGGCATGATGAGAAATGACTGCCGGTTCAGTAACGCAGAATACGACAAGACCTATGAGGAATGGCTTGTAACCACTGACGAGGCAAAGAGAGAAGAACTCCTGACAACGATGTATGAGATCCAGAATCAGGAAACTCCGGTTGTGCCGCTCTATAATGAAGTAAAGATTCTGGGAGCGACAAAGAACCTGGATGGCTTTAAGTTAAGCCGTATCGGAGCCCATCAATATCAGGATGCAGTCGTATATGAGGATTAGCGTACTGTCCGCATGATACCCGGCGGGACGATACAATATAACGCGCCCCGGTTTATCGAAAAGGCAGTTTTACGACGGCCAAGCGGTGGCTGCGGCCGGAAAATCCAACGCAGAAGATATTTTACATCAGGAAAAGACAAGGGGGTTCGCAGACGGAGAAATCCGCAGGCGGGCTCCCTTTGCTGTGCACAGGCGTCCCGACCGCCCCAAAATGGTGGACAACCCTTTCTTTTTAGATTATAATGGATTTTGACAAAGAAAAACCGAACCAGATAAAGAGATCTGGATGGAAGGGGAAATCCGATGCTAAAAGTGCTGATTGCGGATGATGAGAAGAAGGTATGCCAGCTGATAGAAAAGCTTGTGGACTGGGAAGCGCTTGACATGCAGGTAACGGCTGTGGCGGAAAACGGAATCGAGGCTCTTGAAAAAATTAAGGAGTACAGCCCGGATATTGCCCTTACGGATATCCGAATGCCCGGATATGACGGTCTGGAGCTGGTGCGGCTGGGGAAAGAGCATAATCCGAAAATGGAATTTGTCATTATCAGCGGATACCGCCATTTTGAATATGCACAGTCGGCAATCCGTTATGGAGTGAACGCGTATCTTTTAAAGCCCATCAAGAAGGAAGAGCTGAACGAGACGTTACGAAAACTTGGGGAACAGTTGAGGGAAAAGACGGACCAGTTAAGCTATGCGGAAAAGGTACAGCTGACTTTAAAAAGCGATAAGGAAACTTTAAGACAGACGTTTCTGTCGGGAATTGTATACCGGAGAAATAAGGAGTGGCTGAAAAAGCCGATTGAAGATATCAATCGGGAATTTCATTATGCCATGCAGCCGGGCTGGTTCGGAATCGCGATCCTTAAAATGGACGGGCATGTATTCGATGATGAAAAGAGCCGGCGGTTCATGGCGGATAAGGCGCACAGCGTCGCAAAACAGCTGTTTTCGGACTGTACCCTGGAATATGAAATCCTTGCGGCGGGGGGATTTTTCTACTTTCTATTAAACTTTAGGGAGGAGCAGAAAAGTACTGTCCGCCGGCAGATAAAAAATCTGCTGGATCAGCTTAAGATCCAGGGCGGTATCCTGGAGGATTTTGCGGTGACAATTTCTGTGGGCAGTCTGCATGATTCTCCGGAAGGCCTGGAAAGCTCCTTAAAAAATGCAAGAATTTTGATGGAGGAACGGCTGATTTCGGGGACCGGAAAGCTTCTGGAGGGAGATATTGCCGTTTCAGGGTCTTTTGCGGAGAGCGAGCTGTTTACAGAATTTAACACCAGAATGTCCCAGGCTCTGGAGACTCTGGAAGTATTTACCGTGCGGGAGGCCATGCTCCAGCTGAAAAGTCAGATGCTTGCCATGAAAGGGGTCACCGGCCATGAGATCCTGCAGATGACGAAGGAAGTCTGCAACCTGTATCTTTTCTTCATGAAGAATTACCGGATACGGATTGAGGAAGATTTTCTGGAAAACTACAATGCGGGGGCGGAAAACTGCTCTTCAGCAGCCGAGCTTTTTGATTATATGATACGGAAGATAACAACCTCCTACGAGAAGGCGGCCAGACGGAAGCGCCAGGATGAGAACCGTCCTGTGCGGATGGTGAAAAAATATGTGGCGGGCCATTACGGGGAGCCGTTAAGTTTAGAGCAGGTCGGCGCTGTGGCCGGTCTTTCTCCTGCTTATCTGAGCACCGTATTTAAAAAGGATACGGGCATGACTTTTTTAGAATATCTTTCCAAGGTGCGGATGGATATGGCGAAGCAGTTCCTTAAAGAGACAAGTCTTACGGTGGCTGATATCTGTGAGAGGGTGGGATACAGCGATGTGCGATACTTTACAAAAACATTTGCCAAATACTCGGGCCTCAAGCCGAACGAGTATAGAAAGCTGTATTCATGAGCAGAAAAAAGAAATTTATATCAGAACGTCTGAAGGCCGGAGCGGTTCTGGGCGCGGCGCTTTTTCTGGCAGCCCTGGGATATATCTGGGCTGTCAGCTTTAAAACATCCATCGGATTTTTGCCGGCCTTTGTTTTTACGCTTGGTATCTTTGGATATCTGTGCGTTATTTATCATCTTGTCTTTAAGCCCTACCGGGAGACAAAGAAGATTTATGAACAATTTGTCATGGGATATGTGCTGAACGATCTGTTTCAGGCCCGCTACCCCCTTACTCCGGAGAGCCAGCAGGCAGTCCAGAAGCTCAATGAGATGATAGACAGGAATAACCTCATAAGCGTTTCTAAAAAGCAGGCCGAATATCTGGCGCTTCAAAATCAAATCAATCCCCATTTCCTTTACAATACGCTGGAAGGAATCCGGAGCGAGGCTTTAATCGCGGGACTGGACAACATTGCGGAAATGACCGAGGCCCTTGCGACCTTTTTCCGCTATACGATTTCGCAGGTGGAGCATCTGGTAACCCTGGAGGATGAGTTGGCGAATATAGAAAACTATTACTATATCCAGCAGTTCCGGTTTGGGGACAAGCTTACTTTAAGCATAGAATACGAGCGGGACGATGATGATTTCAGTGAACTGGAGGTACTCCGGTACCGCCTTCCAAAGCTGACACTGCAGCCCATTGTGGAAAATTCCATCTATCACGGAATTGAAAGGAAGATCGGCAGGGGCCGTCTCGTTATCCGGATCGGGATCAGCAACGAGCGGATGAGAATCCGGATCTCCGACGATGGCCTCGGAATGTCAGAGGAAAAATTAAAGCAGCTGAATGAAAAGTTAAGGCGTCTGTCTGTGGATGACGTGGAGGAGCAGACCGGCCAAAAGGGCGGGATCGCCGTGGTCAACGTCAATAACCGCATTAAACTGTTATTTGGGGAGGAATATGGTATTAATGTGTACAGCCGGGAAGGCGTCGGCACGGATGTGCTGATTAATCTTCCGCTGGTACAGGATTCCTGAGGCCGGGGAGGCGTATATGAAGAAAGAACTGCTCCGCATGGATCACGTAAGTCTCATAAAAAATGGAGAGACTTTTCTTGATAATCTGAATTTCCAGATGTTTACAGGAGAGATCATGGGGTTAGTCGGCCGTAACAACAAAGGTCATGACCAGCTCATTGACCTTATCTGTCATAACCATAACATTTCTTTTGGGACCGTGTGGTACAATGGAAGAATCGTAAACAGCTATTCTTACAGTGACAACAGCGATAATAAGGTATATGTCATTGAGCAGAAAAGCCGCCTGGTAGAGGGCTTAAGCGTGGTGGATAACCTGTTTGTCCTGCGAAAAGGGTTTAAAAAATATTTTATTAATGAAAATGTCCTTTATGTGCAGGCGCGAAAGTTCTTACAGGAAAACGGAATCCAGGTGGATATACAAAAGCGTGTGGTTAATTTAACACCTTTGGAGCGCTGCCTGGCGGAGCTTTCCAAGGCTCTGCTTTCTGGATGCAGGCTGGTCATTGTGGATAATCCGGGGAACTTTTTAAGCAAGCATGAGCTGACGGAATTTCAGAAAATGTTAAAAAAGATGAAGGACAAAGGTATGGCGGTCCTTTACATTGGAAATCATCATGAGGATGTATTCCGGGTGGCGGACAGGACTTCTCTGTATACGGACGGACGAATTGATAAAGTGTTTGAGCGGGATGAAATGACCGATGAGGCCATGGCGCCCTATATTACCGACTGGAATATTAAGGGACCGGATCCGGAACCGGAATCAGACGAGGGCGTGATGCATTTCCATTACGTTTATGCGGGAAACCTTCAGGGCTTGCGGTTTGTTCTGAACAAAGGAGAATGCGTGACTCTTTTAGACGTGGACAACCGGATTGCGGAGGATGTGGCAGGACTTCTCTGCGGCAGGCTTACATGTGAAAAGGGGCGCATTACCCTGGAGCATAAACCATATACACCGGCGAAAGCCGCCAGGTATCTGGATGAGGGAATTGCACTGATTCCGAAGGACTGTGTGGAGCGCCTCCTGTTTTGGGACAGGACATATATGGAAAATCTGACCTTTCTTCTGGACAGGAAGCTGAAAAAAAGTCTGATGTCTAGAAAAATCTTCCGGAGCATCCGCAACGAGTATGAGCCTCTCGTGGGAAAGGCCATCCATGAGACGAATATTTCCAACCTGCAGTTTCCGGAGCAGATTGCTCTGGTTTATTATAAGATGCAGCTTCTGCACCCGCGGGTGCTGGTCTGCATCCAGCCTCTGGCCAAGGGAGATATGTTTACCCGCATGAAAATCCTGGAGCTTCTCCGGGGAATCCTCTCCCAGGGAACAGCCGTGCTTATTATCACAACCAATGTTTCAGACACATTGGATATTTCAGATCGTCTGCTCATTGTGGAAAAGGGAGCCTGCACGGCATCCTATGAAAAAAATGAGTTCAACCGCATCGTCCGGTGAGGAGAAAGCGCTGCAAAGAATCAAAAGATTGTCCCCCCAAACCGAAAGATTGCCCCCTGTTTTGGGGGCATTTTTTTGTATAAAATACAGGTAAACGGAGAGAGAACATGAAAGAATATATTGGAATCGACATTGGAGGAACAAAATGCGCGGTTGTGCGTGGAAACGAAGACGGAAAGGTTTTAAAAAAACTCCGTTTTTCCACCAATGGCAGAGAAAAAACGTTAAAGGAGATCTTTGACAGTGCAGAAGCTCTCTGGTCTGAAAGAGTACAGGCTATAGGGGTAAGCTGCGGAGGCCCCTTAAATGGCAGGACCGGCGTTATCCTCGGACCGCCAAACCTGCCCGGATGGGATCAGGTTCCCATTACGGATATGCTGACAGAGCGGTTTCATGTACCGGCGAGACTTTGCAATGATGCAGATGCATGTGCAGTGGCCGAGTGGAAGTTCGGAGCCGGAAAGGGCTGTGAAAATCTGGTTTTTCTGACATTCGGAACGGGAATCGGGGCAGGCCTTATTTTAAACGGGCGGCTTTATGAGGGCGCGTTGGGCATGGCCGGTGAAGTGGGGCACATAAGGCTTTATGAGGACGGTCATATGGGCTACGGGAAGGCCGGAGCCTATGAAGGGTACATAAGCGGCGGAGGACTCGCCCAGTACGGGGAAGGTACGGCCAAAGAGCTGTATGATCGGGCGCAAAAAGGCGATGAGACAGCCATCGCAATATGGGAGAAGACAGGAACGATTCTTGGAAAGCTTTTGGCCATTCTCGTGGATATTTTAAACCCGGACAGGATTGTGATTGGAAGCATTTATGCGAGAGCGGGCCATTTGATGGAGGAGTCCATGAACAGGGAGCTTCAAAAAGAGGCTCTGGGGCCGAACCGGGCAGCCTGCAAAATCGTTCCGGCGGCCCTTGGAGAATTTCTGGGAGATGTGGCCGCGCTCAGTATTGCCATGGATGCGGCGCAGAAATAAAGAAGGCGGACGAAATATCAGCCAGAAGGGCCTGTGTCCTCCGGTCTCAATGGATGCGGAGCGGAAATAGAGACAGCGGATGCGGCACAGAAAAAGAAGATAGAAGGAAGTAACAGAAAGAAGGGGAGCAGATGGGAGAAGTAATTGTGTCCATGAAAAATATTGTCAAGACATTTCCAGGGGTAAAGGCTCTCGACAATGTAAATTTTGAGCTTCGCTCCGGAGAGGTCATGGCGCTTCTTGGCGAAAACGGAGCCGGGAAATCCACGCTGATGAAAATCTTAAGCGGCGTTTACACAAAAGATGGCGGAACCATGACCATATTCGGAAAAGAATATGACAATCTGACGCCGAAACAGGCCCAGGCGGCAGGCGTGGCAATCATTCACCAGGAACTTAACATGTGCAGGCATCTGTCCGTTGCGGAGAATATGTTTCTGGGACGGGAAAAGGTGAAGGGGATCGTATTAAAAAACAGTGAAATGGAGGCGGAGGCGGCAGGGATTCTGGGTGATTTGAAAATCGACATTGACCCGCGTCAGATGGTGGGCGATTTGCCGGTCTCCAAACAGCAGATGGTAGAAATTGCCAAGGCGCTTTCCATTCACGCGAAAGTTCTTATTATGGATGAGCCCACGTCCTCTCTGACAGCCAAGGAGATTGACGAGCTGTTCCGCATTATCCGGAAGCTGAAAGCGGACGGGTGTGGGATCGTTTACATATCCCACAGGCTGGAGGAGCTGCAGGCCATTGTGGACCGCGTCACCATCATGCGGGACGGCCAGTATATCACCGACGGTATTTTTAAGGAGATGACCATGGATCAGATCATAGCCAATATGGTCGGGCGTGAGATCAAGGAGCAGTTCCCGAGAGTCTCCTGTGAAAAAGGAAAGAAAATCTTTGAGGTGAAGGATTTAAATGCCGGAAAGCTGGTACGCAATATCAATTTTTCCCTTTACGAAGGGGAGATCGTCGGATTTGCGGGCCTGATGGGCGCAGGGAGAACCGAGACCACAAGAGCGATCTTCGGCGTGGATCAGAAGACCGGAGGACAGATTTTCCTGGACGGAAACGAAGTGAAAATCAACTGTCCCATGGATGCCATCAAAGCCGGAATTGTTCTGGCCCCGGAGGACAGAAAGAAGGACGGCCTCTGTACGAAGCTCAGTATCCGCCATAACCTGGCTCTTCCGAATCTGGATCTTCTGTGCAATGGGCTTGGAGTCATAAGCAGCAGTAAGGAGGATAAGCTCTGCGAAGACGCAGTAAAGAATCTTATGATTAAAACGCCGACTGTGGAGGTCAATGCGGCCAACCTTTCCGGCGGAAACCAGCAAAAGGTGGTTGTGGGAAAATGGCTGGCAAGAAACTCCAGAGTGGTAATTTTCGATGAGCCTACAAGAGGTATTGATGTGGGCGCCAAGGTGGAGATCTATAATCTGATGAACAAATTGAAACAGGAAGGCATTGCAGTTATGTTCGTATCCTCTGAAATGCCTGAGGTCCTCGGGATCGCTGACAGAGTCATCGTTATGTGCGACGGACGGATAACCGGAGAGGTGATGGCCCGTGAGACCACACAGAACGAGGTTTTAAAGTATGCGACCGAGTTTGAAAAGAAACAGGTAAGTTAGGAGGACAGTATCATGAATGAGAAAAAGCAAAGTACAGTAAAGCGGCTCTTAAACACCAGGGGCATGGGGGCAGTCATCACCGCGTTCGCGGGTCTGATCGTTATTTATGTGGCGTTCGGCCTGATCGACAGAAACGTTTTTTCCGGCCAGAACTTTATGAACCTTCTGCGCTCCATGTCTAAGTACCTGTTAATCGGCGTGGGACAGAGCTATCTTCTGATTACAGGAAACATTGACCTTTCCATCGGTTCCATGGTTGGTATGAGCGCCATGATTTCTGCCACTATGATGGCGATGGGAGTAAATCCGGTACTGGCAATGGCGGTTGCCATGGCCTGCTGCCTGCTCTGCGGCGTAGTCAATGGATTTCTGGTGGGAGAATTTAAGCTTCCGCCGTTCATTGCGACTCTCGGCACCATGTTCGTGACCCGCGGCGTTGCCTATATGGTAAACAATAACCGCAATACGGATGCAATCGCAACAGGAATCGGAAAAGAAGCCGGGGACAGCTTCCAGAACTTCTTTTACTATGGAAAGACATTTGGCGTATATAATACGTTCTGGATTGCGTTACTTCTGTTTCTGGTATTTTTCTTCCTGCTTTCCAAAACAAGAACCGGAAGACATATTTACGCCATCGGCTCCAACGTGGACGCGGCGAAGCTTTCTGGTGTAAACGTTGTAAGCACGACCATTAAAGCGTATCTTGTCAGCGCCATATGTGCATGTGTGGTCGGCTTCATTCTCTGTGCACAGGCCGGCATGGGAAATATGGAGGCAGGAAACATGTATGAGATGTATGGCGTTGCGGCCGGCGTAATCGGCGGTATTTCCCCATTGGGCGGCACAGGGCTTCTCCTTGGAACCTTTGCAGGCGCGGCAGTATGGCAGACGCTTGAGAACGGCCTTAACATGATCGGCGCACAGGTCGGCATTCAGCGTCTTGTGATTGGTATCATTGTGGTATTTTCCGTACTTCTGGACGTGGTAGTCCGTTCCGGAAATTTCGGAAAAAAGGCAGGTAAGTAAGATATATCTAACTGTCCGAGAGCGGCGGTTACATATAGAAGAATCTTTTTAGGAGGTATTTATGAAGAAGAAATTATTAGCAATGTTAAGCTGTGCCGTACTGGCAGCAGCGTCTGTGATAGGATGCAGCTCCAAACCGGCGGAAACGGCAGCGGCCCCGGTGGAAACCACGAAAGCCGCTGAGACTTCAAAGGCCGCTGAGACCTCAAAGGCAACAGAGGCGGCTGCGTCAGGCGATACCAAGATCGCACTGATCACCATGGATTCCATTGACCAGCACTGGGTAACTTTAAATGAAGGCGCTCAGAAAGCGGCGGCGGAGCTTGGCGTGACAGTGACCTTCATGTCCCCCAACACCAAAGATGACGCCCAGCAGATCGAGTGCGTAAACAATGCGGCTGCCGGCGGATATAAGGCGATCATCGTAGCGGCAAACGGCCCGGACGCCATTTCTTCCGCCTTAAAAGAAGCGGCTTCCTCCGGCATTAAGATTGTATATGTAGACTCTCCGGCAAATGTAGACGCAGAGGCTACCTTCTCCACAGACAATGAGGCGGCCGGAAAGGTTGCCGGGGAAGAGATGATTAAAGCCTTAGAGGCGGCAGGAATTACCTCCGGTAAGATTGGTATCGTGAACGTAAACGCAGCGACAGACTCCACCGTAAAGAGAGAAAACGGCTTCCGTTCCGCATTTGAGGGAAAAGGTTATGAGTTAATGGAGACCCAGTACGGCGAAGGCGACGCCGCCAAGTCCCAGACCATCGCGGAGAACTATATTACCCAGGGCGTCGTAGGAATTTTCGGATGCAACGAGGGTTCCACAACAGGAACCGGAAACGCTATCAAGGCATCCGGCAAGTCTGATATCATTGGCGTAGGTTTTGACAAATCTGATGCGATCATGAATCTCATAAACGACGGTTATCTTCTCTGCACCATGGCCCAGAACCCGGATGTGATGGGGTATGAAGGCGTAAAGGCAGCCGTTGCGGCATTAAACGGCGAAAGCCTCGGCGGCAAGGTTACCGACACAGGCGTATCCGTAATTAAGGCAGGCGGCGCAGGAAGCGCTGCGGCAGCTCCGGCAGCGGCCGCGACAAAGAACTGGAAAATTGCTCTGATCACCATGGATTCCATCGACCAGCACTGGGTAACTTTAAATGAAGGCGCTCAGAAGGCAGCGGGGGAGCTTGGCGTGACAGTGACCTTTATGTCCCCCAACACCAAGGATGACGCTCAGCAGATCGAGTGCGTAAACAATGCGGCTGCCGGCGGATATGAGGCGATCATCGTAGCGGCAAACGGCCCGGACGCCATTTCTTCCGCCTTAAAAGAAGCGGCTTCCTCCGGCATTAAGATTGTATATGTAGACTCTCCGGCAAATGTAGACGCAGAGGCTACCTTCTCCACAGACAATGAGGCGGCCGGAAAGGTTGCCGGGGAAGAGATGATTAAAGCCTTAGAGGCGGCAGGAATTACCTCCGGTAAGATTGGTATCGTGAACGTAAACGCAGCGACAGACTCCACCGTAAAGAGAGAAAACGGCTTCCGTTCCGCATTTGAGGGAAAAGGTTATGAGTTAATGGAGACCCAGTACGGCGAAGGCGACGCCGCCAAGTCCCAGACCATCGCGGAGAACTATATTACCCAGGGCGTCGTAGGAATTTTCGGATGCAACGAGGGTTCCACAACAGGAACCGGAAACGCTATCAAGGCATCCGGCAAGTCTGATATCATTGGCGTAGGTTTTGACAAATCTGATGCGATCATGAATCTCATAAACGACGGTTATCTTCTCTGCACCATGGCCCAGAACCCGGATGTGATGGGTTCTGAGGGTGTAAAGGCAGCCGTTGCGGCTCTTGAAGGACAGTCCCTTGGCGGAGCCGTACAGGATACAGGAGTTTCTGTTTTAAAAAAATAGTGAAAAGTGAAGATAAAGTTACTGTTCGCTCCCCGGTCACTCACTCCGCTGATTGACCGGGGGCCAGTATCATAGTGGGGCCAAAGCATATGTCCCGTGGCCGCAGACAATTTTAAATGGGCATATGCAGTTACGTTCACAGGGTACCTGTGAACAGTAACAAGATGGGAACGCCGGACTGAAAGGATCGGCGTTCCTATTGAATTATGGGATAATTATGATATAATTGGGATAGGAGGCTTCGTGATGAAACGCAGTGAAATTAATGCAGCATTAAAAGAAATGGAAGCGATGGTAAAAGAATACCGTTTTGCGATTCCCCCATTCTGTAATTTTACTCCGGAAGAGTGGCAGGAAAAGGGACACGATTATGATGAGATCAGGGATAATATGCTTGGCTGGGATATTACCGATTACGGCCTGGGTGATTTTAATAAGGTTGGATTTTCTCTGATCACCATCCGCAACGGCAATCTTAAAATGCGCGATACGTATACCAAATCCTATGCGGAAAAGCTACTATACATTAAAGAAGGACAATATTCCCCGATGCATTTCCATTGGTCCAAAATGGAGGACATTATCAACCGCGGGGGAGGAAATGTGCTGATCCGCGTGTACAATTCCACGCCGGATGAGGAATTGGACAAGGTGAATGACGTGCATGTCCATGTGGACGGCAGAGAGATGGTGGTGCCGGCCGGGACCCAGGTGCGGCTGACTCCGGGTGAGAGCATCACGATCTATCCGTATATGTACCATGATTTTGAGGTGGAGAAGGGCGGCGGCCCTGTACTTTTGGGAGAAGTAAGCCAGTGCAATGATGACAATACGGATAACCGGTTCTATGAGAAGATGGGACGGTTCCCGAAAATTGAAGAGGACGAGGCTCCGTACCGTCTGCTCTGCAATGAATATCCGGAGGCAAAATAAGAGCAGCGGTTCAGGCCGGGCGGCCTTATATGAGACATAGGAAGGAACGCAATAAAAAACGTGGCGAGGTGGAACTATGTATGATGTAACAGCGATTGGTGAATTATTAATTGACTTCGCATCTAAGGAGACGGACGCCGCCGGATATCCGACGATGAAGGCCAATCCGGGCGGAGCGCCGGGAAACTTTCTGGCGGCGCTGAACAAATACGGCGCAAAGACAGCATTCCTGGGAAAAGTAGGCGGGGATGCTTTTGGCAGGCTTTTGATAAATACCTTTAAGGAAGCGGGAATAGAGACCAGGGGAATCCGGGTGGATGATTCTGTGTTTACCACACTGGCTTTTGTCACCTTCAGCCCGGACGGCGACCGTTTCTTCAGTTTTGCGAGAAAACCAGGGGCGGACACCAGACTGGCTTTTGAAGAGCTGGATTTAAGCCTGATTGATGAAGCGAAGGTGTTCCATTTCGGTACGTTAAGCCTTACTGACGAGCCGGTTCGCACGGCAACGAAAAAGGCGGCGGCTTATGCCAAAGAAAAAGGCAGGCTGATTACTTTTGATCCCAATTTGAGGCTTCCGCTCTGGGATTCTCCTGAGACGGCAAAAGAACAGATCCTCTGGGGGCTTTCCCATGCCGACGTGGTAAAGATCAGTGATGAAGAGGTGGAATTTCTCTGGGGAATCACAGATGAGAAGGAAGCGGCAGAGAAACTGATGAGAGAATATGGGGTGAAGCTTGCCATGATCACCATGGGGCCCAAGGGCGCCTATCTTGCAAATGCCAATGCGGCCGGGGCGGCAAAATGCCCGTCTGTGAAACCGGTGGATACCACTGGAGCCGGTGATATTTTTGGAGGAAGCGCGGTTTCCAGACTGCTTAAGACCGGAAAAGCTCCAGAAACACTGAACGAAAAAGAGCTTATGGAAATTGGAAGCTTTGCGTGTACGGCGGCCAGCCTTTCCACCCAAAAGCCAGGCGGAATTCCCAGCATTCCGGCGGAGGAAGAGGTCCTTGGGGCAATCTGACATTTCTTTTTTTTGGCAAGGATTTTAAAGGAGGGGACTGTTGCAAAATGAGGTTTTCATACAAAATATACGTTTCTGTTCGAAAACAGTATACTATATCTTGATGAACCTTGTCATTTTGCAACAGCCCCCTCTCTAGTGCTCCATCCAGACAGAAAGTGAAGTTGTGGACTGTCTGATGCGTGACAGTGCTAGGCAAAATTTCGACGGCGATGTGGGGCCATCGACTAGAAATTTTAACGACGTAATGGTGCGTGACAGGCGGTTCACAACTACGATTACTGTCTGGATGGAGCACTAGCTCCATCCGGTCAGTTCAGGTAATTCCGCATGGTCTTTAATGCATTTTTTTCCAGCCGGGATACCTGGGCCTGGCTGATTCCAACTTCTTCGGCTACCTCAGTCTGGGTCTTTCCCTCAAAAAAACGCATGTCGATGATGTGCCGTTCCCGCTCGGGAAGGCGCTTCATGGCTTCACTTAAAGAAAGCTGCTCAATCCAGTTCTCTTCCCGGTTCTTTTTATCGCTGATCTGGTCCATGACATACAAAGGATCACCGCCGTCGGTGTAGACCGGTTCATACAGGCTTACAGGAGTCTGGATGGCATCCATGGCATAGGTGATTTCTTCTTTGCTGAGTCCAACCTCATTTGCAATTTCCATGATGGTGGGCTCTCTTAAATTTTTTTTCATAAGGTTTTCCTTGGCGTAGATGGCTTTGTAAGCCGTGTCCCTTAAGGAACGGCTGACCCGGATGGAATTATTATCCCGCAGGTATCGCCTGACCTCGCCAAGAATCATCGGGACCGCATAGGTGGAAAATTTCACGTTCTGGGTAATGTCAAAGTTATCAATGGCTTTTATGAGGCCGATACATCCGATCTGGAACAGATCATCCACGTTTTCGCTGCTGTTTGCAAACCGCTGGATGACGCTGAGGACAAGACGCAGATTTCCTTTAATATAATCTTCCCTGGCCTGCCTGTCGCCTGCCAGGATTCTCTTAAACAGCTCATCTTTCTCTTCTGTGGTAAGTAATGGCAGCTTTGCTGTGTTGACACCGCAAATCTCGACCTTATAACCAGGCATATCCCTTACCTCCGCATCATTTTTGGGTGCTCCCGGAAAGTCTTTGAATCCGGATTTCTCGGGAGTATTCTTTTTCTGGAATCGTGTCCATAGAAGAATGATGTACGGATTTGGAAGGATTTATACGGGAAAGAAACTGAAAAAATTTTCCTGTGAATGCCAGACATCCATAAAAAAAGCCGGCCAATCCGGGAAATCCCGGGATTGACTGGCTGGAGAACGTGCGAAAACGAAACAGCCGTATGCGGCAGCAGTTTAGGAATTATCGGAACCACTATGATTTTGACGGTAGAGAATCAGAAGCCCCCGGAGAAGCAAATCCGGATCATAGGTGATTTTGTGACTGCATAAGGGAGTGATAAAGCGGGCCATGCCTCCGGTGGCGATCAGAGTAGCTTTTTCTCCAAGTTCCGCCTCCATGCGGTCAATGATGCCGTCAATGGTGGCGGCATTGCCGTACATGATACCGTTTCTCATACATTCGATAGTATTTTTTCCGATGACCCGCTTGGGAATATCTAGGTTGATTCTGGGAAGCTGGGCCGTATTGCTTACGAGGGAATCCAGGGCGACTCTTATGCCGGGAAGGATCACGCCGCCAATGTAACAGCCGGACTTGTCCACCACGTCCAGGGTAGTGGCCGTTCCCATATCTACAATAATAATGGGACCTTCATACTGAGCGATGGCAGCTACGGCGGCCACAATACGGTCTCCGCCCACGGCTTTTGGATTGTCCATTTTGATGTTGAGTCCTGTTTTCATACCAGAGCCCACGAGAAGGGGCTTACGTCCGGTGATTTTTTTAACTGCCGAAGAGAGGGGGGCGTTTAATGGGGGTACAACGGAGGAGATAATAGAACCTTCAATATCATCTCTTTTTACTTTGTGTATTTCTAAAATGTTTTTCAATACGATTGCATATTCCAGACTGGTTTTCCTGTTGTCGGTGGTGATCCGTTCTTCAAAATAGGTTTTTTGGTCGTCCAGGCACCCCACAACAATATTGCTGTTTCCCATATCTATGGCTAAAATCATAGAGAAAACTCCTTCCACATTTGTTTCATAAGTGCTATAATACGAAAATGATACTAGAGCGTGTCTGAACATTCATTCCCGTCATCTGCACGCCCCACTTTGCGGTATA